>NZ_CP022387.1:1887566-2202161 GCF_002302635.1 Capnocytophaga stomatis
GGGATAACTGTTTTTGCACCTTCTCCTATGTATCCTCCCCAAATTCCATTCACATCAAGAGTAGGGCGGATGGAATTGCGTTCATTGGTTGTGTAGCCTGCTTCTCCGTATATATCATTGATATCCAGAGCTTTTTTGTAGTTTTCCAACGAAAAAGGAGCTTTAGCCATTTCATTGCGTTCTTCTTGTGAAAGTTCTTCAACTTTATCATAGAATCCCGGAATAGTTATTCGTTTATTTTCGTCGTGTAAAGAAGCAATCATTTTGGTAAGCACATTGATAGGATTTGCTACTGCACCTCCGTAAAGTCCTGAGTGTAAGTCACGATTAGGACCTGTTACTTCCACTTCCACATAACTTAATCCACGAAGTCCCGTAGTGATAGAAGGCGTGTCGTTGGCAATCATTCCTGTATCAGAAATCAAAATGATGTCATTTTTTAATTTTTCGTGGTTTCGCTCAACGAACCAACCCAAACTCTCTGAACCGACTTCCTCTTCTCCTTCAATCATAAATTTCACATTACAAGGCAAATTATTGGTTTTCACCATATATTCCAAAGCCTTTACGTGCATATACATTTGCCCTTTGTCATCACACGCACCACGAGCAAAAATAGCTCCTTGCGGATGTTTTTCTGTGGTTTTAATAACAGGCTCGAAAGGGTCAGAAAGCCACAAGTCGAGAGGGTCGGCGGGCTGAACGTCGTAGTGACCGTAAACCAAAACTGTAGGTAGCTTCGGGTCGATGATTTTTTCCCCGTAAACAATTGGGTAGCCTGGAGTTTCGCAAATTTCAGTCATATCACAACCAGCCTCGTCCAATGCTTTTTTTACGGCCTGAGCGGTGTTAATAACGTCTTGGGAATAAGCTGAATCGGCACTTATTGACGGAATTTTAAGAAGTTCCACTAATTCCGAAATAAATCGTTCCTTATTCTCTTCAATATAATTTTTTACTGAGTCCATAGATTTGAAATAAAAATAATTCCCCAAAGGTAGAAATAAAATCAGATTAATCAAAGTTTTTAAGGAAAACTCACAGAATGAAAGTTACCAATAAAAAAATGCTCAAAACTTTCAATAAAGCTTTGAGCATTTTTACGATTGATAAATTTTTATTACAACTTATAGTTTAATCCTAAACCTAATACTTCACGGATTTGGAATCCTTTAGCAGCGTTGTCATCATAAATAGCTTGGAATGTGAAGTTTGCAGACAAATATTTGTTGATTGCCATAGCCACATTTGCAGTGTAATCAATGTCAATATTTTGTGGTTTATCCAAATAGTTGCTGTACAAAGTCAAAATATTTTCCATTGAAACATTTTCCATCAAATTGAATTTCGCATATCCAGCCAACGAAAGACCCATTTCATAACGGAAAGTTTTGTTATCTTCAACTCCGTAATAATCTT
This sequence comes from Capnocytophaga stomatis, assembly GCF_002302635.1. Taxonomy (NCBI): domain Bacteria; kingdom Pseudomonadati; phylum Bacteroidota; class Flavobacteriia; order Flavobacteriales; family Flavobacteriaceae; genus Capnocytophaga; species Capnocytophaga stomatis. The sequence continues at coordinate 1,888,986 of NZ_CP022387.1, forward strand.
TTTTATAAACTGCATTTCCCGGAGTAGTGAAATCTTTATTAACAAAAACGAATTTTGATGTTAAAGGAGCGATGTTTACTTTTAGGTTATCGCTTTTTTTCCACAACATACCCGGACCTACTTGAATAAATGCAGGAGAGAAGAATTTGCTGATAAGGGTTCTGTCTGTTTTTCCGTAGTTGTATCCTTTGTCAAACTGTGTTTTGAAGTTAAACAAAAGTGAGTAGAACCAAGTTTCAGAAGCTTGCTTTCCTAAAACTGAATTGAATTCCAAACGGTCTGTAGTTTTTCTTGTGTACTCATCACCTTTTAGTTTTGTGATTCCATAATCAACAAAAAGGTTGTTGTCCCAAGTCCAGCTGTCTTTTTTGTAGTTAAAAGCGTAACTAACAGCCAAGTTCACTGCAACGTTGTTAGTTCCTCCTCCTTGCCACTCATTGTTGAAGGCAGCTTGGCTGAACATTAAAGAAGCATTTCCGCCACGTGTCCAGTTTGACGTAGGCTCTGTCGTTTCTTGAGCGAAACCACTCAATGAAGATAAAAATAATACTGATAATAAAATTTTTTTCATCTGTTAAAATATTTAAGTTAATTTGGTTTATTTACTTTCTTTTAAAAATGGGCACTGTTGAACAAGCTTCCCCATACATTATGCTTTTGGCAATGGGCTGAATTTTCTGCAAAGCCAAAACATAGGCACTTTCAGGAATTGGTTTTTTGGAACATCCTTTGATTATGACAGGTTTTCCTTCGAGATAAGAAAAATCTATTTTAGAGATAATTTCCTGAAAAACAGAATTTTCCAAGTCGGTTAAATTCCCTTGTACGATTTTTTTTGCGTGAGGTTGCAACTTTGAAGCTATAAGCATAAAAGCCCACGCTGGAACAATTGCATCAGCCGAGTTATCAATTGCAACAAAGCAATTATCGTAATCAGTCCAAGGATGTTTTTCTAATTGCTCTCTGAAGTCTTTTTCCTTCAAAATGAGTCCTTCAAAAAGAAAATCTTTCAAATCGAATAAAACTCGCTTTTCTGTCGGATAAAAGTCTTCTAAATCAAAAACTTCCAACGGACTTTTGGTTACTCTATTTATAATTTCGTCAGCCAAAGGAAACGGTTTTATAAAAATCCTAATTCTAATTTAGCCACCTCACTCATCATATCCTGATGCCAAGGCGGGTCGAAAGTGATTTCAACTTCTACATCATTGATTTCATCAATGCTTTTCACTTTTTCCTGAACTTCCACAGGCAGAATTTCGGCTACCGGGCAATTAGGTGTAGTGAGTGTCATCAGAATCTTTACATCAAAATTTTCATTTACGAACACATCGTAAATTAGCCCCAATTCATAGATATCAACAGGAATTTCCGGGTCGTAAATCGTTTTTAGTGTTTCAACAATTTTTTCGCCTAAGGCTTCTGTATCAATTGTATTTGACATATTTTTAAGATTCTTTTAGTTGATAAACAAGTGCATAGCGTTTCATTTGCTCAATCATACTCACTAAGCCATTGGCACGTGTGGGTGAGAGATGCTCCTTCAGCCCTATTTGGTCAATGAAAGCAGTATCTGCCTTTACAATCTCTTCCGGTGTTTGATTTGAAAAAACACGTACGAGCAAAGCAACGATTCCTTTTGTTATAATAGCATCACTATCAGCGGTGTACACTACTTTTCCTTCTTGAAGGTCGGCAAATAACCAAACCTTGCTTTGGCAACCTTTGATTGTGTAATCGTCTGTTTTGTATTTGTCATCAATCAATGGTAAAGACTTTCCAAGTTCAATCAAATACTCATATCGTTGCATCCAATCATCAAAGAAAGAAAATTCTTCTACAATCTCATTTTGAATTTGCTGAATTGACATATTGAAAATTTGTGGGCAAATGTAATCAATTTTTTTAAGTATGCAAAAAATTAACAAAAAAGTTGAAGTTCAAAAAGATAAAAACCTAACCTCATTGTTTTTTTGGTTGTTTACAACAAGGTTAGGAAGTTTATTTTTTTTCGAAAGTTTTCGCTTTTAATCGTCATCATTGGCGTCTTCCAGAAAATCAGCGAACTCATTGGCTGTACTTCTGAAAGAGAAACTCTCGTGTAATTTGTAGTAATTTTGAGGGTCAACTACATTATAGAAAGCTTCTTTTGCTAATATCAAACGATTGCTGTCAAAGCTCAAACACTTCATCATATCAGCGATTTGCTTTGTAGTAAAAGATGTTGTGTTTTTTTGCATTCTGAAGAACTTAAGTTTGTCATCGTCAAATGTTTGATTTTTAAACATTCTGAAGAAAGAACTGAAATTGTTGTAATTCATTGTTCCTCTTCCGTATGCGTTATTCCAAACGTCATTCCATCTTCTGCCGTAATACACTTCTCGGGCATTATTAAGGTCTATTTCCTCTAAAAGGAATAATCCTCTTTGTGAGAAAAAGTCCAAGACCAAACGTGTGTTGTCACGCGGAGTTATTGTAACACAATATATTAGACTTCGTCCATACCAAATGTTAAGTTGCTGAGTTTTGGCGTACACATCAAAAAAGCGAAACATTCCCGTGCTGCTTGAAATTTCTTGGTCTCCCAAGCTAATGGTAAAACGCCCCATTTCAGGAATACGAATAAATACTTCGGCATAACCCGCATCGTAAGTCATTTCCCAACGATAGTTGTAACTTGTGTTCATTCCGCGGTCAATGGCAACATCTCTTCGGTTTTCGTTTTTTAGCCAACGTCCTGCACTCCCAATTTCTTGAGCATTTCCTGCAACGGTGGCAAACAATAGTAGAAGTAAACTTATCTTTTGCATAAAAAATGTTTTTTTGGTTTGTTTACGGAATATCTAAATCTGTGCCAAATCGCATAATTTTGCTGATTTTTCTTTCAAAATTGATAAAAAAATGATTTTTGGAAGAATGTTTTTTCTGTATTTTTCATAGAAACTTAGTGAGCTTATGTGCTTGAAAATGAATTAAAAAATAAAAAATACAATGATATTTCAAAAATATTTTTATCTTTGTGATGTTTTAAAGAAAGGATTATGGATAATTACACTACAATGTGGAGCTCGGCCACGCCGGGTTTTATTATTTTTTTGATAGACCAATCTGCTTCAATGCAGGAGGAATTTACTGCGGATAAAAACAAAGCTGAGTTCACGGCTTCTGTTATTAATGAAACAATTAATGATTTGATTTTGCAATGCAGTAGCGGAAATATGGTGAAAGACCGTTTGTTTATTTCTCTCATAGGTTACGGAGGAAAGGGAGGCACTTCGGTAGATGATATTCGTTCCGGATACATAGGTTCTTTTGCCGAAAGCCCGTTGCGTTTTGAGGCTGTCAAAAAAAATATTCCTGATGGCGACGGCGGATTCATAGAAATAGAAGAGGAAGTTCCGATTTTTATTGAGCCTACGTGCCCTGAAAACGGTCTTACTCCTATGGCAGAGGCATTTGAGTTTGCAAAACAACTTGTTGCCGCTTGGATAGAAAAGAAACCAAAAAATCCTGCACCTGTGATTATTAACATTTCAGATGGGTTTCCTTTTACAGGGAAAGACGATGACGATGAGGATATCCGCAATACAACCAATAAAGCTTATGAAATAATGAGTATGCATATGGAAGACGGTAATCCTTTGGTTTTCAATATTCATTTGGGAATAGGAAGGGAATGTCGTTTTGAGGAAAGTTCATTGGAATTGCCTGACGAAAATGCAAAATTCTTGTTTAGCATTTCAAGCAAAGTGCCAAGAGCTTATAAAGAAGTAGGAAGAAGATATGATTTTGACATACGTCCTAATTCTCGAGGCTTCATTTCCAATGCAAGTGCGGATAGTTTCATCAAATTCATCAGCTTCGGTTCAAGTTCTAAATAACAGATACGTTTTATAATGAGATTTACCATAAAAGGATTTGTAACTAACAAGAAATCAGAATTGTACTCCGATTGTGCAGACAGTTATGCTTTCGATACGGAAAGGCATCGTTTTGCGGTTTCTGACGGGGTATCAATTTCTTTTTTTTCAGAAATATGGTCGCAAATTTTGGTGGATAATTACGTGAAAGGCACGGGTTGGGTAGATTCGGAATTTATAAATAAATGTCAGAAGGAATGGCAACAAAACATTGATGAAATTGTTCAGTTGCCAAATGTAAAGTGGTTTGTAAAAACAAAGTACAGCAAAAAGGAATTTGCAGCAGCAACGTTTATCGGTTTGGAGTTTTTACAAGATGAAAATAAGTGGATTGCACAATTTATCGGGGATAGTTTTTTATTCTTTGTGCCAAAGCACTGTTCTGATTTTCAGCGTGTACTGAAATATCCTAACAAAAGAGATTTTATTTTTGATAATTACCCTGATTATCTGGCGAGTATCGAGAATAATCAGCGGGGAGAGTTGTGTATGTCGGTTGAGGAAAAAATCAAGGAAGGAACTTTTTTCCTTATGACAGACGCTGTTTCGGAATGGTTCATTTCGGAACTTAAAAAAGATGTCAGAAAAGCAGTAGATTCATTGTTAGGGATTGAAAATCAGGAAGATTTTTTGAAAATTATTCAAGAACGAAGAGATGAAAACCTGTTAAAAAATGATGATTCCACCGTTTTGATAATTGAAGCTATAGATGATGAACAGAAAGAATTCAGTTATTCTGTAACCCATTTTACCGATTTGGAAAGTAAAGATTTCAGAGAGCAAAAAATTGATGGAGAAATGGTGGACAAAAAAGAGGAAAATCAAACATTAAGTGTATTTGATAAGTTTTAGACGATGGCTATCAATATGCAAAATATAATTACTTCAATTAAAAATTTGGAGAAATTTCTTAAAGTTCCTGATTTACAGGGGGCTGTTGCCGTTAAAAAAGAAAACGGACAACCCTTCTGTTACACGGGAGGCTTTAATATGGTTTTTAAGTTGGAGCATCAAGGAAAGAAATGGGCTTTTCGGGTGTGGCATACTCCTTATGGAGAAAAAGAACGCTTTCAAGCTATTTCTAACTATTTGAATAGTAGAAAATTACCTTATTTTGGGGAGTTTTTCTACGATTCTAGAGGATTGTTGGTGAATGGTGTCCTGCACGATACTATTCGGATGGAGTGGGTTGATGGTCAATTACTTAAGGACTATCTGAAGGAAAATCTTTATGATAAAGAGAAATTGCTGGATTTTGCCGGAAAATTTATGCAAATGGTAAAAACTCTTCACGAAAATAAGATTTCCCACGGTGATTTGCAACACGGTAATATATTGATAGACAGTAATAATAACATTAGTCTGATTGATTACGACTCCATTTGCATACCGGAAACTGAAGGGCAGGAAGAGGTTGTTTCGGGGCTAAAAGGCTATCAGCATCCGTCGCGTTTTGATGCCAAAAAATCTTCTTTAACAACAGATTATTTTTCTGAATTGATTGTGTATTTGTCTGTTTTGGCAATCATTGAGAATCCTGATTTGTGGGAAAAGTACCGATTGGAAGAGAGTGAATATTTACTTTTTTCGGAAAATGACTTTTTTAATCTGAAATCTTCTGAAATTTATAAAGATTTACAGAATTTGTCGCCAATAATTAAAGATTTGTTGTTTGTTCTTGATGTTTATGTAAGAAATACAAATTATTTAACTATCCGACCTATTGATGAATATTCCTTTTTGGAATTAAATCAGAGAGCTAAGAACGAAATTCTTTCTTTTGAGTTGAATATTCCTCGTCCGCTTATGATTAGATTTTCAGCATCTAAAATCGTTGTGCTTGAAGGAGATGAAATTGAACTGAGCTGGAAGGTAAAAAATGCTTCTAAAGTTTATCTTTTGGAAAATGAACAGGAAGTTAATTCGTTCAAAAACAATGACTTTGAAAGTATTTCAGAAAAATTGGTTCCTTTAAGAGGAAAAGTTCGTAAAAAAATGACTAAAAGCACGTTGTTTACCCTTTTGCCTGTTCCGATTCAAAATTCTGAAAATCAAACAGAAAATTTAAAAACAATTGAAATAGAAGTTTATCCAAGACCTGAAATCATTAATTTTAAGCCAAATAAATGTCACGTAACTTGCGGAGAAATAATTACTTTGGCTTGGAACATCAAAAATGGAATGAAAGCCTACATTTGGTCTGGCGGGATTTGTAACACGGTTAAAAATAAAGCTGAAATCACAATCAATTTAACGAAAACTACCAAATATAAACTTGAAGTAATTGCTCTTGATAACGAAACAAAATTTGAAAAGGAGATTGAAATAGCAGTACATCATAAAGTCCAAATAATTAATTTTGAGCTGATTTTAGGAGACGCATCAAAAAAAGAAGCTCCCACAAAACTTCGTTGGAATGTGATGAATGCTTCTGAAATTATTTTGAAATCTGACAAGGAGCCTGACCAAGATGTATCAAACCTTAAAGAAATAATCATAAATCCAACTAAGAAAACAAAATATTGGATTGAAGCCAAAAATAAATGTTTCAGTGCGGAAAGCCAAAAAATAAGTGTTGATGTTCAGACTTCTATTGTGAAAAAAATGACAAATTTTTTCAGTAAATAAAGTTTGTAGAATCCATCGTTTCAATTCCTATTTCATTCTATTTCAAAAAAATGCCTATTTTTGTGGCGAAAATTAAATTAAAATGACAGAAAAAAATCATTACAAAGGTCTTTCAGATGCACAAGTGCTTGAAAACCGTCAAAAATTTGGAAATAACTCACTTACCTCAGTTCAGGGCGAGCCTCTTTGGAAGCAGTTTTTGGAAAAACTCTCCGATCCTATCATAATTATTTTACTTGTGGCTTTGGTGGCTTCTTTCGGAGTTTCGTGCTATGAATTTTTTGCAGGAGGAGAAGGCTTTCACGTATTTTTGGAACCTATAGGCATTTTGTTTGCTATTTTTTTGGCAACAGGTGTAGCTTTTTATTTTGAGCTAAAAGCCAACAAACAATTTGAAATTCTTAATAAAGTAAATGACGATATTCTCTACAAAGTTATTCGTAACGACAATATTACGCAAGTGCTTAAAAATGATATAGTTGTAGGAGATATCATTGTTTTGGAAACCGGTGAAGAAGTTCCTGCTGATGGCGAACTTTTAGAAGCTATTTCATTGCAAATCAATGAATCAACTCTTACGGGAGAACCTGTGATACATAAAACTACAAATCCTGAAGAATTTGAGGCAGAGGCTACGTATCCTTCTAATTACATTTGCCGAGGTACTTCGGTTGTAGATGGGCATTGTATTTTTGAGGTAAAACAAGTAGGTGATAATACAGAATATGGAAAAGTTTTTGAGGGAGTTCAAATAGATAATTCAGTAAAAACGCCTTTAAATGAGCAACTTAACAAGCTTGCAGGTATCATTACCAAATTGAGTTACGGTATAGCTCTTATGGTAATTATTGGTCGATTGTTAGTTTATTTCTCAAATTCGGCAAATTTACCAATTGATTGGATTAGCTTCGGGGGATATTTCCTTAATACTGTGATGATTGCGATTACTATCATTGTGGTCGCTGTTCCCGAAGGTTTGCCTATGAGTGTTACCTTGAGCTTAGCGTATAGTATGCGTAGTATGATGGCTACCAACAACTTAGTTCGTAAGATGCACGCTTGCGAAACAATGGGAGCTACTACCGTGATTTGTACCGATAAAACGGGAACGCTTACTCAAAATCAGATGAAAATTTATGAAGTTTTCTTTCCTAATTTTAAAGAAATGGGAGATGATAAACTATCGCAAATTATAGCCGAGTCGATGGCAATAAATTCCACAGCTTATATTGATTTTTCCGAAAAAGAAAAACCGCAAGTTTTGGGAAATCCTACCGAAGGAGCGTTGCTGTTATGGTTAAATAAACAAGGAAAAAATTATCTTCCTATTCGAGAAAAAGCAGACATAATCAATCAGTTAACGTTTTCTACGGAACGCAAGTATATGGCAACTTTCGTGAAGTCGCCCGAGGCTGGAAAAGGTATTTTGTACGTGAAAGGAGCTCCTGAGATTGTGATGAGTTTTTGCCACTCAGCCAACGGATTGAATTCCCCAGTTTCGCAAAAAGATTTTGAAGAACGATTGCTGCAATATCAATCGCAAGCAATGCGTACAATTGGCTTTGCCTACAAGGTTTTTGATGAAAAAACGACCGTTTTTGAAAATGGAAAATTAGCCGTAAATGATTTGCAATTTGTTGGTATTTGTGCCATCAGCGACCCTGTAAGAGAGGACGTTCCGCAAGCAATAAAAGAATGTTTAAATGCTGGAATTCAGGTTAAAATAGTAACGGGAGATACTTCAGGAACTGCCAAAGAAATTGCCCGACAAATAGGACTTTGGGATGAAACTTGTTCCGATAGAAATATGCTTACAGGAACTGAGTTTGCTGAGATGAATGATGAGGAATTAACACAGCGATTGGGTGATTTGCGTGTACTTTCAAGAGCTCGCCCGTTAGATAAAGCCCGATTAGTCAATTTGTTACAACAGAAAAATGAAGTGGTAGCGGTAACGGGTGACGGAACCAATGACGCTCCTGCACTCAAGGCGGCTCAAGTAGGGCTTTCAATGGGCGATGGAACTTCGGTTGCTAAAGAAGCCAGTGATATTACCATTTTGGATAACTCGTTTACCAGTATCGGGAAAGCAGTTATGTGGGGACGTTCGCTATATTTGAATATTCAACGTTTCATATTGTTTCAGTTGACAATCAATGTTGTAGCTTGTATTATCGTACTTCTTGGGGCATTTTTAGGAACAGAATCACCTCTTACGGTTACACAAATGCTTTGGGTAAATTTGATTATGGACACCTTTGCAGCTTTGGCATTGGCGTCACTTCCGCCAAGTAAAGAGGTAATGAATGACCTTCCAAGAAAAAGAAATACAAATATTGTAACTCCCGTGATGTCTCGAATTATTTTTGGAGTGGGAGGATTTTTTGTAGTTCTGCTTTTCGGATTCGTACAATACTTTAAGCATACGGATATTCAGTCGCTTACGCAATTTTCTATTTCTGATTATTTCAGATACTTTTTTGATTTTTCAAAAGTGCCGAACGGACTTAGTGCATATGAATTATCGCTGTTTTTCTCTATTTTCGTGATGCTTCAATTCTGGAATATGTTCAATGCGAAAGCCTATCGGACAGGAAAGAGCACTTTGCACCAAATGTCAAAAAGTCAAGGTTTTATGTTGATTGCCTTTATAATAATTTTAGGACAAATTTTTATCACGACCTTTGGAGGAGAAATGTTCAACGTTACACCTTTAAAAACAGTTGATTGGCTAATAATCATAGGAGGAACAAGTTTCGTTCTTTGGTTGGGAGAAATTGGTCGTTTTCTTAACAAGGGAAAAACATCACAAAAAAGTAATTAGTTTTGGTTAAAAACAATGTAATACAATGAAAGTCTTGAGTTTTTCAAGGCTTTCTTTTTTTGTTTTTTCCTCATAATGAGATGGCTATCTATATTCTGAAAATTGATATTTATGGCTGAAAAAACGCAATATCTAAATCTTGGTTTTAATATTAGAAAAAAATCAGATTGCTAAAACCTTGTTTTTTTTGATAAAGAGTAATTATTTATTGTTTTTCAATAAATAATTATTATATTTGCAGTGATGAATTTTAATATTTTAAGTTATGCGAAAAGTATTTATTTTAAAAACTATTCTTGATTTATTATTTATTTTGTCTCTTTTCGGAGTTTTGAGTTTTATTTCATTCTTTATGGAAGACACTATTAAAGTAAACGGCTATAATGTTACTGCTGGCACATTGTCTGCCAAAATTGTACTGTGTTTTTGGTATATTGGATATCTTTTGTTTGTCTATGGAATCTATCTTTTCAGAAAAACTGCATATTTATTCCTCCGAGTACGAATTTTTAATGAAAAGGTAATCAAGAACTTGAATAAAATAGGAATTCTACTGATAATCATAACTATATGTACAGACGTTTCTTTAATGATTTATAGTGCCATAGAACATAAAAATATAGGATTCCGATTAGATACAAACCCTGTGTTGTTTAAAATAGCTGTAGGCTTGTTATTTATGACTTTGAGTGAAGTGCTTAAAATAAGCACACGAATGAAGGAAGAAAACGAATTAACGATTTGATACTATGCCGATTATTGTAAATTTAGATGTGATGATGGCAAGGCGAAAAATATCGTTAAACGAGCTTTCGGAAAAAGTAGGCTTAACGCTTTCCAATCTTTCTATTTTGAAAACAGGAAAAGCCAAAGCCATCCGATTCAGCACACTCGAAGCCATCTGTAAAGCCCTTGATTGTCAGCCTGCCGATATTTTGGAATACAAGGAAGAAGAGTAATAAAATAAAAAAGGGAACGCGATTAACTCCGTTCCCTTTATTGTTTTTATTTCAAATATTCCACTTTCAAATCGGTGATTTTTCCGTTGAAATGTTCCAGTTTTTTAAGCGGAAAAACCAAAGTTTGTACCCATTTTCGAGGTTTATCCAAATGAGCATCGTCTTTGTGAGGAACGATTTCCAAAGTTTCGATAAGTTCATCATTTATGTACAATGAAGTCGATTTGTTGGTTCCTTTAACAATGATTTTCAGCTTTTTATTTGTTGGAAGAAAATAATTAAATTGATAGTTATATCCGTCACGACTAAAACCTACTTTTCCACTTTTAGGGTCTGACAAATAGAATGTTGCATAATCGGAAGTGAACAAAGCTGTTCCTTTTGGGTTGCTTTTCGCATTGATATAGAAAGTTACGCGATAATCATATCCGATATCGGTTAGTGCTTGCCCCAATTCCTTGCCTTTTTCGGGATTTTTAAGTTCAAAAACCACTCCTTTTTCGCTTTTTGCAGGACGACCGAGCACATTTACCATAGGAGCTTCGCTAAGCAAATGACGTTTTTTGTCGAAATCAGCAAAAGGAACTGTAGTGTTTTTTCCGTTCCACATCTTTACGGAAAGTGTTTGCATTGCCGGAAATAAGCGATGATAAACGTCCTGCTGGCTGATTCCGTTCCCTACGTGGTCATTCCAAACGGCAAACATTCCGCCTTTAATTTGAGGATGGTTCTCTTCGAAAACTTCATTGCCGATGGTGGCAGGCGTCCAACTTTCGTATAATTTTTTGATATTCAAGTAATCATAATAATATCCCGCTTGCGGAACGATGTATATCCATCCGTCCGGAACACTAACCACATCGTATCCCAAGGAAATCATATCGCGAGGTTGCGCAAATCCGTTGTACCAGCAAAACATCAGCACGTCTTTCACTTTTACGGGAGTTTCACCTTTGGCGTGGGTCAAAGCTCCCCAAAGAGCTGCTTTCTTGCCGAAACTTTCAATGTATTTGATGTAATAATCCGTAAAATAGCGGAATTTTTCCACGACTTCGGGGTCTTTGTTGCTGTATTCGTCCGTACCGATATGCACCAACGGATTTACGAAAACGGGATTTTCGCCTTCCAGATATTCTTTGAACAATTTATCGAAAAACTCGTATGTTTTTGGGTTGAACAAATCCACGTGGTCTTTGCCATATTTGTCGCTACCAATTTCGGGCAGATAGTGTGCAAAAGCCAAAGTGTGTGCCGGAGCGTCGATTTCAGGAATGATGGTAACTCCTTGTTTTAGAGCATCAATTTGAAGCTGGCGAAATTCTTCTTTGGTGTAATGCCCGTCTTTTGCCGCAAGTCCGGGGAAAGTGGTGCTTTCCAAACGAAATGCAGAATAGGTTTTGTCCCAATCTTCATTGAAGAATTTCTTGAAACCATTGTCGTTCAGGTGAATTTGGAAAGTATTCATCTTGTAGTAAGCCATCAGTTTTACCACCGATTTGAGATAATCCAATGTGAAGAATTTTCTGCCCACATCAAGCATAAAACCACGGAACGGATACTGCGGATAATCCACAATAGTTCCGCAAGGCAGGTCAAAAGACTGTTCCGAAAGTTGCAATAAGGTGCGTGTTGCCCAATATAGTCCTTTGGAAGAATTTGCACTGACTTTTACCTGTTTCCCGATTTCGATTTGATAAGCTTCCTCGCCTTTGTCTTTCAAAATATCGGGATGGATTTCAAAATGAATGTCTGATTTTGAATTATTTACTTTTAATATTTTCCCGAACATTGCCTTGAAATCGTCAGCGAAGGCTTGCATAACTTCTGCCGACTTTGCATCTGCCGAAAGCGATGTTTTTTCGGAAATCGTGAAATTGCCTTTTGCTTCTTGCCATTGGCTAAGCTCAGGAATTACAAAAGGTTTGGCGTTTTGTGCCGTCCCCATCCAAGAGAACACACACAGTGCGATAATCATAAAATGTTTCATAGTAAACTGAAAAAATTCTGGTTTCTTGGCAAAGTTAGTAGAAAATTCAGAAAGTAACAAGTTTAAAGCTTTGAAAGTTAAAGCCTAAATAGCAGTTTTGAATTTTAAAATGGAATACTTATTGACAAAATTTAATTTTAAATACTCATTCGCTAAGTATTGTTTATCTTTTTAAGGAGGTAAAAACAACCTGTTAAACTAATTTTTACAGCCCCAAAAAAGCAAAAAAAATAGATATTCGGTTTTTGGTTGTACAAATTAACAAAACAAAAAGGATAATTATTTTTTAGTCAAATAATTATCCTTTTCTTGTGGAGTCGGAGAGAATCGAACTCTCGTCCAAATAAGCAATTCAAAGGCTTTCTACATACTTAGTTTTTGTTTGATTTTCGTCGGGTTGCTGACCAAAAACCGCCCACAACACGCTTAGTTTCCTAAAATCCGAATCTTCAGCGGAAACCATCATCCGATTCAATGTTGACTTTTATGGTGCCTCTGTATGAACCGCCGTCAACAAGGGCTTTTCAGAGACATCTCGCCTCCCTACCTTGTAGAGACTTAGCCAGAAATCCTACTAAACTTCAGATTAGGCAGCAAGAGCGTAGTTATTCTCGCCATTTAAAAAGTTTGAAATAGAGATTAACGAGCATTAATTTCATAGCTCGGTATGCTTACATTTCAATTCGACTTACTGTCAAAACCGATCGACCCCATTCAAGGTTCTTTCTATGAACTTGGGGCAAAGATAATTACTTTTTTGATTATTTCAAAAAAATAAATCTCTCAGAATCAAATCAAACGATTAATAACTTTTAAATCAGAGGGATATTCCATTCTTTGCATTCGTTACGCATTTCGTCAGACCATATACTTGCTTGAATTTCACCAATATGTGCCTTGTGAAGCAAAAACATACACAATCTGGATTGACCAATACCTCCTCCTATAGAAAGCGGAAGCGTTCCGTTTATTAATCGCTGGTGAAAATATAATCCCAATCGGTCTTCTTTTTGTTCAATTTTCAATTGCCGAAGCAATGCTTCCTTATCAACTCGTATTCCCATTGAAGAAATTTCAAAAGGAAGTTCTAAAATAGGATTCCAAAGGATAATGTCGCCATTTATTCCTGCAAAATCACCGGAAAAACTGCTCCAATCATCGTAATCGGGTGCACGTCCGTCGTGTTTTTCTCCATTGGAAAGTTTTCCGCCAATGCCTATGATAAAAACTGCTTTTAGTTCTTTGGCGATAGCAGCTTCTCGTTGTTTGGGAGTGAGGTTCGGGAATCTTTGCAAAAGTTCTTCCGAATGAATAAAATGGATTTCGGGAGGTAATATGGGTTTTATTTTTGAGAAACTTTCGCAAACCAAATATTCTGTACGTAATAACGTGGCATAGATACGACGTACGATGTCTTTCAGAAAGGTAATATTGCGTTGTTGTTCTGAAATTACCATTTCCCAATCCCATTGGTCAACATAAAGCGAATGCAAGTTTCCGAGTTCTTCATCGGCACGGATAGCATTCATATCGGTATAAATTCCGTAACCTTTTTCGATGTTATAATCGGCAAGCATTACGCGTTTCCACTTAGCCAGCGAGTGTACTACTTCGGCACGTTTGTCATCCATATCTTTAATTGGGAAATTGACAGCACGTTCCACGCCACTCAAATCGTCATTAAGTCCTGTTCCTTGCAAAACGAACAAAGGAGCGGTAACTCTGCGTAATCGAAGTTCGGCGGATAAGTTAGCTTGAAAAAAATCCTTTATTTTCTGAATTCCCAATTCGGTTTGTTGTAAATCTAAAAGGGGAGTATAGTCTTTAGGTTTTATTAAATAACTCATACAAATTTAATGATTGGTGAGCCAAAAAGTTTTAAAATCGGACAAAAGTATGAAAAAAATTAATTCGTCTTAAAAATAATTTCTATGCAATAGTAGAAAATACATATGCACAAGCTTGTTTGTTGTGTGAAAGGTAAATTTTGATATACTTTGATTTTGTTATTTTGTAGTTTTTTTTTCTGAATTTTATTTTTATGTAGTTTTTTTTTATAATTATTTTGTTTTTTAAAAAATATTTTTAATTTTGCCTCTGTAATTTATTTGTAAAATCACGTACACTATGAAGGTAACAGAGCATATTGCCAAAGCCAAAGGGAAGACGCTTTTTTCTTTTGAGATTGTTCCGCCCAAAAAAGGAAATAATATTGAGGAACTTTATAGGAATATCGAGCCACTTATTGAGTTCAAACCTCCTTTCATTGATGTTACTACATCGCGTGAGGAGTATTTTTATAAGGAACATCCTAACGGGTTGTTAGAAAAGAAAATCACTCGTATGCGTCCCGGAACGGTGGGAATATGCTCTGCCATAAAATACAAATACGGAATCGATACGGTGCCACACGTGCTTTGCGGAGGTTTTACAAAAGAAGAGACTGAATATCTGTTGGTTGATTGTTTTTATCTGGGTATCAATAATGTAATGGCACTGCGAGGCGACGCAATGAAGGAAGAACGTTACTTTCAGCCTACTAAAAACGGACATACCTACGCTATGGAACTGGTAAAGCAAATCAAGGATTTAAGCAAAGGAAAATATCTGCACGACGTAATTGAAACCGACTACGGAGCCGATTTCTGCATCGGGGTGGCAGGATATCCTGAAAAGCACATAGAGGCTCCTTCGATGTCTTTTGATTTGGCTCGGCTCAAAGAAAAGGTAAATGCAGGTGCGGATTATATTGTAACTCAAATGTTTTTTGACAATCAAAAATATTTTGATTTCGTGGAAAAGGTGCGTTTGGCTGGCATTGACGTTCCTATCATTCCTGGTATCAAGCCCATTACCACTAAAAGGCATATCAGTTTGCTTCCACAGGTTTTCAAACTTGATTTGCCCGAAGAATTGGTAAGCGAACTCGAAAAATGCAAAACCAATAGCGAAGTGAAACAGGTGGGCATTGAGTGGGCAATTCACCAAAGCAAAGAACTTAAAAACTATGGCGTACCCACGCTTCACTATTATTCTATGGGAAAATCGGACGGAATCGTGGATATTGTTTCCAAAGTTTTTTAATCGTAAGTCGTATAAAAAGAAAAAGAGTAAAAATACATAAAAAAATAGAATTAAAATATGAAAACCAATCTATTAGGGTATCCCCGCATAGGGGAAAAACGCGAGTTGAAAAAAGCCAATGAGGCTTTTTGGGCAGGAAAAATTTCCGAAAAAGAACTTTTTGAAGTTGCTGATACTATCCGAGTTCATAACTGGAACATTCAGAGAGAGGCAGGCATTGACTTGATTCCTTCCAATGACTTTTCATTTTATGACCAAGTGCTTGATTTTTCATTCTCTGTAAATGCTATTCCCAATCGTTTTGCTCCGATAAACCATTTGTCGGATATGGAACTCTATTTTGCGTTGGCAAGAGGATATCAAAAAGATGGAATTGATATTACGGCTATGGAAATGACGAAGTGGTTCGATACTAATTATCATTACATCGTTCCGGAATTCTATAAGAATCAATCGTTTAAAGTGAGATACAACAAAGCCCTTGCCGAGTATCAATTTGCCAAAGAGAAAGGATTTGAAACCAAACCCGTGTTGCTGGGCATCGTTACTTATTTGTTGCTGGGGAAAGAGAAAGAAAATGATTTTGACCGTTTGGATTTGGCTTCTTCGTTGCTTGTTGCTTACAAACAAATCGTGAAGGAATTGGTAGCCGCCGGGGCGAAAACCATTCAGATTGACGAACCTTGTTTGGCACTTGACCTCTGCCCAAAAGCAAAACAAACGTACTTATCAGTTTATGAAGACCTTAGAGCATCGTTCCCAAATACGGAATTTATCCTGACCACTTATTTTGGTGCATTGGCAGATAATTTGTCTTTGGCATTGAGCCTTCCGTTTGACGTGCTTCACATTGATTTGGTACGTGCTTATGAGCAATTAGATGATGTTCTTAATCAAATAGATAGTAAAAAGAAACTTTCACTCGGAGTTGTTGACGGAAGAAACATCTGGATTAACGATTTTGAAAAATCTTCGGCTTTGATTCAGAAAGCACAGCAAAAGATTGGCAATGAGCGTGTTTTGGTATCTTCCTCTTGTTCTTTGCTTCATTCGCCTTGTAATTTGGAGTTGGAAAACAATGAAAAAGTGCTTACTCCCGAAATCAAACAATGGTTGGCTTTTGCCAAACAAAAACTTGCGGAAATCAGCACTATCAAGGCAATAGCAGAGAATTCTTTAACTGAAAGTCAAAAATCTGCTGTGGCTCAAAACAAAACTTCTAACGACAATCGGAAAACTTCCAAACTCATCCACGATACCGAAGTGAAGGCTCGGGTAGCTTCCATCACTGAAAAAGATGCTCACCGCAAAGGAGCGTTTGCTGAGCGTCAAGCCATTCAACAAAAGGCGTTGAACCTGCCACTTTTCCCTACAACTACCATCGGTTCGTTTCCTCAAACACAAGAGGTTAGGAGTTGGCGGGCGAATTTCAAAAAAGGCGTTCTTCCGCTGTCAGAATACGAAACATTATTGAAAGAAGAAATTGAAGCCTCCATTCGTTTTCAGGAAGAAGCGGGAATTGATGTATTGGTTCACGGGGAGTTTGAACGTAACGATATGGTGGAATATTTTGGCGAACAATTAAAGGGATATACTTTTACCAAATTCGGTTGGGTGCAAAGTTATGGGTCGCGTTGTGTAAAACCTCCGATTATTTACGGAGACGTATCGCGTCCTGAGCCGATGACGGTACGCTGGTCGCAGTACGCACAGTCTTTAACGTCGTTTCCTGTTAAGGGAATGCTTACGGGACCAGTAACGATTCTGCAATGGTCGTTTGTACGTGATGACCAGCCTCGTTCCACAACTTGTACGCAAATTGCTTTGGCGATTCGCGATGAAGTGGTTGATTTGGAAAAAGCAGGTATCAAGGTTATTCAAATTGATGAACCTGCCATTCGCGAAGGGTTGCCATTGCGTAAAAAAGATTGGGAAGCCTACTACGATTGGGCGATACGTGCGTTTAGAATTTCGGCTTCGGGAGTGGAAGACAGCACTCAAATCCACACACATATGTGCTATTCCGAGTTTAATGATATGATTCAGGCTATTGCCGATATGGACGCCGATGTCATTACCATTGAGTGTTCGCGTTCACAAATGGAACTGCTTGATGTCTTTGCCGATTTTAAATATCCGAACGAAATTGGTCCGGGAGTGTACGATATTCACTCGCCCCGTGTGCCATCGGTTGAGGAAATGAGCTTCCTGATGGAAAAAGCCATTAAAGTGATTCCGCAACGAAATCTGTGGATAAATCCCGACTGCGGACTCAAAACACGCCACTGGGAAGAGACC
This sequence comes from Capnocytophaga stomatis, assembly GCF_002302635.1. Taxonomy (NCBI): domain Bacteria; kingdom Pseudomonadati; phylum Bacteroidota; class Flavobacteriia; order Flavobacteriales; family Flavobacteriaceae; genus Capnocytophaga; species Capnocytophaga stomatis. The sequence goes on from NZ_CP022387.1 coordinate 1,906,686, forward strand.
AAAAAAGCACTCATTGCAATGGTGGAAACTGCCAAACAATTGCGAAACAAATACGCATAATAAATGCTTTTTGTCAAATAAAGAAAAAGGTTGCCAAAAGAAAAGGCAACCTTTTTTGTTTTTTTAATTCAGAAGAAATGCTAACGACAACCACAAAAACTGACAAATTGACATTTTTAAAACATTGGTATTTTTTTTGAGAAAGCATTTCCCGTAATAATTTTTAAATCGTTTAATCTTTGAATTTTTCAAACTTTAAATCATTGGAGGTGATGTAAAAAGTATGATACCTAAAAAAGAGAGATTTCTGTCGGGCTGAGCGAAGTCGAAGCCTTATAATTACAAGGCTTCGACTTCGCTCAGCCCGACAATCAGAACCATCATCATACTTTTTATAACACAACCAAATCATTTAATTTTTTAATCGTTTAATCATTTAATAAACAATAATTTAATGAAAGGAAATATCAATGTTTCGGTGGAAAATATTTTTCCGCTTATCAAGAAGTTCTTATACAGTGACCACGAAATTTTCCTGCGGGAACTCATCTCCAATGCTACCGATGCTACACTAAAGCTCAAACACTTAACCCAAATTGGGGAAGCGAAGGTGGAATACGGCAATCCTATCATCGAAGTAAAAATCGATAAGGAAAATAAAACCTTACACATCATCGACCAAGGAATCGGGATGTCGGGCGAAGAAGTGGAAAAGTACATCAATCAAATCGCATTCTCGGGAGCAGAAGAATTTTTGGAAAAATATAAAGACACTGCCAAAGATGCAGGCGTGATTGGGCATTTCGGACTTGGTTTTTACTCCGCTTTTATGGTGGCAAACCAAGTGGAAATCATCACCAAATCGTACACCGACGCTCCTGCCGTAAAATGGACGTGCGACGGCTCGCCTCAGTACACGCTTGAACCTGCCGAAAAGTCAGAAAGAGGTACGGAAATCATCTTACACATTGCCGAGGATTCCACCGAGTTTTTGGAAGAACATCGCATCGAGGAATTGTTGCGTAAGTACAACAAATTTATGCCTATTCCTATTAAATTCGGAACCAAACAAGAGCCGCTTCCTCGTCCTGAAAATGCCGACGAAAATTACAAAACCGAATATCAAACCGTTGACAATATTGTAAATAACCCAAATCCGGCGTGGACAAAACAACCTGCCGATTTGCAAGACGAGGACTATAAAAACTTCTATCGTGAACTTTATCCGATGCAGTTTGACGACCCTTTGTTTCACATTCACCTCAATGTGGATTATCCGTTTAATTTAACGGGAATTTTGTATTTTCCAAAGCTCTCGATGGATATGCAAATTCAAAAAGACCGCATTCAGTTGTATCAAAATCAGGTTTTTGTAACGGACAATGTGGAAGGAATCGTTCCGGAATTTTTGACAATGCTTAAAGGAGTTATCGATTCGCCAGATATTCCGCTGAACGTGTCGCGTTCGTACTTACAAGCCGATGGCAACGTTAAAAAAATCGCAAATTATATTACCCGAAAGGTTTCGGACAAATTAAAATCGCTTTTCAATAACAATCGAGAAGATTTTCAATCGAAATGGAACGATATTAAGATAGTTTTGGAATACGGGATGCTTTCCGAGCCGAAATTCTACGAAAAAGCGGGCGATTTTATGCTTTATCCAACGGTAGATGACCAGTATTATACGCTTTCGGAGCTTAAAGAAGCTTTAAAAGACCAACAAACCGATAAAGATGGTAAATTAGTGGTGCTTTACGCTCAAAATAAAGAAGTACAACACGCTGCCATTGAGGAAGCGAAGGAAAAAGGATATCAAGTGTTGCTTTTGGATTCGCCCATCGTGTCGCATTTGATTCAGAAATTGGAACACGACAACGAAAAGCTGACTTTTGCACGTGTGGATTCGGCTCCGATTGCCAAACTGATTCAAAAAGAAGACACTGCGATTTCCAAATTTTCGGAAGAGGAAAAAACATCGCTTAAAGAAAGCATCGAAAAAAGCATTCCGAGTGAAGGTTTTGTGGTGCAATTGGAAGATTTGGATAGCGACAGCACGCCTTTTAGCATCAATCAGCCCGAATTTATGCGTCGGATGAAAGAAATGAGTGCTACCGGCGGTGGCGGAATGTTCGGAATGGGTAATTTCCCCGAAATGTATCATTTGGTGGTCAATACCAATTCACCTTTGGCAACTTCCATACTTAATGCAAAAAACGAAAACGAAAAACAAAGCCTCATCAAGCAAGCCTTCGATTTGGCACGACTTTCGCAAGGACTTCTGAAAGGGAAAGAACTCACCGATTTCATTAAACGAAATTTTCAGGAATTGAAATAATGATAACTTTTCCATAACTATTGAAAAGCGATGCACAGAAATAGTGTATCGCTTTTCTTTTTTTGATTAAAATCACGAACAATAGTTTCTTTTTTCTTCCATACTTTTGGCTTGAACCAAAAGTATCAAAAGTTCAAGGCTTTAGATACTTCACTAAAAATCAATTCATTTCACTGAAAATATCCAAACTCGCTTCGCTCAAACAGTGGATATTTTCTATGTTTCATTTATTGATTTTCTTAACGACACATACTCCGCAGTGCGGACTTTGTCTCTAATGCCGAATAGTAAAATTGCATTAATTATTTATCAAAAAACTTTCGATGACAATATTTTAGGTTCAGGAAGCAATAATTTAGCTTCCGATGACAATATTTTAGCTTTCGATAACAATATTTTAAATTCGGGAAGCAATAATTTAGATTCGGGAAGCTAAAATTTAGTTTCCGATGACTATTTTTTAGATTCTTGAATCATAAAAATAAAATAAATATACAATATGAATATAATTTTTATCAAATATAAAAAATGTATTAACTTTGTGGAAATTAATACAGTAAAATGTTTCGATTAAAAAAACATTATTTTGATGGAATTGATGCTCAAGGAAATGCTATAATTTTGTATTATGCTGAATTAAAGCTTTTCGGGATTAAAATTCCATATACGTCTTATATTTCTTCTATAGAAGGTATTATAAAAGAAAAAAGCATATTGCAAAAAGCCAAAATAAATGAAAAATGTACTTCTTTTGAAAATAAAAAAATCAACGTATCAGGAAGTTGGCAAACTTTAGAATCTTCCATTTCTGAAATATTACTTTCAAAAAACAATAAGAAACTTTTGTGGAATTGTATAATTCCCAAAGCAAGATTTTTGTTGAATTTCGGAGATAAAAAATTAACAGGATTTGGATATTGTGAAGTACTGGAAATGAATTTCGTTCCTTGGAAATTGCCTATTTCTGTATTAAAATGGGGTAGATTTCTGTCTGAAAATCATTGTATTGTTTGGATAGAATGGCAAGGAGAAAGTCCTTTACAAAAAGTTTTTTGGAATGGAAAATTAATTGAAAAGGCAATCATTTCTGATGCTGAAATTTATTTCCCTAAAACCAATGCAAAATTAAAATTTGAAAATCCTATCATCATAAAAAATGAAACACTAAGCAATATTGCTAATAAATATTTTTTTTTAAAACCGTTTTTCAATAAAAAATTCTTGCAATCGCGAGAAACAAAATATAAAAGTCCTGCATCACTTATTTTTAACAATCAGTCTGAAAAAGGTTTTTCTTTATATGAAACCGTACTTTGGAAAAAATAATTAGAAAACAAGAAAATTGCTTATAAAATCAATATTAATAGATTATTAAAAGAAATAAAAGCCTCTTAAATCAATAATTTAGCTTTCCGAATCATTTTTTTGTGATAAATTTGTAACAAAATTCAGCAAAAATCAAAAATTGTTTATGAAAACCACTTTGAAAATTCTTTTTCAAAAGATAATATATGCAAGTACATTTTGTATTTTTCTTCCTTTATTTTTAATATTTTGGGCAAAACAAACTGAAAATATAATCAAACTACCTGTACCAAGTTTGCCAGTTATTGATTTGGTATTAGTATTTTTAGGATTGTTTTTGATAATCATTGCAATGTCAAATTTGTGGTTCAAAGGTAAGGGATTGCCAATGAATGCTTTTCCGCCTAAAAAATATGTCAGTTCAGGAGCTTATTACTTTTTTCATCATCCTATTTATGTAGGAGCGGTGCTAATGTGCTTGGGAATTAGCTTATATTTTAAGTCTGCTTCAGGGCTCTGGCTGATTTCTCCTATATTTATTTTGCTTATCTGGGCTTACTTAAAGGGATTTGAAAATGAAATTATTTCTTCTAATTTTTCAAATCAATCACACAGAACATTTTTTGATTTTCCAGAAGAAAACTCTGATTCATTATCTTTAAAAAATAGATTGCTGATATACATTTGGATTTTTCTGATATGGTTTTTGTTGTATGAAGCATTCATTTTTTTGGGAACTCCTCCTGATGCAATTTCTACAAGAGTTTTTTTAGATGATTTGATTCCCTTTTTAGACTTCAGTGTAGTTTTTTATGTGCTTTCGTATCCATTGACTTTAGCTATTCCTCTGATTTTGAAAGATAATAAAACCACAAGAATATTCATTTTTGATTCGATTTTAGGAATGGGAATCATTTTTTATTGCTATTTGGTTTTTCCTTTTATCGTTCCATATACTGATATTGAAAACAGAAGCTTTTTTACAAATTTGATTATTTTAGGGAGAGAAACTGATGGGCAAACGGCAGCTTTACCTTCTTTTCACGTGTTTTGGGCAATGATTTTTTATAAATATTTTTCATTACGATTTCCTAAAATAAGCTTTTTATTTGCTTTCATATCTTTTTTAATTATCATCAGTTGCTTAACTACATACAGTCATACTATTTTAGATGTTATTTTTGGTATAATTTCTTACTATATAGTTCATTATCGAACTTTTATTTATAAAAAAATGCTTTTCGTTTGTGAAAAAATATCTAATTCTTGGAAAGAATGGCATTTCGGAAATATACGAGTTATCAATCACGGATTTTATGCAGCTTTAGGAGGCATTTCAGGATTTTTAATTATCGGATATTTCTTTCCCGAACAATTATTTATTGTGTATCTGATAGGTATTTCAGGTTTTGTAGGAGCAGGACTTTGGGCTCAATTTATAGAAAGTTCTTCCGGACTTTCGCGTCCTTTTGGTTATTACGGAAGTTTGATTGGAATAGGAATTACATTGGTTTTGATAAGTTTGTTTTCAGAAATTGACTTTTGGAAGTTGATGGGAGTAAGTGCTTTAGCGGCAAGTTCTATTCAGTTTTTTGGTCGTTTTAGGTGTTTGGTGCAAGGTTGTTGTCACGGAAAGCCTACGGAAACAACTTTAGGGATTTGTTTTCATCATCCGAAATCACGCGTGCATAAAATGGCAAACTTGTCTGGAAAAAATTTGTATCCTACACAATTTTATTCGATAGTAACAAATTTTTTAACTTTCTTTTTTCTTTTCAGATTGGTAACACTACAAATGTCTGCTTCATTTATTATAGGAATGTATTTGATTTTAAACGGAAGTTTCCGATTTGTAGAAGAATCTTTGCGAGGAGAACCACAAACGCCTTATTTTATGGGAATGCGAGTATATCAATGGTTAGCAATGGCTTCTGTCATAATTGGAATTTTGTGTACTTGTGCACATAGTTTGCCTTTGGAATTAGGAGAATTGAATATGGAGATTATTCTACACTCTCTTTTATACGGATTTTTAGTTTTATTCGCTTACGGAATTGATTTTCCCAAAAGTAATAAACGTTTTTCAAGATTAGAATAGAAAAAGGAGAAAGAAAAAATATTTACTCCCGCAGATTTCACAGATATTCACAGATTTGTAATGTTTCCTGATATTCAAAATTTAAGGTTTAACGTTTATTTTTTCTGTTGATAGATAAAAAAATCTGCGTTAATCTGCAAAATCTGTGGGGTTTTTCTTTATAAAAGATTCCAAAAGCAAAAATATTGTTTTTGGAATCATTTTTCTTTTATGTGTATTATTAAAAAATATTTACTCCCAAAGATTTCATAGATATTCACAGATTTGTAATGTTTTCTACTATTCAAAATTTAAGGTTTGATGTTTATTGTTTTCTGTTGAAAGATTAAAAAATCTGCGTTAATCTGCTAAATCTGTGGGATTTTTGTTTATAAAAGATTCCAAAAGCAAAAATATTGTTTTTGGAATCATTTTTCTTTTATGTGTATTATTAAAAAATATTTACTCCCAAAGATTTCATAGATATTCACAGATTTGTAATGTTTCCTGATATTCAAAATTTAAGGTTTGATGTTTATTGTTTTTTGTTGAAAGATTAAAAAATTTGCGTTAATCTGCAAAATCTGTGGGATTTTTCTTTATAAAAGATTCTGAAAACATTTTTATATATTGCTGATAACGTATTAAAAGTTAAACATTTATTAAAAATAATTTTTGTATTAAAAAAATTACTACCTTTCGGGCAAGATAACATTAAAAATAAGGAAATTATGAGTAATTTAATAAGTGCAAAGCTATCGGATTCCGATAAAGAGCAAGTAAAAACAAAATTGCAAGAAATTCAGCAATTGTTACCTTTTTTGATTGCCCTTCCGGCGGGTCAGAAAAGAGGAGGAGCCTCGATGGGGCAAAAAAGTGTGGAATTTGTAAATCTTGCTTTGCGTGGAGCAACTAATTTTCCGCAATATTTGCTACAATCATTCAATAAGGAAGAGTTTGCCAATGATGTAAAACTAATCGACCAGCTTTGGGACATTCGTATTTTGGTGGCATCGCTTCTTGAAAATATTGATGATACTATTCACGCAGCATCTACCGATGCAATGTACACAGGTAATGAAGTGTATAGCTATCTGAAAACAGCTGCTAAGAAAGATGCATCAGTTAAAAACTTGGTAGATGAAATGGCGAAGCGGTATGAAAAAAAGAAAACAAAAACACCGCCTTCTGCTTTATAAAGAAAACTTTAAAAATGAAAAGCTTCAAGAATTGTACTTTTCTTGAAGTTTTTTTATTTTTATCATATTTTGTTTTTTAGCTTCTGAAAGCAATAAATTAAATTCCGGAATCAATATTTTAGCTTTTTTTGTTTGTTTTTTTGCTTCTGGAAACAATAAATTAAATTCCTGAATCAATATTTTAGCTTTTTTTGTTTGTTTTTTTGCTTCTGGAAACAATAAATTAAATTCCGGAATTAATATTTTAGCTTTTTTAGATTGTTTTTTATCTTCCGAAATCAATAAATTAAACTCGTGAATCAATTTTTTTGCTTTTTTAGATTATTTTTTTGCTTCCAGAAACAATAAATTAAACTTCAGAATCAATTTTTTTGATTTTTTAGATTATTTTTTAGCTTCTATTTCCTTAAAAAGTTATAGAATTGTAAATTTTGTATGAAAATATGAAGTTGGAATTAATAACTGATGTATTGCATATTAATTTTCTGATATTTATAAGTTCTTTTTCTGATTTTTTTTGACTACATTTGCCCAAAACCAAAAGAACAAAACCAATATTCTGTTTTTCACTTCACATTAAAACTGTTGATTATTTTGAAAAAAAAACTTTTCCTTTTAGATGCGTATGCTTTGATATTCAGAGGTTATTACGCTTTTATTAAAAATCCGAGAATTAACTCAAAAGGATTAAATACTTCGGCGATAATGGGCTTTATGAACTCACTTTTTGATGTGATTAAAAAAGAAAGACCCGATCATTTAGCAGTGGCTTTTGATAAAGGCGGAAGCGTTGCTCGCACTGAAATGTTCACGGATTACAAAGCCAATCGGGAAGAAACTCCTGAGGCTATTCGTATTGCGATACCTTATATTCACGAAATATTAAAAGCCTTACATATTCCTATCATTGAAAAAGAAGGTTACGAAGCTGATGATATTATCGGTACGCTTGCCAAACAGGCTGAAAAACAAAACTATTTGGTGTATATGGTTACTCCGGATAAAGATTATGCACAATTGGTTTCTGATAATATTTTTGTGTATCGTCCTGCCCGAAACGGAAATGATGTTGAGGTTTGGGGAGTGGAGCAAGTAAGAGAAAAATTTGAAGTACAATCACCCGAACAAGTAATTGATTTTCTCGGAATGATGGGCGATGCGGTTGATAACATTCCCGGATTTCCCGGAGTGGGTGAAAAAACAGCCAAAAAGCTTCTTGCCGAGTTCGGAAGTTTGGAAAATCTGCTGGCAAATACGCATAAGCTGAAAGGAAAGATGAAAGAGAACATTGAAAACAATGCCGAAAAAGGAATTTTATCCAAAAAATTGGCAACAATTATGTTAGATGTTCCCGTAGAATTTGATGAAACTGACTTTGAGCTTTCAAAACCCGATTTTGAGGCTGTCGCCAAACTTTTTGAGGAATTGGAATTTAGGCAATTGCTTCAGAACTTTATGCGTACGTATCAACCTCCTGAAATAGTGGCACAAAAATCAACCTCATCGGAAGGACAAATGGATTTATTTGCAGTACAAGAAAATTTGTTTGCAGAAAATCTATCTTCCGGCAAAAAAACAATTCAGGATACGCCTCATCATTATCAATTGGTAGATACGCCAATGGCTCGTAAGATATTGTTAAGTAATTTATTGCAACAAAAAGCAATTTGTTTTGATACCGAAACAACAAATCTTGAAAGTTTAAATGCCGAATTGGTTGGGATTGCTTTTTCGTGGCATAAAGGCAAGGGATATTACGTTCCGTTTCCTGAAAATAGGTCGGAGGCTTCTGAATTATTGGAAGAATTTCGGTCATTTTTTGAAAATGAACAAATTATAAAGGTTGGGCAAAACCTAAAATATGATATCAAAGTATTGCACACTTACGGAATAGAGGTAAAAGGTGAGTTATTTGACACAATGGTAGCACATTATCTCATTAATCCTGATATGCGTCACAATATGGATGTACTTTCGGAAACGTATTTGGATTATACACCCATTTCCATTGAAAAATTAATAGGCAAAAAAGGAAAAAATCAGCTTTCGATGCGTTCAGTTCCCCTCGAACAACAAAAAGAATACGCTGTTGAAGATGCTGATGTTACTTGGCAATTAAAAGAAATATTTGCAGAAGAACTCAAAAAGGTAAATGCCGATAAAATTTACCACAAATTAGAAGCTCCACTGGTGAAAGTACTCGCCAAAATGGAATTGGAAGGCATCAATTTGGATATTTCTTTCTTAAAAGAACTTTCCAAAAAATTAGATGAAGATATTATTGCCTATGAAAAAGAAATTCTAACAGCTGCGGGCGAGGATTTTAACTTGGCTTCTCCCAAACAGTTAGGCGAAATTTTGTTTGAAAAACTTAAAATTGATAAAAAACCTAAAAAAACCAAAACAGGACAATATGCCACATCGGAAGAAGTATTATCTTACTTTGCTGATAAACACAAAATTGTGGCTGATATCTTGGAATGGCGACAACTTCAAAAGCTAAAATCAACTTATATTGATGCACTTCCTAATGAAGTAAATCCAAAAACGGGAAGAGTACACACAACCTATATGCAAACAGTTGCAGCCACCGGGCGTTTGAGCAGTAACAACCCGAATTTGCAAAACATCCCAATTCGAACAGAAAGAGGGCAACAAATTCGTAAAGCTTTCATTCCCAGAGATGAAGAACACGTTTTGTTAGCTGCGGATTATTCACAAATTGAACTGCGAATCATTGCTTCATTAAGTGAAGAACAAAATATGATTCAAGCGTTTTTAAACAAAGAAGATATTCATCGCTCAACGGCTGCTAAAGTCTTTAATGTTCCTATTGAAGAAGTTACACGCGAACAACGAAGCCACGCCAAAACGGTGAATTTCGGAATTATTTACGGTGTGTCGGCTTTCGGGTTGAGTAACCAAACCGACCTTTCACGTACTGAAAGTAAGGAACTAATTGAAACCTACTACGCAACATATCCTAACTTACGCAATTATATCAACAAACAAATATTTTTTGCTCAGCAACACGGATATGTGGAAACTGTTTTGGGAAGAAGGCGTTATCTCCCCGACATTAATTCACGAAATCAAGTAGTTAAGGGAGCTGCCGAACGAAACGCCATCAATGCTCCTATTCAGGGAAGTGCCGCCGATATTATAAAAATTGCGATGATTCGCATTCAAAACCGATTGGAAAAAGAACACTTCAAAACGAGAATGTTACTACAAGTACACGATGAATTGGTATTTGATGTCCCGAAAACGGAATTGGAAGCAGTGAAAAATGCCATCAAGCACGAAATGGAAAACGCCTTCAAACTTACCGTGCCTTTGGTTGTTGATTTGGGTGTAGGAACAAACTGGCTCGAAGCACATTAACAACTTATAGGAGAAGAAACTATTTACTTTTTGCTTTTCTCTCCTAAGTTGTGTTTATAAGCCATATACCAAACAATTGTTATCAAAAAATGAACCCATATAATCCATTTTTTTCCAGTTGTATATAAGAATGTAACAGAAATGATTGTTATAAGGACTATTGTCATTAAACCTGTCTAAACTTTTTAAGAGGAAAATTAAAAGTTCCAAGAATTTTTAGCATTTTTGTTTTGCATAACAAAATGAAAATCAAGGAACTTTGAGCAAAGATATAATAAAAAAATGGATTATTTCCCATTTGAGTATTGGAAAAAGAGGATTTAAAACAAAATTTGATTTATCATTAATTTTTCTTCTGATAGTCAAACGATTAAAAACAGGTTGCCAGTGGAGGGAACTTCCGGTAGAAGTGTATTTTAAAGACCAAAAAATAAGCTATCAAACAGTCTATTATTATTTCAATAAATGGAGTAAAGATGGTAGTTTTAAGCGAATTTGGCTTAATTTGTTGCTTGAGAATCGGAGAAAATTAGATTTATCAAGCGTCCAACTTGATGGTAGTCATACTCGATGTCGAATGGGAGGACAATCTGTTGGTTATCAGTTAAGAAAAAAGTCAAAGACCACGAATTCTATCTTTCTGTGTGATAATTTGGGGCAAATTTTAGCAATGGGTAGTCCAAAATCCGGTAATCATCACGATTTGAATAATATAGACTTTGTTTTAAAAGAGATTTTGAATCTTTTGGAGGAAGCGAAAATAGAGCATAAAGGCTTGTTTGTCAATGCAGATGCAGGTTTTGATAGCCGAGACTTAAAAAGTTTTTTACAGGAAAAAGAAATAATACCTAATATCAAACAAAATCCCAGAAATGGACAAAATGAAAATATTTATTTTGACGAAGAATTATATAAAAATCGGTTTAAAATAGAGAGAAGTTTTGCGTGGCTTGATGGTTTTAAAGGATTGATTATAAGATATGAAACCCTAAACACAACTTGGATGGCTATGTTGTATCTAGGGATTATACTAACATTTATTCGAAAAGTTTAAACAAGTTTATTAAATAATATTTTTTCATAACTAAAAAAAGTTTAATATTTTGAGTATCTACAATAATTGCTGTGGCTCCTGCATCTTTATCTCCGCTATAATAAGCAAAAAGGCTAAATGCATTCTAGTTTCGTGTGGCAAAAGCTCCCAAAGCGGGCAGAACAACTGTTCCTAGAAAAAAAAATCCCTAATAAAAATTTGTTTTTCATAACCTTAACTTTTTGAAATTTACGCCCCAAACTTTTGCGGAAGGAGAGTTTGGTACTTGCAATATTACCTCATCTAAATGAACTCCTTTTACTTTATTTAGCAAATTTATATATAATAAAAACGAAAATAAAAAAATTTTTTTTATTTTAACTTTTGTGTTTATCAGATTTTCATAAACAAATTTTTAAACTATAGAAAAGATAAATAGTTTAATATCAATTAGTTATGTTTTTTTTTAGTGTTATTCTAAATTAGTATTCGATGTATCAAAAACAGAATTGGAAGTAGTGAAGGAAGCCATCAAATATGAAATGGAAAATGCCTTCAAACTAACAGTTCCTTTGGTTGTTGATTTAGGAGTTGGAACTAATTGGTTGGAAGCTCATTAGTTAAATTAATGTTTTGGATTTTCATTGAAATACCATAATTTTGCAACCTTTTTAAGTTTAAGATTAATAGCCAGAAGATGGTTAAAATAGGAAACATAGATTTAGGAGAATTCCCACTACTACTCGCACCGATGGAAGATGTGAGCGACCCGCCTTTTCGCAGATTATGCAAAATTCACGGAGCGGATATGCTTTTTAGTGAATTTATTTCTTCAGAAGGATTGATTCGCGATGCCATAAAAAGCAAACAAAAGTTGGATATATTTGATTATGAGCGTCCCGTGGGAATACAAATCTTCGGAGGCGATGAAGAAGCAATGGCACTTTCCGCCAGAATTGTGGAAACGGTAAACCCTGATTTGCTCGATATTAATTTTGGTTGCCCTGTCAAAAAAGTAGTTTCAAAGGGAGCCGGAGCAGGCGTTTTGAAGGATATTGATTTGATGGTTAGGCTTACTAAAGCAGTGGTTAACAGCACAAAACTTCCTGTAACAGTAAAAACACGTTTGGGTTGGGACGAAAATTCCATAAATATTGATGAAGTAGCAGAAAGGTTGCAAGATGTTGGCATTCAAGCGTTGTCTATTCACGCTCGTACACGTTCGCAACTTTACAAAGGTCATTCCGATTGGTCACATATCGCTCGAATCAAAGAAAATCCGCGAATTAAAATTCCGATTTTCGGAAATGGAGATATTGATTCTCCCGAAAAAGCATTGGAATACAGAAATAAATATGGCGTTGACGGAATTATGATTGGAAGGGCTGCAATCGGTTATCCTTGGATTTTTAATGAAATCAAACACTTTTTCAATACGGGAGAAAAATTACCTTCACCAACAATTGCAGATAGGGTGGAAGCCGTGAAAAATCACTTAACTTGGTCAGCCGAATGGAAAGGTGAGCGTCAGGGAGTTTTGGAAATGCGTCGGCATTATGCGAATTACTTTCGTGGAATTCCTAATTTTAAAGAATATCGTCAAAAGTTAGTTACATTGAACGAGTTACAACAAATTTTGGAAGTGCTTGAAGAAATAAAAAGTAAATTTTAGATATAAAAAACTTTGCCAAAATTAATCTTTTGTTGATTTTTTTGGCAAAGTTCAAGATAACTAATTTTGTAAAAATATGACTACATTCTGATTGTGAGCACAGGTTTTGTTGCGTGATTTACCAAATCGCTACTGATACTTCCGTTGAAGAAGTGAGCAATTCCTTTTCTTCCGCTCGGGAACATACAAATCAAGTCAATATTGTTTTCGCCCACATAATTTAAAATTCCTGTTTCAATACGGATATCATTGTAAACGTGCGTTTCAAATTCCTTGACATCTGAATTTTGGCTTTCCAAAAACTCATTCATACGTTCTCTGATTTCGGAAGTTGTTAGGAATTGATAAGGTGTATTGACAAAAACCAAATCAATCTTCGCATCGAAAAGTTCCGCAAATTTCACAGCTTTCTCAAATGGCTTCAAGAATCGTTTTGTGAAATCGCAAGCGAACATAATGTGCTTAATATCAAGTTTTTCTTCAGGATTTTTAATTACAAGAACAGGAACACTCGCTCTGCGGATTACTTTTTCAGCATTTGACCCTATGAAAAGTTCCTTAGTTCCTGAAGCTCCGTTTGAACCCATAAAAACAAGGTCAATTCCATACTTTTCAATAACGTCTTCCACTGCATCCGCTAAAGGAGCTGTTTCTATAAGGTCTTTAATTTCAATTTCATCCCCCATTTCCTTTTTGATGCTATCAAAACGTTGCTTTGACAGATTCAAAAAATACATAGCCTCAGGTACAGAAGATTGGTCTTGTGTAGCTAAACGGAAAGGTAGCTCAAGGGCGTGTAATAGAAATACTTCAGCTTTTTGGCGTTTTGCCAACTCAATTGCAACTTTTAAAGAAGCGATTGATTTTTCTGAAAAATCGGTGGTAACGAGAATCTTTTTCATCATTATTACTTTTAGAGTTAAATAATTAATTTAATTTTACAGCTTATTATTCCTTTTATTTGTGTTAAAATTACACCGGAATAATTAAAAAGCCACTAACTTTTAGTTGAGTTTTTGCATCAGTGATTAGGAGCGATTAACTTTCCGTAAAGGTACAAAATAAAAATCATATTGCAAAATAAATTTGATTTTTTTCTTGATTTATTGAAAAAATTGTATCTTTGCCCCGATAAATGAAGTATTGAGGGGACATAAAGTCCCCTCTTTTTATAGAAAAATGAATTTTAAAGATAAAGTTAAAGATTTGACAATCAGTGTTTTAGATGAAAATCCAACACTGTTTTTGATTGATTTATCTGTATCGAATGATAATGCGGTGCGTGTTGTTATTGATGGAGACCAAGGTGTAGGAATTGACGATTGTATTGCTGTTAGCCGTGCAATCGAACATAATTTGGACAGAGAAGAAGTTGATTTTTCCATTGAAGTAACCTCTTTTGGAGCCACAGAACCTTTTCATTTGGAAAGACAATACCGAAAAAATGTAGGTAGAGACGTTGAGGTTAAAACTCTTGATGGAAAAAAACACGAAGGACTGCTGAAAAGTGTGGGAGAAGGAAATATAATTCTGGAAACAGAAACACGAGAGCCTAAACCTGTAGGAAAGGGCAAAGTAACCGTAAAAAAAGAGCATTCATTTGCTTTAAATGATATAAAAGAAACGAAAGTAATCATTAAATTTTAATAAAAAATTATTATGGATAATCTTGAATTAATAGAGTCTTTTTCAGAGTTTAAAGATGACAAATTAATTAACCGTGAGACTTTAATGGCGATTCTGGAAGAAGTATTTCGTAATACTTTGAAAAAGAAATATGGTTCAGATGATAATTTCGACATAATTATTAATCCTGATAAAGGAGATTTACAGATATTTAGGAACCGTGTGGTTGTTGAAGATGGTGCTGTTGTAAATGAAAATCAGGAAATAGCATTAGCAGAAGCTCGAAAAATTGAGCCTGATTTTGAGGTAGGTGAAGATGTTTCGGAAGAGATAAAAATCGCAAGTTTGGGGCGTAGAGCAATTTTGGCGTTGCGTCAGAACTTGATTTCTAAAATACACGAATACGATAGTACAACTATCTATCGCAGATTCAAAGATTTAATAGGGCAAATATACACTGCTGAGGTTCATCACATTAGGCATCGTGCAATAATATTGTTGGACGATGAGGGAAATGAAATCGTTTTACCGAAAGAAAAGCAAATTCCGTCTGACTTTTTCAAAAAAGGTGAACACGTTCGCGGAATTATTGAATCTGTGGAACTTAAGGGGAATAAACCTTCTATCATAATGTCAAGAACGTCACCGGTGTTTTTGGAGCGTTTGTTTGAGCAGGAAATTCCTGAAGTGATGGATGGGCTAATTACCATAAATAAAGTTGTTCGTATTCCGGGAGATAAAGCAAAGGTTGCCGTTGATTCTTTTGATGACCGCATAGATGCTGTGGGAGCTTGCGTGGGAGTACGTGGGTCACGTATTCACGGAATTGTTCGTGAATTAGGAAACGAAAATATTGACGTAATTAACTATACTTCAAATGCTTCACTATTAATTGCACGTGCGTTGGCTCCTGCCAAAGTAAGTTCGGTTACAATTAATGAAGAAGAAAAACGTGCAGAGGTTTTCCTTCAAACAGAAGAAGTTTCAAAAGCGATTGGAAAATCGGGATACAATATCCGTTTAGCAAGTCAATTAACTGGTTATGAGATAGATGTGTATCGTGAGGGAATCAATGATGAGGATATCGAGCTTAGTGAGTTTGATGATGAAATTGAACCTTGGATTATCGAAGAATTCCAGAAAGCCGGTTTGGATACGGCAAAAAGTATTTTGGAATTAGAAGTTTCTGACTTGATGAAACGAACAGACCTTGAGGAAGAGACAATTCGTGAGGTTATCAAGATTTTAGAGGAAGAGTTTGAGGATTAATGATTATCTTTGCCGAGATTTTCGCTTTCGGTAAGGTTTTAAGCGTTTGTGAGAACAAAAAAATTGAGGTTTACAAGGCTATAAGTTATTTGCTTATAGCGAAATAAAAAATATATGAGCGAGGGAACTACAAGATTAAGTAAGGTTTTAAAGGAGTTTAATATTTCTTTGGATACGGCTGTTGACTATCTTAAGAAAGATAAGGGGATTGAAATTGAATCCAATCCTAACGTAAAGATTTCGGGTGAAGTTGTGAAATTTCTTTCCGACAAGTTTAATGCGGATAAAAATAAACGTGAGGCTTCAAAGGAAATTGTTGAAGATCAGCGTAAAGAGCGTGAAGCTATTCGTATTGAACAAGAAAAAGAAAATGAAAAGAAGCGTAAGCAACAACAAGAACAAGAAGTAATTAGAGCAAAAGGAACCGTTGCAGGAGTGAAAACCGTAGGCAAAATTGACCTTGAACCTAAAAAGGAAGAAAAGCCAATTGAAGCTCCGGTTAAAA
This sequence comes from Capnocytophaga stomatis, assembly GCF_002302635.1. Classification (NCBI taxonomy): domain Bacteria; kingdom Pseudomonadati; phylum Bacteroidota; class Flavobacteriia; order Flavobacteriales; family Flavobacteriaceae; genus Capnocytophaga; species Capnocytophaga stomatis. Next base: position 1,923,094 of record NZ_CP022387.1, read on the forward strand.
AAGAAGAGCCTGTTCAACAACCTGAAAAAGAAGAGGTTGTAACTCCATCCAAAACTGAAATTTCTGAAGAAATTAAGGAAACTAAACCTGAGCCTGTTGAAGAAAAAGCTCCAATTGTGGAAAAAGCTAAAGAACAGCAGAAGAAAAAAGTAGAAATTCCTCAAAAAAATAAACCTCAAATTCAAAAACCTCAAAACCAACAAGATGTTCAGAAAAAGGTAAAAGAACTTCCAAAACAAAAAGTAGAAGAGAAAGAACCGGAAGAGCCTGAAGTTCTTGAAACTCAATATCAAAAACTTACCGGACCAAAATTAGTCGGAGAAAAAATCGACTTAAGTCAGTTTGAAAAGAAGAAAAAGAAAAAGAAAAAAGGAGGGAAGGAAAAGGAGAATAATAAACCTAATACCGAAGCTCCGAAAGAAGACGATAACGCTGAAAAACGTAAACGCAAACGCATCCGAAAAGATGAGCCAAACGTTTCATCAGCTAACAATAATAAAAAGGACGGAAAAAATAAAGACAAAAAAGCTAAAACGTTCACAAGAGTAGAACCTACCGAAGAAGAAGTACAAAAACAAGTTCGTGAAACGTTGGAGAAATTGCAAGGAAAAGCTACCAAATCAAAAGGAGCGAAGTACCGCAAAGAAAAACGTGATTTGCACCGTCAGAAAACAGAAAGTGAGTTAGCACAATTAGAACAAGAGGAAAAAATCCTCAAAGTAACCGAGTTTGTTACTGTAAATGAGCTGGCTACAATGATGGATGTACCAATTAACAGGGTAATTGGTGCGTGTATGTCGTTGGGAATTATGGTTACGATGAACCAGCGTCTGGATGCCGAAACTTTAACAATCGTAGCGGATGAGTTCGGCTATGAAGTAGAATTCGCCACGGCAGATATTGAGGAATCTATTCAAATTGAAGAAGATAAAGAAGAAGACTTGGTTCCGAGAGCACCAATTGTTACCGTTATGGGACACGTTGACCACGGAAAAACCTCGCTATTGGATTACATCCGAAAAGAAAATGTGATTGCAGGTGAAAGCGGGGGAATCACGCAACATATTGGAGCTTACGGAGTTAAGTTGGAAAGTGGAGAAAGAATAACTTTCTTGGATACACCGGGACACGAGGCATTTACTGCAATGCGTGCACGTGGTACAAAGGTTACGGATATTGCTATTATTGTGGTAGCTGCCGATGATGATGTGATGCCGCAAACCAAAGAGGCTATCAGCCACGCACAAGCGGCAGGAGTTCCTATCATATTTGCTATCAATAAGATAGATAAACCAACTGCAAATCCTGAGAAAATTAAAGAGCGTTTAGCCGGAATGAACCTTTTGGTGGAAGATTGGGGAGGAAAAATCCAGTCGCAAGATATTTCGGCAAAACAAGGAATCGGAGTTCAGGAACTTTTAGAAAAAGTCCTTTTAGAAGCTGAGTTGTTGGAGTTGAAAGCCAATCCGAATAAACGTGCGGTGGGAACAGTTGTTGAAGCATCGCTTGATAGAGGACGAGGATACGTTTCAACAGTGTTAGTTGAATCGGGAACATTGAATGTTGGCGATTACGTATTGGCAGGAACGAATTCCGGAAAAATCCGTGCAATGCACGATGAGCGTGGTAAAAAAGTGAAAAGTGCAGGACCTTCTACACCTATATCTATTTTAGGTTTGGACGGAGCTCCACAAGCAGGGGATAAGTTCTATGTGTTTGAAGATGAGCGTGAAGCAAAACAAATTGTAGCCAAACGAGCTCAATTACAACGTGAACAATCTGTGCGTACGCAACGTCACATTACTTTGGACGAAATTGGACGACGTATCGCGTTGGGTGATTTCAAACAGTTGAATATCATCTTGAAAGGGGACGTAGATGGCTCGGTAGAAGCTTTAACGGATTCTTTCCAAAAATTATCAACAGAAGAAATCCAAGTTTCTATAATTCATAAAGGGGTTGGTGCGATTACGGAATCGGATGTGTTGTTGGCATCGGCTTCGGATGCGATTATTATCGGATTTAATGTTCGTCCGATGGCAAATGCCCGAGCTTTGGCTGATAAAGAAGAAATTGATATCCGCACGTATTCAATCATTTATGATGCTATCAATGACTTGAAAGATGCTATGGAAGGGATGCTTTCTCCTGTGTTTAAAGAAGAAGTTACCGGAACGGTTGAAATTCGTGAATTGTTTAAAATTTCAAAAGTTGGAACAATTGCGGGTTGTATGGTTACCGACGGAAAAATATTCCGAAATTCAAAAATACGAATCATCCGCGAAGGCGTCGTAATTTATACAGGTGAGTTAGCATCGCTTAAACGTTTCAAAGATGATGTTAAGGAAGTTTCAAAAGGTTACGATTGCGGATTGCAAATCAAAAACTACAACGATATTAAAGAAGGCGATGTAGTTGAAGCCTTCCAAGAAGTGGCAGTTAAAAAGAAATTGTAAGAATTAATCAGATATAAAAAGAGGAGTAATTTTGATATTGCTCCTCTTCTTTTTTCAATTAAATTGAAAATCAATTTATTGAACAATAATTTGAATCACTTTTTCTTCCCCTTTGGTATTGATAATTCGTAAAATATTATCTCCTTTTGGTGCGTAAACATTCATTTCGTGGAAAAGATTTGTTGAACCTAAATAAGTTTCGTTTAAATACCAAAAAACATTTCCTTCTTCGGAAGATACTGCCTTTGCAATGAAAGGTTGTAGTTCTCCACCAAAGTTTTTAGTTGTGTAAATAACACTTTTATGTTTCGGATAGATAAAGTCAAGCCTTTTTGAGTTGCTTGATTCTAAGCAATCTTCTCGGAAAGGAGGAAGATTTTGATAATTGATATGATTGTTTTTGTAATACCACTCCATAACCGGAGGAAGAACAAACCACGATTTTGAAATCATATTGCTGGGGGATTCGCAAGATGTGTTTACTTGAAATTGCTCGCTTTTGTCAAGATGAACAATTTTATGATACGGACAAACGTTATGGTCATTGGTTGTAATTGCAGTAAGGATAGATTTTTTTGGGCATTCTTCTTTTGCTAAAAAACCTGACATTTCACAAACTGTAAGTTCTTCCAAATCATCATAAGGCTTTGAAAACCAAGAAGTGGAAGGCAAAACGTTGAAAATTTCAAACATTACGGGAGCGGCATAAGAAGCTCCGGTAAGCGTGGGTCTTCCTTCTCCTGTAGCATTTCCTACCCACACGGCAACAACAAATTCCGGAGTGATGCCAATCGCCCAAGCATCTTTATTACCGAAACTTGTTCCTGTTTTCCAAGCAATTTTTCGGGAAGATTCATAATACTTCCACGCAACATCTTCAGTGGGGCGATTTACTTCTTTCATAGCTTCAAACATTTTCCAAATAGCTCCCGCTCTGAAAACGGTAGAGTCAAACGTCAAATCTCCAAAATTGGTCTCATTTCCTGCCAAATTATATTTTAATTCTTGAAATTCATTGGTTCTGTACATTTGTTTTTGGGTAAAAACATTCAATTCTGAAGCTAAATTAGTGTAGGCACGCGTTAAATCCCACAAATTACTTTCTGCCCCTCCCAAAATAATTGACAATCCGTAATGGTCAGGGTGTTTTTTTATATCCGAAAGTTTCAATTTTTGAAGAATATCATAAAATCGGTATATTCCAAATTTTTGTAATAGCCAAACGAAAGGAATATTCAGTGATTTTGCCAAAGCCATATCAGCGGGGACGGCTCCTTCGAAAGTATTGTTAAAATTTTGAGGAGAATATCCTGAAATTTGAGTAGGAATATCAGGAATCAGTTCTTGAGGTAATAAATCTCCTTGATGAAGCATTGCTGCATAAAGTATTGGTTTTAAGATGCTTCCTGTGCTTCTTGGTGCGTGAATAATATCTACATCTTTCTGATGATTTTCATCTGTAGGTGTATTTCCCACATAGGATATTACATTCCGAGTTTTCACATCAACCACAAGTGCAGCCATATTATACACTTCGGATTGCGAATAATGCTTGTAATAATTCTCAACAATCTGATTTACTTTCTCTTGAACGGATAATCTCAAAGTTGAGTGAACACGCTGTCCTTGTTGTTTTTTCGTAACAAAATCCAAAAAGTGTGGTGCTATTTGCGGTAATTTATGCGGTTTTTGCGGTAGAGGCTCCAGTAGAGCAAGCTCATAAGTTTCTTTGTCAAAAACTTTTTTTTCGTATAGTTTTTTCAGAAGCCTATCTCGTTTTTCTTTCAAAATTGTTTGATTTTTTCCTGGGAAAATCAAGCTTGGAGCATTCGGAAGTACTGCCAATGTTGCACTTTGTCCCCACGATAATTGATGAGGAGCAACTCCAAAATATCGCCAAGAAGCCATATCAAGTCCCACAACATTTCCACCGAAAGGAGCGTGAGAAGCATAAAGAGATAAAATTTCATTTTTTGAATGCCGAAATTCCAAACGAGTTGCCAAAATCATTTCGGTAAGTTTTTCAAAATACGTACGTTTTTGATTTTCTCTGGAAAGGCGAATAACCTGCTGAGTGAGTGTGCTTCCTCCGCGAACAACCTTGCCTTTTTTCAGGTTTTCAAGAAGAGCTTTCCCAACAGAAAGAGGGTTTATTCCCCAATGATAATCAAAATATTCATCTTCAAAATGAAGCAAGGAAACTTTGAATCGGTAAGGAATACTGTCCGTTTCCGGAAATCGCCATTGTCCGTCTTCAGCAATTTTCGCTCCTAAAAGATTTCCTTCCGAACTCTCCAAAACAGTGGCATAATTAGCTGGGAACAAGGTTTTAGGAAGCGAAAAATAATACCAAATCAATAAAGATGTAAATATCAAAGATTTGATAGGATGACGTTTGACTTTTCCAATTATTTGGAGGAGAAAACCTTTTATATGGTAGAAAATATTTTTCAATGTAAAAAAGAGTAAATTTTAAAAATAGAATTTTTTCCGAGTTGCTTTCACAAAGGTAGCGAAATAATCTATAAATCATAATTTGTAATTCACAAAATTTCCTATCTTTGTCCCTTACCAAAAATACAGAAAAAGATGTCATTACAAGCAATTTCTCCTATTGATGGTCGTTATGCCGACAAAACGAAAGAATTAGTACCATTTTTCTCAGAAGAAGCATTGATAAAATACCGAATTTTGGTAGAAGTAGAGTATTTTATCGCTCTTTGTGAATTGCCTTTGCCACAATTAAGCAATTTTCCAACAGATATTTTTCCGAAACTTCGCGAATTATACCAAAATTTCGATTCGGATTCAGCTTTGGAAGTTAAGGAAATCGAAAAAACAACCAATCACGATGTAAAAGCAGTTGAATATTTTATAAAAAATGCTTTTGACAGATTAAATGTGTCTGATTACAAGGAATTTATACACTTTGGACTGACATCGCAAGATATTAATAATACAGCAATTCCGCTTTCTATTAAGGAAGCAATGAATGAAGTGTATTATACTGAATTACAAAATATTATAGATAATTTAAAATTATTTTCTTCCCAGTGGAAAGATATTCCTTTGCTGGCACGCACTCACGGACAACCAGCTTCGCCCACTCGTTTAGGGAAGGAAATTGAGGTTTTTGCCGTTCGGATAGAAGAGCAGTTAAAACAGTTGAAAAACATACCTTTTTCAGCAAAATTTGGAGGTGCAACAGGGAATTATAACGCTCATAATGTGGCATATCCGTCCGTAAACTGGAAAGCTTTCGGTACAGATTTTGTTGAAAAAACATTGGGATTGCATCATTCCTTCCCAACCACACAAATTGAACATTATGATAATTTGGCTTCACTTTTTGACGCTCTAAAACGTATCAATACCATATTGATAGATTTCAATCGTGATGTTTGGACGTATATTTCAATGGATTATTTCAAACAGAAGATTAAAGCGGGTGAAGTGGGGTCATCGGCAATGCCACACAAGGTAAATCCTATTGACTTTGAAAATTCGGAAGGGAATTTAGGGATTGCCAATGCTGTTTTTGAACATTTATCCGCAAAATTACCAATTTCCCGACTACAACGTGACTTGACTGATAGCACAGTTTTGCGAAATGTAGGTGTTCCGTTTGGGCATACGTTAATAGGATTGAAGTCCACACTGAAAGGAATGGGGAAATTATTACTCAATGAAGAAAAAATTCGATGGGATTTGGAGCAAAATTGGGCGGTGGTAGCTGAGGCTGTACAAACAATTCTTCGCAGAGAAGGCTATCCCAACCCTTATGAAGCTTTGAAAGGATTAACCAGAACCAACGAAAAGATTAACCAGCAAACCATAGCTTCATTTATTGAAACCTTAGAAGTTTCTGAGGCAATTAAGCAAGAACTTAAGTCTATTACCCCTGAAAATTACACGGGAGTTTTTTAGGCAAGAATTTGAAAAAAGAGGATTAAAAATCTTGTTGTTAGAAAAAATATCCGATAGAATCCCATAAAAATAAGGAGCGATTGGTGTATTTACCGATACTGTGCAAGCTCCAAAATACTACAATAGACCTTTTTGGGGATATCCGAAAGTAAAAAAAATAGAAACGCAAAAGAATTGTTAAAAAAATAACTCTTTTGCATTTTTATTTTATAAATATTTTATTGTTTACGGAAGAAATCATAAAATTTTAATACGATAAAATAATATTTTTGTATTTTTAAAGTGTTAAATATAGTTAATATTTTATTTTTTTAAAATAAGTTACTACATTTGCGGTATTATTAACAATAAAAATTAAACATATGAAAAAAGTTGTTTTTATTGTAGTTTTCCTTTTAGGGATGGTAGGCTTGAATGCATCTACCCCAAGTGAAGCGTGCTTTTATTACGCAATTAAAGTGCTTGAAGGAGAGAATGCTGATGAGCAGATGTCTCACGATGAGTATACAAGAAGATTAAATGAAATTCAGGCTGATTGTTGGCAGAATAATCAAAAGGAAGAAGGTCGAATTAAGGCTGATTAAATCTAAAAACTACAGCTCTATAAAAATAGGGCTGTAGTTTTATTTTAACATTAACAATATGAAACAACTATTATATCTATATCTGTTTATTTTTCCGTTATCCGTATTTGCTCAACGTCATTTGGTGGAGTACGAATTAACGCCACGTCCGATTGTCATTACTGAAAAAAATAAAGATGATGAAAAAGTAAAATATCATAACCAATTAAAATTAAGCGTTCTTTTGGAGTTTGACCATACAGGTTATACGTTCAAAGTAAACGACAAAGAGTTTGAAAATCTGAGTCGTTCAGGTGATTTTAGATATTCCAGAAAGAGAATTGCCTTAATAGCAGGGCAGTATTACCAGTTGTATTATAATGCTAATGATAATGTATTGTGCTTGTATTGGGACAGCTGGAAAGGAGGGAAACAGGATACTTTTGATTGGATATTAACCAATGAAACAGCAGAGATAAATGGTTACAGAGTTTATAAAGCTTATGTAGATGTTCCTTATATAAGTGCGAAAGGTGTGAATCGTATCAACAATGTAGTGGCTTGGTATTGCCCTGACATTCCGTATGGTTATTCGCCTTTGGGCTATCACGGTTTGCCTGGATTAGTATTGAGTTTGGAAAGTTTCGGAAGCAAATATGTAGCTAAAAAAATCGTATTCAATGTCTCCAAGGAAGCTATTATCCCTCCTAAAGAATACAACAAATTAAAAAAACAAGCTCTGAAAAGTAAGTGATTATGGTAAAAAAACGATTGTATTTATTTGTATTATTTCTATTTGTTTCTCTGTTATCCGTATTTGCTCAACGTCATTTGGTGGAGTACGAATTAACGCCACGTCCGATTGTCATTACTGAAAAACTTAAAAATAGTGAAGAGGTAAAATATCATAACCAATTAAAATTAAGCGTTCTTTTGGAGTTTGACCATACAGGTTATACTTTCAAAGTAGATGATAAAGAGTTTGAAAATCTGAGTCGTTCAGGTGATTTTAGATATTCCAGAAAGAGAAGTGCCTTAATAATAGGGCAGTATTACCAGTTGTATTATAATGCTAATGATAATGTATTGTGCTTGTATTGGGATAGCTGGAAAAGCAGAAATCCGGAAGTTTTTGATTGGATATTAACCAACGAAACAGCAGAGATAAATGGTTACAGAGTTTATAAAGCTTATGTAGATGTTCCTTATATAAGTGCGAAAGGTGTGAATCGTATCAACAATGTAGTGGCTTGGTATTGCCCTGACATTCCGTATGGGTACTCGCCTTTAGGCTATCACGGCTTGCCGGGTTTGGTATTGGCTTTGGAAAGTGTCAGAAACAAATATGTAGCTAAAAGAATCGTATTCAATGTCTCCAAGGAAGCTATTATCCCTCCTAAAGAATACAACAAATTAAAAAAACAAGCTCTGAAAAGTAAGTGATTATGGTAAAAAAACGATTGTGCTTATTTGTATTATTTCTATTTGTTTCTCTGTTATCTGTATTTGCCCAACGTCATTTGGTCGAATATGAGTTGACACCACGTCAAATTCCTATTACCGAAAAAAATAAAGATGATGAAAAAATAAAATATCATAACCAATTAAAACTAAGTGTTATTTTGGAGTTTGACCATACAGGTTATATATTCAAAGTAAACGACAAAGAATTTGAGAATGTAAGTAATTTTGAATATTATGGAAAAAGACTTGGATTAATAATTGGAAAATACGATGAACTATACTACAATGCAAATGATAATATATTGTGCTTGTATTGGGATAGTTGGAAAAGCAGAAAGCAGGAGGCTTTTGATTGGATACTAACCAACGAAACGGCAGAGATAAATGGTTACAAGGTTTATAAAGCCTATGTAGATATTCCTTATGTAAATCGAGTTGGTGAGACACGTATTAATAATATAGTGGCTTGGTATTGCCCTGACATTCCTTACGGATACTCGCCTTTAGGCTATCACGGCTTGCCGGGTTTGGTATTGGCTTTGGAAAGTGTCAGAAACAAATATGTAGCAAAAAAAATAGTTTTTAATGCTTCAAAAGAGGCACTTACACCTCCAAAAAACTATGAAAAGTTGAAAGAAGAAGCCTTAAAAAGCAAGTAGTTACAATGAAATATATCTATACATTATTATTTTTTTTACTCGTAAAAAGCGTTTTTTCACAAGAAATGCTTACGGGATATGTTACTGACACACTTAACAATCCGTTAGAAAGAGCTAACGTCATTGCAATGCCTATTAAAGAAGCCGTGTCGCCTACTTTCGCCATTGCTGATAGTAAAGGTTTTTATAAATTATCGTTACAACCTAAAGTATCTTACGAAATCAGAGTTTCGTATATGGGTTTTGTAGCACAAACGATACAGTATTCTTCCGAAGATAACATAACTACTTATAATTTCAAGCTCGTTCCCTCACAGGAAGTTCTTGAAGAGGTGATTATTAACTTTGAAGTTCCCATACAGCAAAAAAAAGACACTACAACCTTTCGGGTTAATGCTTTTGCTTCTGGCAAAGAGCTGAAACTTAAAGAACAACTTGAAAAACTGCCCGGTGTTGAGGTTGATAATAGCGGAAGGGTGTTTTTCAATAATAAAAAAGTTTCTACATTACTCGTTGAAGATAAATCTTTCTTCGGTGGTGGAACCAAATTAGGTGTTGAAAATATCCCCGCTGATGCTGTAGATAAAGTTCAATTTATTGATAATTACACCAATATCGCTATTTTGAAGGACGAACTTAAAACAGGCGATTTGGCTTTGAACGTAAAGTTAAAAGAGGAGAAGAAGCGTTTTTTCTTTGGAGATGTTAATGCAGGTTACGGGAATCAAGATTTTTATTTGGCACACGCAGCACTTTTTTATTACTCTCCTGAATTTAGCAGCTCGTATATTGGCAATGCGAATAACTTTGGCGAGAAAGCATTTTCTTCTGATGATGTTTCTGTTTTTCGAAAAGGTATCAGTTCTTTTGTAAATCGCCGTCCGAATTCATTTGATTTACAGGCACTTTCTAATGAAAATACAAACGTGAGCAAAAACGAATCGTTGCTCAATGCACTGAATATCAACGTCAGTCTTAGTAAAAAAACACAAGTAGCCGGCTATGTCATTGTTTCGGATGTTGTTACCGAGAAAAATATTTTCAATAAGTATCATTATCTTCAAAATGATATTTTTGAGATGCGTCAAAACCACAATAGGCTGAAAAACCAATTAGCCAATTTTAATTTTCAGTTTGATGTTACCCCTGACAAAGACACCAAATTGATTTATAATATATACAGTAATATCTCTGAAAATAAAAGTAATAGAAATATTATTTCTGTTTACGATGATCAAGAAAAACGACTTAATTTCCTTGACAGAACACCACAAACTGAATTCAGGCACTATCTTGAGCATCACAAAGTACATTCTGAGAAACTCAAAAGTACGCTGGTATTTAATCACAGTTATACGGAAAAAACCTCTGACGACCAATGGTTTAGTAACAGGTTGATTCCCAATCCTTTTTTGGATTTGCAAGACGCTCCAAGTTATAATTTTTTTAAATCTGAAAGCTTGTTACAACACACTTTTGATGCAATGTACAAGCAATATTGGAAGTTGCCCAAAGGAAAAGGTTTGTATGTCTCTGTAGGCAATAATTTAAGCAATGATATATTAAAAACGTATGACTTTCAGGTAATTGATGAGCAAAGAAAAGACCATTCTTCAAATGATTTGAATTATTTGCTGAACGATTTGTATATCAACACGGAATATCGTTTTAGTTTATTTGGATTACAGAGTAAACTTTCCCTCGGAGGTCATTTTTACTACCTGAAAATCAGACAGAATAATCATTTGGTACAGAGAAATTATTTTGAGTTAGAACCTGCATTTGATGGTGAGTATGAATCCCGATGGGGAAAATCCGAAATTGATTATCGCTTAACGAACATATTTCCTATGGTAAATCAGCTGACCGAAAACCCCACTTTGCTGAATTTTAATACCATTACTAAGGGAAATTCATTGTTAGAAAATGCAAAACATCACATATTTTCTTTTATGCAAACTAAGCCGTTCAGTAATTATTATATAGGTTTTTTGGCGAACCTTACGCATAAAAATAATGCATTTAGCAATCAACTAACCTTAAACGGAATCAATCAATTGTATAGCCCTGTGCAACTCGCCACTCCCGAAAATAGTATGGGAGTTAGCACTTGGTGGACGGGGACTCGTATTCTTAAAAACCTCGTATCGATAAGTTTTCGTGCCAATATGTTTAATTATTCACGATTGGTAAATGCAGAGGTAAATTCTGTTTCGCATCGTGTGCAAAGTATTTCATTTTCATCTCGGTCATCATTCAGCAGAATACACATATTCAGGCTTGGGTATTCTCACGGGTTTAATCAACTAATAAGTAAGGTTAAAAACCATTATCAAACACAAACTTTTTCATTATCTACTGAAAATCAAATTTTTAAAGATTTTCGTTTTAAGGGTTCCTATCAATGGAGAAATTTAATCCGTAGTGGTAATAAAGAAACATCCAATAATCTAAATTTCTCTTTGGATTACCGCAAAGAACATTCTCCTTGGAGAATAGAGCTACAAGCTCAAAACGTCCTTGATAACAAAAGTATTTATAGCAGTTCGTTATCTAATTTTTTAGTTAGCGAACAAGAAATCAACGTTTTGCCTCGTGTTATTTTGCTTTCTGTGGGCTATAAATTTTAATCGCTTTATCAAGATGAACCTCACTTTTGTGTGATTCCAAGAATTTATACGACTTATTTTCAGAATTTTTGAATCTATTCATAGAAGGTAAATTGTACGTACACGTATATATAAGTAAGTGAAAAAATCCGCTTGAAGGGAGTATTTAGTTTCTTTATTTATAAAAAAGGATTATTTTAATTGTTTTTTTGAATAGATAGCTTACTAATTAAGTACCCAACAAGAAAATAATGTAAAAAGAACAGCTCAAAAAATACCATTTATATATAATATGAGTGGGAAAGTTGGTGATTTGCAGGGATAAATATTGTGAAAGTTTTTTAGCTGAGCGTAGTTTTTTGGATATTTATGTTTTGGAAGTTTAATTCCCTTAGTCAATTTGAGTAATTTTTGAAGTTTTATTTTTTAAAGATGAATTTTTAAAAATTTGATTTTTAGCTATTTAATTTTCTTTTCAAAAATAATTTGCAAAAAACTTGGCAAAAAGTTTGGAGTTTTAGGAAAAAGTATTACTTTTGCACCCGCTTTGAAAGGCTTACGGTGTATAGCTAATAGCAATTAGCCAATAGCTAAAAGCGAAAAAATAAAAAAAGTTCATAAAAATTTTGTGGGAATAAAAAAAGTATTTATCTTTGCACCCGCTTTGAAAGGCTTACGGTGTATAGCTAATAGCAATTAGCCAATAGCTAAAAGCAAAAAATAAAAAAACTTTCAAAAAGTTTTGGTGGTTTAAAAAAAAGTATTACTTTTGCACCCGCAAATGCAACGAGCTTCTGAAGGGGAGGTGCGTTGCTAAAATGAATAAGACGCATAGTTCATTGATATATTGTTGACAGCACAAAAAAGATTTAAAGAATTAATCCTAGAGTCAATTACTTTATTTGGTTATAATATTAAAGATTTTAACGATGAAGAGTTTGATCCTGGCTCAGGATGAACGCTAGCGGCAGGCCTAACACATGCAAGTCGAGGGGTAGAGTGCTTCGGCACTTGAGACCGGCGTACGGGTGCGTAACGCGTGTACAATCTACCTTTTGCTAAGGGATAGCCCGAAGAAATTTGGATTAATACCTTATAGTATTATTGGATGGCATCATTTAATAATTAAAGCTACGGTGGCAAAAGATGAGTACGCGTCCCATTAGCTAGTTGGAGTGGTAACGGCACACCAAGGCTACGATGGGTAGGGGTTCTGAGAGGGATGTCCCCCACACTGGTACTGAGACACGGACCAGACTCCTACGGGAGGCAGCAGTGAGGAATATTGGACAATGGTCGGAAGACTGATCCAGCCATGCCGCGTGCAGGATGACGGCCTTATGGGTTGTAAACTGCTTTTGTATGGGAAGAATAAGATTTACGTGTAGATTGATGACGGTACCATACGAATAAGCATCGGCTAACTCCGTGCCAGCAGCCGCGGTAATACGGAGGATGCGAGCGTTATCCGGAATCATTGGGTTTAAAGGGTCCGTAGGCGGGCTTATAAGTCAGAGGTGAAAGCACTGAGCTCAACTGAGTAACTGCCTTTGAAACTGTAGGTCTTGAATGGTTGTGAAGTAGCTGGAATGTGTAGTGTAGCGGTGAAATGCATAGATATTACACAGAACACCGATTGCGAAGGCATGTTACTAACAACTTATTGACGCTGATGGACGAAAGCGTGGGGAGCGAACAGGATTAGATACCCTGGTAGTCCACGCTGTAAACGATGGATACTAGCTGTTTGGTAGTAATATTGAGTGGCTAAGCGAAAGTGATAAGTATCCCACCTGGGGAGTACGCACGCAAGTGTGAAACTCAAAGGAATTGACGGGGGCCCGCACAAGCGGTGGAGCATGTGGTTTAATTCGATGATACGCGAGGAACCTTACCAAGGTTTAAATGGGAAACGACGTATCTAGAGATAGATATTTCTTCGGACGTTTTTCAAGGTGCTGCATGGTTGTCGTCAGCTCGTGCCGTGAGGTGTCAGGTTAAGTCCTATAACGAGCGCAACCCCTGCTGTTAGTTGCTAGCGAGTGAAGTCGAGCACTCTAACGGGACTGCCGGTGCAAACCGTGAGGAAGGTGGGGATGACGTCAAATCATCACGGCCCTTACATCTTGGGCTACACACGTGCTACAATGGCCGGTACAGAGAGCAGCCACTGCGTGAGCAGGAGCGAATCTATAAAGCCGGTCACAGTTCGGATCGGAGTCTGCAACTCGACTCCGTGAAGCTGGAATCGCTAGTAATCGGATATCAGCCATGATCCGGTGAATACGTTCCCGGGCCTTGTACACACCGCCCGTCAAGCCATGGAAGCTGGGGGTACCTGAAGTCGGTTGCCGCAAGGAGCTGCCTAGGGTAAAACTAGTGACTGGGGCTAAGTCGTAACAAGGTAGCCGTACCGGAAGGTGCGGCTGGAACACCTCCTTTCTAGAGACGATCCAAATGGAGAGTTGTTAGGGATTTTCTTTAAATCTTGTGCAGTCGATAAAAAAAGATGCAGTCTCATAGCTCAGCTGGTTAGAGCGCTACACTGATAATGTAGAGGTCGGCAGTTCGAGTCTGCCTGGGACTACAAAGGCTGATAGCTATTAGCTAAATGCTAAAAAGTTCATAGAAATAGAATGAAAGGAAATTTTAGAGGTTGTTGCTTTTAAGATAGGTAAGAGTTTTGGGATTGATATAAACTATTCCCTATTGCCTAACCCCTAATACCTGTATAAAAAGGGGAATTAGCTCAGCTGGCTAGAGCGCCTGCCTTGCACGCAGGAGGTCAAGGGTTCGACTCCCTTATTCTCCACAGGGAAAAGGATAAAGGATAAAGTAAAAAGGATAAAAAACTTCAAACTTTTAACTTTACACTTTAAACTTTCGAAAGGTTCATTGACATATTGGGATAAAAAACACGAGAGATCAAATAAGATTGATTAAATCGAGAAAAAAATAAAAGAATCAAAGAGAACGAGGTATGCTTTACTTGAAGTAAAGCAACTACAAGCGCAATAAGTTATGTAAGGGCGTATGGGGGATGCCTAGGCTCTCAGAGGCGAAGAAGGACGTGATAAGCTGCGAAAAGCTGCGGGGATTGGCACATACGAATAGATCCGCAGATATCCGAATGGGGCAACCCACTAGTTTGAAGGACTAGTATCCTTATAAAGGAGGCGAACCCGCTGAACTGAAACATCTAAGTAGGCGGAGGAGAAGAAAACAAAAGTGATTCCGAGAGTAGTGGCGAGCGAAATTGGAACAGCCCAAACCCATGTTGTTACGGCAATATGGGGGTTGTAGGACCCGATGTTGGTTGTTAAATGGAACCGGAAGTGTTTGGAAAGATACGCCATAGAGTGTGATAGTCACGTATGGGTAACGTTTAATAAATCATAGGGAAATCCTGAGTAGGGCGGGGCACGTGGAACCCTGTCTGAATCTGCCGGGACCATCCGGTAAGGCTAAATACTCCTGAGAGACCGATAGTGAACCAGTACCGTGAGGGAAAGGTGAAAAGAACCGTGAATAACGGAGTGAAATAGACCCTGAAACCATACGCTTACAAGCGGTCGGAGCCCTTTTGGGTGACGGCGTGCCTTTTGCATAATGAGCCTACGAGTTACTTTTACCAGCGAGGATAAGTATTTCAGATACGAATTCGTAGCGAAAGCGAGTCTTAATAGGGCGATATAGTTGGTAGTAGTAGACGCGAAACCTGGTGATCTACCCATGGGCAGGTTGAAGCGCTGGTAACACAGCGTGGAGGACCGAACCGGTTGTCGTTGAAAAGACTTCGGATGACCTGTGGGTAGGGGTGAAAGGCCAATCAAACTGGGAAATAGCTCGTACTCCCCGAAATGTATTTAGGTACAGCGTCGTATATAGTTTATTAGAGGTAGAGCTACTGATTGGATGCGGGGGTTTCACCGCCTACCAATTCCTGACAAACTCCGAATGCTAATAAATGTTTTGCGGCAGTGAGGGCATGGGTGCTAAGGTCCATGTCCGAGAGGGAAAGAACCCGGACCATCAGCTAAGGTCCCCAAATATATGCTAAGTTGACCAAACGCGGTCTGACTGCACTGACAGCTAGGATGTTGGCTTGGAAGCAGCCATACATTTAAAGAGTGCGTAACAGCTCACTAGTCGAGCGGTCGGGCATGGATAATACTCGGGCATAAGCATATTACCGAAGCTATGGACTTAATAAATTAAGTGGTAGGGGAGCATTCTAATGGCGTTGAAGGTGAACTGTGAGGTTTGCTGGAGCGATTAGAAAAGAAAATGTAGGCATAAGTAACGATAAGGCAGGCGAGAAACCTGCCCGCCGAAAGATCAAGGTTTCCTCAGCTATGCTAATCAGCTGAGGGTTAGTCGGGGCCTAACGCGAATCCGAATTGGAGTAGTGGATGGACCACAGGTTAATATTCCTGTACTTTCATAACGATAGAAGTGACGGAATGAGGTAAGCTCTGCGTACTGACGGAATAGTACGTTGAAGGTGCTGTTATGGCATTGATAGTACACTAAGGCTTCGGCTGCGGTGATAATGAGCAGATAACGTTTCCAAGAAAAGCGAGTTATGAAACCCGTACCGTAAACCGACACAGGTGATTGGGATGAGAATTCTAAGGCGCTCGAGAGATTCATGGCTAAGGAACTAGGCAAAATAGACCTGTAACTTCGGGAGAAAGGTCGCCTCCCTCCGGGGAGGCCGCAGTGAAAAGGTCCAGGCGACTGTTTATCAAAAACACAGGACTCTGCTAAATTGAAAGATGACGTATAGGGTCTGACACCTGCCCGGTGCTGGAAGGTTAAGAGGAGATGTTAGTTTCGGCGAAGCATTGAATTGAAGCCCCAGTAAACGGCGGCCGTAACTATAACGGTCCTAAGGTAGCGAAATTCCTTGTCGGGTAAGTTCCGACCTGCACGAATGGTGTAACGATCTGGACACTGTCTCAGCCATGAGCTCGGTGAAATTGTAGTATCGGTGAAGATGCCGATTACCCGCAGTGGGACGAAAAGACCCTGTGCACCTTTACTATATCTTCGTATTGGTCTTGGATAAGTGATGCGTAGGATAGGTGGGAGACTTAGAAGCGGCTATTCCGGTAGTTGTGGAGTCGTTGTTGAAATACCACCCTTTGCTTATCTGAGGTCTAACTCCGCATAGAGTGGAGGACAATTCGTGGAGGGTAGTTTGACTGGGGTGGTCGCCTCCAAAAGCGTAACGGAGGCTTCTAAAGGTTCCCTCAGCACGCTTGGTAACCGTGCGTAGAGTGCAATGGTATAAGGGAGCTTGACTGAGAGACTAACAAGTCGATCAGGTACGAAAGTAGAGCATAGTGATCCGGTGGTTCCGTATGGAAGGGCCATCGCTCAAAGGATAAAAGGTACGCCGGGGATAACAGGCTGATCTCCCCCAAGAGCTCACATCGACGGGGGGGTTTGGCACCTCGATGTCGGCTCGTCACATCCTGGGGCTGGAGAAGGTCCCAAGGGTTGGGCTGTTCGCCCATTAAAGTGGCACGCGAGCTGGGTTCAGAACGTCGTGAGACAGTTCGGTCTCTATCTACTGTGGGCGTTAGAAATTTGCGTGGTGCTGACTCTAGTACGAGAGGACCGAGTTGGACCAACCTCTGGTGTATCAGTTGTTCCGCCAGGAGCATGGCTGAGTAGCTACGTTGGGAAGGGATAAGTGCTGAAAGCATATAAGTACGAAACCCGCCACAAGATGAGATTTCTTTTAAGGGTCGTGGGAGATGACCACGTTGATAGGTTACAGGTGTAACGGCAGTAATGTCATAGCCGAGTAATACTAATAACCCGTAGACTTATTGCGTCGCAGATTCTTTTGTGCTGATAGCTTATGGCAGTTGGCGGATAATTAGAACGTGTTTTTTATCCTAGTATGTTAACATATTATAGTGGAAGTATGGCTAATGCCTGTTGCCTAATGGCTCTTCCCTAAAGACTTAAGGTGGTTATAGCGAAAGGTCTCACCTCTTACCATTCCGAACAGAGCAGTTAAACCTTTTAGCGCAGATGGTACTACGCAAGTGGGAGAGTATGTCGCCGCCTTCTTTAAGTTAAAACTCCAATCAGAGATGATTGGAGTTTTTTTGTTTTTTAAGGGGGGTAGAGTGTTTCTGCGGCCGCACACTACCTTCTTTTAGAAACTTCAAGAGGAATCTTGAGGTTTTTTGTTTTTTTGAGGGTTAAGATTACTAACAAAAGAAAGGTTGGGGATAGTTTAGGGTCGAGATTGTTTTTTATAGAGTTGATAGGAGAATTAATTTAGAAAAGTCAATTTTAATCTGTGAGATTTTTCATACTTTTGTGAAGATAATTTACAGAATTAATAACCAAACTAACCACTTATGAATAAATACTTTTTTTTCGGACTGTGTTTTTTTGCTTTCTTTGTAGGAAAAGCCCAAGAGATTAAACCAGATCCCATTTTTGAGAATCCTTCTGTGCAAGAGGAAAATCGATTACCAATGCGTTCAACTTATTTTGCATTTGAAAATAATCAAGTAAGCCAAAAAGAGAAATCAAATCGTTTTGTGGATTTGAACGGTGTCTGGAAATTCTTCTTTAATGAGGATGTTCGTAATGCTCCTAAAGATTTTGAAAGTGTAAATTTTGATGATTCCAAATGGGATAATTTCAAAGTACCTGCCAATTGGGAATTTAACGGTTACGGAACGCCTATTTATGTCAATCATCCGTTTGAGTTTGCAGTGAAAAACCCAAATCCTCCTATTATTCCCAGAGATAAAACGCAACCAGTTGGTATTTACCGTCGTACGTTTGATTTACCTGCTAATTGGGAAAATCAGGAAGTATTTCTGCATTTAGGAGCAGTAAAATCAGCTTTTCGTTTGTATGTAAATGGAAAATATGTAGGATTAGGCAAGGACAGCAAGTTGGAATCGGAGTTTAATCTTACAAATTTTGTTCAAAAAGGGAAAAACACAATTGCTATTGAGGTTCGTCGTTGGAACGATGGGAGCTACCTTGAAGCACAGGATTATTGGCGAATAAGTGGTATTCAACGCAATGTGTATCTGTATGCACGCCCAAAAGTACACTTGTACGATATTTTTATAAAATCGGGATTGATTAATAATTATACGGACGGAACACTTGAAGTAACGTTGGAAGTTTTTAATCAAACTCCTCAAGACAAGGGAGATACCAAAATCAAGATGACTTTAACGGATTCGGAGGGCAATGTTGTGTATAACCAAACGCAGCGAGCTATCGGATTGAAGCGTCTTAACGGGAAAACAGTAATGCGATTCGAAGGGAAAATTCCGAATGTAAAACCTTGGTCGGCAGAGATTCCTAATCTGTATAAACTTTCAACTGAAGTTATAGCTTCAAACGGAGAGCTTTTGGAAGTGGTTCATCAGAATGTAGGTTTCCGAAGTTTGGAAATCAAAAATGCTCAGTTTTTGGTAAATGGAAAAGCAGTTCATTTTAAAGGAGTTAATCGTCACGAATCACATCCCGAAACACATCACGTGATGACCAAAGAGCAAATGGAAAATGATATCCGAATAATGAAGGAGCTCAATATGAATGCTGTGAGACTGTCACATTATCCGAACGCCCCTTATTTTTATGAGTTATGTGATAAATACGGTTTTTATGTTATTGATGAAGCCAATATCGAATCACACGGAATGTACTATGACCCTGAAAGAACGTTAGGAAACGACCCGTCTTGGGAATATGCCCATCGCATTCGTATTGAACGAATGGTACAACGTGATAAAAATCATCCTTCTGTAATTGCTTGGAGCTTAGGCAATGAAGCAGGAAACGGCTGGAATTTCTACAAAGCATACTTATGGCTCAAAGGCTTCGACACTACTCGACCTGTGCAATACGAACGTTCTACAACCGAATGGAATACGGATATGATAGTTCCGCAGTATCCCGACCCGGATTATATGGTAAAATATGCTACCGACAATCCGCAGCGTCCGTATATAATGAGTGAATACGCTCACGCAATGGGTAACAGTATGGGAAATTTCAAGGAATATTGGGAACTGATTGAAGATGAACGTTATCCATCATTGCAAGGAGGTTACATTTGGGATTGGGTTGACCAAGGAATTTACAAAACCGTGAACGGAAAACGTATTTTTGGTTACGGAGGCGATTGGGGAGATAAGAACACACCCAGCGACAATAATTTCTTAATCAATGGGGTTATCCGAGCGGACAGAACTTGGAATCCGCACGCTTATGAGGTTCGTAAAGTACATCAGGAAGTGAAATTTACACTAAACGAAGCCAAAAACGAAGTCAATGTCTTCAATAAATATTTCTTCAGAGACTTGTCAAACTACGTTTTTACGGCTCAATTACTCAAAAATGGAACTTCCGTGGAGACTTTAAACCTCGGGACGTTCAACGTTCCTCCACGGCAATCGGTTAATGTGCCTATTCATTTCAAAATGAAGACAGACCACAAAAATGAATACCGATTATTAGTGCAAGGGCACATCATCAATGCGGAAGGACGTATGAAAGCAGGAACTTTTCTTGCAGAAGAAGAATTTTCACTGACAGAGCCTATTGAAAGCAAATTCGTTTCACAGTCTTCGGCGATTGAATTGACAGAATCGGCAAATAATTTTACTTTGAAGAATAAAACGTTTTCAATTTCGTTTGACAAAGCAACGGGACGCTTCTTCGATTATTCTGTTAATAAAACACAATTGATAGAAAAAGGTCCGGAGTTTTCATTATTCCGTCCGTTGAACGATAATGACTTTGGAGCGGGACTCAACCAAAGTGCGGACTATTTGAAGAACCCGAAATTGAAATTAATTTCGTTAACTCCTCTGAAAAATATCGATAATAGCTACCAAATTACAGCAAAATACACACTTTTGAACGGAGATGCTTCTCTGGTGCAGGTTTATACCATAAATTCTGACGGAGAAATACGTGTAGAAAATCAATTTAAGGCAGAAAAAGGTGAACATCTGCTTTTGTTACGCATCGGAAATGATTTGGAATTGCCCAAATCGTTTGAAAATTTCACTTGGTACGGGCGTGGTCCTTGGGAAAGTTATGCCGACCGTAAGTACAGTGCGTCGGTGGGCTTATATAAAGGCTCGGTAAAGGAGCAATATCATCCGTATGTGCGTCCGCAAGAGTCCGGAAATAAAACCGATGTGCGTTGGGCGAGTGTAACTAACAAAAAAGGAAAAGGCTTCCGTATTGATTACCAAGATGAATTGCTGAACGTCTCGGCATTACCTTACCGATGGGAGCAATTGTACCCTTCTTCCCAAAAAGGACAGGAACATTCCGAGCTTTTGGAGGAAGACAAGTCCAATCACTTGCGTATTGACCATAAGCAAATGGGCGTAGGCGGAATCGACAGTTGGCACGCTCTTCCGTTACAAAAATATCGAATTCCGTTTAAGGATTATTCGTACAGTTACGTAATACGACCTTTATAACACGTAAAAATGATAAATGTAAAAGACTGATTTTAGATAATCAGTCTTTTTTTTGTGAATATTGGAAACCCCGAATCCTCAAATCGTTTGTTTTTTACCTTCGCCTATTTGGTTGAAGTGTCAAACTGTTTGTTTTTTACTTTCGCCTATTTGGTTGAAGCGTCAAAACACTCGTTTTCTATCTTTGCCTATTTGGTTGAAGTGTCAAACCGATGTTTTTTACCTTCACCTACTTGGTTGAAGCATCAAACCATTCGTTTTCTGTCTTTGCCTGATTGGTTAAAGTATCAAACTACTCGTTTTCTATCTTCGCCTATTTGGTTGAAGCATCAAACTGCTTGTTTTCTATCTTCGCCTATTTGGTTGAAATGTCAAACTGCTTGTTTTTTACTTTCACCTATTTGGTTGAAGTATCAAAACGCTTGTTTTCTATCTTCGCCTATTTGGTTGAAGTGTCAAACCGCTTGTTTTTTATCTTCGCCTATTTGGTTGAAGTATCAAAACACTTGTTTTCTATCTTCGCCTGATTGGTTGAAGTGTTAAATCGCTTGTTTTATGCTTTCGCCTACTTGGTTGAAGCATCAAACTGCTTATTTTTTATCTTTGCTTAATTTCAGCTAACTCACTTTAAATTGCCGAGTTTTAAAATCCTCCTTTGAAGAGAGGAAGCCTGTGAAAACAGGGTATGTGAGGAAGGACGGAGGATGTTTTCTTAAGATTTACATCCCCCTTCCCCCTTCAAAGGGGGAATTAGTACGACAAATTATTTCAAGTTAGCTATAGTTGAAGCATCAAATCGTTTGTTTTTTGTCTTCGCTTAATTTCAGCTAACTTACTTTAAATTGCCGAGTTTTAAAATCCTCCTTTGAAGAGAGGAAGCCTGTGAAAACAGGGTATGTGAGGAAGGACGGAGGATGTTTTCTTAAGATTTACATCCCCCTTCCCCCTTCAAAGGGGGAATTAGTACGACAAATTATTTCAAGTTAGCTATAGTTGAAGCATCAAACTGCTTATTTTTTATCTTCGCCTGATTCATTGAAATAATAAAATAAAAAGGGAGTGCTTTTATAAACACTCCCAAAGGGTAAAGATAAAGATATTATAAGGGATTAGAAATCTGTAAGATATGGAAAATATAGTAAACGAATTGTATTAACTTCTACTACGTTCTTCTGCATTGCCACCCTCTCTTTTTTGTACCGAAATTTTGCTGTTTCCGAACTTATAGGTAAGAGAAAGACGTATGTAACGCGTGTCGTAGTACTGGCGATAACTTTCCTTAATACCTTGTTTTTCAATATGAGAGGTAAAAGTCATTGCCTCAGTTTTGAAAATATCATTCACGTAAAGGGCAAGAGTTAATTTTTTGTCGAAAGCTAAATACTTAATACCTAAATCCAAACTTGAAGACTCCGAAACCCTTCTCGTGCCACTATCCCACGGAAATTGATAGAAATACGATACATTTGCTTGTAAAGTTTTGCTTTCATTGAGCATAAAAGTATTCTGCAAGTTTTGATAGCCTCCCCAACTTATCATTTTATCGGGGAATACATCTACATAAGGTCTTGCATCTTCATAAGTTGCTCCCATATATGCTGAAACTTCCCACCACCAAAACAAACTTTTGTTGATATTCACCGAAGCACTCCATCGATTGGTATTGGCAAAATTCTCCCATCGGATTTGAGTTTCTTCCAAATCAGGATTGTGATATGTGATTTGAGTTCGGCTGTCTTCTATGTCAGTATATGATAATTGAAGTGTTAGCCAATGTTTATAGGAATAGTTGAGTGTAGCTCCTAATGAATAGGAAGATTGTAAAAACGGATTTCCTACTACGTATGATTTCGGATTTAGATAGTTTCTCCCTGGGTTAAGCGAAAAGAATTGCGGACGAAAAATACGGCGGTTTACACTTGCCGAAATGTTGTGATTCTCATTGATTTTGTATTGCACGTACAGAGTCGGGAAAAGTTTAAAGAAATTTCGTTTGTGCGTTTGGTTATCAGAGACTGAGACACCTTTCGTAATGGTATTTTCGCCTCGAATGCCTGCTTTTACGCTCCATTTCTTTCCGAAAGATTTCGCCCAA
Organism: Capnocytophaga stomatis; assembly: GCF_002302635.1. Lineage (NCBI taxonomy): Bacteria > Pseudomonadati > Bacteroidota > Flavobacteriia > Flavobacteriales > Flavobacteriaceae > Capnocytophaga > Capnocytophaga stomatis. The sequence continues at coordinate 1,946,361 of NZ_CP022387.1, forward strand.
TCGGTATAAAGTGCCTGCGTATCCTCCGTATAGAGAAAATGGTCGTTGTGAGCAAGGGTTTGCACTTGTTTTTCATCACGAAAGTCTGATTGAGCAATATTATCGGTCTGTGTTCGGGCAATTTTCGCTCCAAAAGAAAGATTTCCCCACGAAACGGGCATTTCCACATCGGTTTTGAAAGAATAATTATCGATTTGTTGCATTGATAGAGAATTTCCAAACAATTTTGGTTGCGTATTGAGCTGATAATTATAGAAAATAGTGTTTAAATCATCATTTCTATCTTTTTTATAATGGAAATAATCAGCATCGATGGTAAGTTTGGCTCCTTTCTCTCCGATTTTCTGCAAGAAATTCACATTTACGGATAAATTTTGTGTGTTTTCAGGTTTGGCTTGACGTGTGATATATTCTTTCATTAGTTTTGGGTTGTTATACAAATACGCACGATTTGCCGCCAAGCTATTGCTGATATTTTCTGAAAAACTTCCCATAAATTGCATCCCAAGTATGCTTTTTTCGGTTAGGTCGTAGTTTAAATTTAGAAGAGGCGACCAAGTTTTTGCTTTTCTTTTGGTTTCCAACCGATTTACCCAATATTCTTTCGGATACCAAAAATGTACATCATTCTCGTAGTACTGCTTATCGTCTGCATACCCCAAGTCAGCCAAAGCGGAGAACTTATTTTTTCGGTACGAAAAGTTTACGCCACCGCGTGATTTCCCTTCAATTCCTTGTTGGTAAGAAGTCCGCAGAGTGGTGTTCCAATTATTTTCTTTGGCTTTTTTCAGTACGATATTGATGAGCCCTGCATTACCTTCGGCGTCGTATTTGGAAGGCGGTGTGGTGATGACTTCAATCTTTTGGATATTGTCGGACGCTATGGATTTCAGGAAGTTGGTAAGTTCTTCCCCCGAAAGTTGCATTATTTTATCGTTGACCATCACCCGAACGCCACTTTTCCCAACGATGGAAATATCCTCATTATGAACCTGCACTCCTGGTGTGGATTTTAGCACATCGAGGGCGTCTCCACCGCTTGCCTGCACGGAGTTTTCCACGTTGAATACAAGTCTGTCTACTTTTTGTTCCACGAGTTTTTTCCTGCCTTCAACGGTTACGGCTTCTATTTCAATGGCTTGATTGATTTGCATAACACCCAAATCGGTATTTTGGGAAACGGAAATGTTTTTGGAAAGAAATTCGGTGCCGAATTGTTCCAAAATGAGAGTGTAATCGCCTTTCGGGATTTTCACCAAAAATTTTCCCGAAGCATCGGTAATGGCTCCCTGTACGGCTTTGTCGTCTTTTTTCAGGAGAACGTTTATAAACTCGGCGGGCTTTTGTTGTTGGTTTTGTACCACCCCCGAAAGAATAACTTCTTGGGCGAAAAAGTTTGTTGCCCATAGCATCGTTAATACATAAAATACGCTTCTCATATAATTTTCTTTTGGTTTCTACCCTAAAGACGCAGAAAAACAGAAAATGTTACAAAAAATCGGAAATTTTCTGAAAAAAAAATGTACATTTGCCCAATAACACATTCAAACTTCGTGAAAGAGTTGTTGTTACATATCAAAAAAGTAAAGTTTCTCTTGTGGGGAACGTTGATTTTATTTTCGCTTACACCTTGTTCAGCGAAAGGATTTCTTTTTGATAGTGTTGAAATTTCGTTTTTTAAGCCGTTTCATAAAAATAGAACAACTGCTTTTTCATTTCAATGTCAGAATTCCGTAGCTGAAGAGCAAAATACTCAAACCGAATACGTTTTAAATGTATTTGATAATCAGGAAAGCGACTCGTTTTATTCTGCTGAGTTATTTACTTCCGAAGCGAAAATAAAAAAGGAGTATTTTTACCGAAATTCTTCAAATGCTCCTCCTAAGTATATTCTTTTTAGGTGTTTAAGGATTCATTTAAGCTAACTTTTTTAGATGGCAGGCATCGCAGATTGAAAAAACTGCGAGAAGCTTGTTCCGTTTATTATTTTTACTTTTCCGATTAGGAAAGTAAGCCGTTTTCTAATAAAGTTTTAATATTAAAAAGAGTTTAAATGAAAAATAATACATTTCAAGAACAATTTTCGTCTTGGTCAGGATTGTTCGCTTTGTCGTTGCGTTTGGTTATTGGTTGGACATATTTCTCTGCTTTTTGGAGACGTGTGGTTTTAGAAGACAAACTTTCTCCGGAAGTGGCTGGTTATGTAGGTGAGAAGTTTAACCATTTTTTGCCCAATGCATTGGGAATAAAACCTTTAATTGAGTACTTGGTTTCTAATCCCGATAAGTTAGAATTTGCAATGATTTCCTTCACTATAGTAGAAGCTATCGTGGGGTTATTCATTATGTTAGGATTATTCACACGTTTGATGAGCATCGGGGTGTTTTCCTTGGCGATGGGGATTTTGCTGGGTTCGGGCTGGTTAGGAACCACTTGTTTGGATGAATGGCAGATTGGCGTTTTGGGCTTGGCAGGAGGTTTTACCATTTTCTTAACCGGTGGAGGATTCTATTCACTTGATGATTTCTTTATACGAAAAAAATACGAGTTTACCTCCAAAAAATGGTTTAACTACTTGGGTTCAGGTGTCTTGCCAACCGAAAAACTGAAGCCTTTTGTGTTGGTATTTTCGCTATTTATCTTCGCAATTACGTTATTTACAAATCAGTATTTTCACGGAGGCGTGTTTGGGAAACTTCATAATAAATCGGTAAAACCTAAAGTAGAAATTTCAAATGTGGTGTTAGCTGATAATGAACTCACTTTTGAAGTTTTTCGTGTAGAAGGAGCTGACGTTTATGGTTCTTTCTTAATTGAAATACAAATTTTGAATGATAAGGGAGAAGTTTCTAAAAGCTGGAGTATGAATTATTTGTCAAAATTCCCGAAGGATAAGATTAATAATCATTATGTAGCAAAAGTGAAGCCTGGCAAGCATAGTTTGATATTGCCTTTGGGAGCAAAAGCAGATTTGTCAGTTCCGTTAGATGAATTGCCTAAGTCAGAAGTTAAAACGCTGAAACTTATTGATATTAGCGGAGCTGAATGGGCTGCCGAAATACGCTAACAATAATGAAAATAACTGCAAATATGAAGTCTGTTTGCTGTTATTAGGAAGATTATTTAACTTTGCCTTATGCAAAGATTAAATTTTAAAGAATATTCCTTCCGATTGAAAAAAATAGACGATAAAGTGTTTATTTTTGATGAAATTCGGAGGAAGTTTGTGGTGTTACAGCCTGAAGAATGGGTTCGCCAACACGTGATTCGTTTCTTGATAGAGGAAAAAAAAATGCCGAAGTCACTGATAAACGTGGAAAAAGAAATAACCATCAACGGATTGGCAAAACGTTATGATATAGTGGTTTTTTCAAAAAGTGGTGATATTCTTCTGGTGGTGGAATGCAAAGCACCAACAGTACACATTTCACAGTCGGTTTTCGACCAAATTGCACGTTACAATTTAATGTTGAAATCCGAGGTTTTGATGATAACCAATGGCTTACATCATTATTTTTGTCAGGTGGACTATGAAAAAGGTAAGTATCTTTTTCTGAAAGAATTGCCCGAATATGATTTTTTCTGCCAAAATAAAAGAGGATAAAGATTGAAAAAAATCTTTATCCTCTTTTTATATTTCAAAGATGTTATCCTATAATCATTCCCGCGATAGTTGCAGAAAGCAGTGAAGCTAACGAACCGCCTAAAACAGCTTTCAGCCCAAACTCGGAAAGTGTTTTTCGCTGACTGGGAGCCAAAGACCCAATTCCTCCGATTTGTATTCCGATAGAAGCAAAATTTGCAAATCCGCAAAGCATATACGTAGCAATGATTACCGATTTGTCATACAACAAGTGCGTGACACTGGCAACGTTTTTTAAATCAGCTAATTGCGTGTAAGCCACAAATTCAGAAGAGGCTAATTTCACTCCTAAAAGTTGTCCCATCAGCATCATATCTTCTTTAGGAACACCAATGAGCCACATCAAGGGAGAGAAAACAAATCCTAAAATCATTTCCAATGATAGGCTTTGGTATGGCGTGTTTTCTGCAATGAAGCCATTTAGGGAAGTGATTTCTCCAACCCAAGAAAAGAAATAATTAATCATCGCGATAAAAGCCACGAAAACCAGCAACATAGCTCCTACGTTGGCTGCTAATTTTAGTCCTTCGGTAGTTCCGTTAGCAATGGCATCCAACACGTTAGAACCTACGTTTTCAACAGATACTTTCGAGTCATTTGAAAAAGTTTCGGTTTGCGGATATAATATTTTTGAAACCACAATAGCCCCAGGTGCTGCCATTACAGAGGCTGCCAGCAAGTGCTTAGCAAACATCAATCGTAAAGCTGGGTCATTTCCGCCCAGAAAACCAATATAAGCTGCCAAAACGCCACCTGCCACAGTAGCCATTCCGCCAATCATAACAAGTAAAATTTCGGAACGAGTCATTTTTGCAAGATAGGCTTTAATCATCAGCGGGGCTTCGGTTTGCCCTAAGAATATATTTCCCGCCACAGAAAGGCTTTCGGTTCCTGAAATTCCAAGAAATTTGGATAAAAACCAAGCCAATCCTCGTACAATAATCTGAATTACACCTAAATAGAAAAGAAGCGAAGTTAAAGCAGAAAAGAAAATAATCGTAGGTAAAATCTGGAAGACGAAAATAAATCCGTACGTGTTGCTATCCATCAGTCCGCCGAGCAAAAATTCACTTCCAGCTTTGGTAAAATCTAATATCAGAACAAAAACTCCTCCCACTTTCTCGAAGATACTTTGCACAAAACTCACTTTAAGAACGCCAAAGGCAAGTAAAATTTGCATTCCGAGCCCGATGCCAACGGTTTTCCAATTGATTTTCTTTCTGTTACTACTGAAAATATAAGCAATCAGTAAAAGAACAACCATTCCCAACACGCCTCTGTACAAATTTTCAAACGTAAATCCTTGACTTTGTATGAGTTTCGTGGTTGCTTCAGCTGAAGTTCCTAATTCTTGCTTCACATCTTGAGCGAGAGCAAACAATGGGAAGAAAAAAAATATGCTAAGAAATTTTAATGCTGTATTCATTTTTAGTCTGTAAGATAATGATTTATAGTGAACTTTCTCTTTTTGCGATTTCATCTCTGATTTGAGCCGCTAACTCATAATCTTCGTTTTCTATGCAATCATTAAGCATTCGTTTTAAATCTTGAAGTGAATGATGTTCAAAACGGCTTTTTTCTTTTGGAGCTTCCTGTTTTTCAGGATAATCCAATGTTGGGCTTATGGTAGTTTCTATCGTATCAATTTGATTAGGAATTTGAATTCCGGCTTTTTGTAAAATATGTTTATGTGTGTAAATAGGAGCGTTGAAACGCAAAGCAATGGCAATGGCATCACTTGTGCGAGCATCAATGGAATGTTCTACTCCGTTTTGTTCACAAATCATATTGGAATGGAAAATTCCCTCTGTTAGCCTGTAAATTATAACTTTGGTAACTTTTACATTAAAAGTTGAGGCAAAAATCTTGAAAAGGTCGTGCGTTAAAGGTCTTGGAGGAATCATATTTTTATCCATCTCAAGGGCAATTGCCTGAGCCTCGAAAGCACCAATAACAATTGGCAACTTCAAATCGGATTCCGATTCGCGTAAAATCAACACAAAAGCCTCATTTTGAGATTGGCTGTAAGCAATTCTTTCTACGGAAAGTTCAACTAATTCCATTATGATGAAGTTCAGTATAATAATTCAGATGGTAAAAGTACTGTAAAAAAATAAGATTCAAAAGTTTTTGCTAAAAATTTACTTTTTTAGGGTTGAATATTAATTATAGTTGTGTTACATTTGCCAAAAGTATATCAGACATTTATGCTGATTTATTTTGAATTGGTTAGAAAATTAAAAATTGTAATATTATGAAATGGGAAGGCAGAAGACAAAGTAAAAACGTGGAAGACCGAAGAGGAATGGGAGCAGGCAAGAAAATAATTGCCGGTGGGGGAGTGCTGGGAATTATCATCGTGTTGTTACAACTCTTTGGTGGAGAAACAGGTCAGAACATTGCTCCAATACTTGAGCAATTTAACAGAGGGCAGCAAGTGGAGCAAACCTCGCGAGTGGTAGAACTCACAGAAGAGCAAAAGAAAATAGGCGAATTTGCAGCGACTGTTTTGGCAGACACAGAGGATGTGTGGGATAAAATTTTTGCAGAAAACGGTTTGGGAACATACAAAAAACCGGGCTTGGTATTATTTACGGATGTTGTAGAGTCAGGTTGTGGAAGGGCGACGGCTTCCGTAGGTCCGTTTTATTGTCCTGCAGACCATAAACTTTATATGGATATGACCTTTTTTGAGGAACTTCGAACAAGATTCGGTGCAAAAGGTGGAGATTTTGCCATCGCTTATGTAATGGCTCACGAGGTTGGGCATCACGTGCAGACGCTTTTAGGAACTTCGCAAAAGCTAAGGCAAGCACAACAAGGAAAAAGCAAAAAAGAAGCTAATAAACTATTGGTTGCCTTTGAATTACAAGCTGATTTTTACGCAGGAGTTTGGGCTCATCATAACAGAAAATATTTAGAAGAAGGTGATATAGAGGAAGCTATGAGTGCAGCTCACGCGGTAGGTGATGATGCCATTCAGAAGCGTATGCAAGGGCACGTAGTCCCGGATTCATTTACACACGGAACTTCCGAACAACGCAAAAAGTGGTTTATGAAAGGTTACACCACAGGAGATATCAGGCAAGGAAACACATTTGCCGGAATTGAGTGAAAGCAAAAAAGATTCAAAAACTTAAAATCAGTTTTTGAATCTTTTTCTTTAGAACACAGGAGCGATTCCCAGTCGTACTCCAAATTTCGGGTTTCGGACACCGTTCACGTCGTTGAAATCACTTCGCCAAACAAAGTCCAAACGTATGAAACGGAAATTCCCCAAACCAATATTTTCAATTCCGAACCCGTATTCCCAATACAACTTATTCGGAGCATTGAAAACTACATTTGAAATGGTAGCGTCTTTGTTTTTATCAGAAATAGTTCCGTAAGCAAAACGAGCAAAAACCAAACTTCGTAGCCTTGTATTTTTAATTCGAGGTATTCTATTGAAAATCAGTCCCTCAAAATGATGTTCGAAATATCCATTAATGTAAGTATCTGTTACAAAATCGTAATAATCCAGCAACACAAATGTGTTAGGAGCTGTTGAAAAAGATTGATTTGCAGGAGTTGGACTCAAAACAGTTAAAGGCACTGTACCAAATATTTTTCCCGCTTCGATTGAAGTTAAAAGCAATCCGTAACCAAAAAGAGGTATCGGTTTTTGTACCAAAAGCTGTAATTTGTCGTAATTGAATTGACTGTCAAAAACGCCTTTCACCCCTTTGGTATATTTGAATTGGTAAGTTGAAAATAACTTTTTCCCGAAACGTTGCTCAACGCCGTAACCATACACGTTTCTTTTCGGAGTATATGAAAGAACTAAACCTGTACTGAAATCATTGTAATGATTCATTATTTTCTGATTTTCAGGATTTTTGTAAGCTATTGAAAAATGTTCTTCATCAGCAGGTTTTGTCTTTTGATGTGCACCGAAGAATGAAACTTCAAAATTTTTGTGAAGCCCTATGGTTACGGAACTCTGCCATTTTTTGTTGTTGGTCAGATAATAATTTTCACCTCGGGCGATGATAAAATTGGTCGTTTTCCCAAAATCCAAGCGAGTATCGTCGTGCATTACAAAGCTGCCTAACTGCAAATTATCATTTTGGAAAGAAGCTCCGAAAGAGATACGTGGAGAATGTGTCAGTAAATACTTGGCACTGATTCCGTATTTGAATTTATGGTCACGCAATCCGTAGGCTCCATAGAAATACGAGCGAAATCTATCTTCGGTTGAAATATAAGTTTTGAATCCGGCTCGCAGTCTTCCTCCTTCAACATCATTTCGCGAGAAGATTTGTCCGAAATTTCCAAATTTCAGATATTTTCCTACAGAAATGTATCCCGAACCGATGATGTCCATAAAGTCTCCGATTAATTTTATGCGACGATTGCTTCCAACTTCTTGGATTAATGTTTTTGTTTTGCTCAAACGGTTGGAAGTCGCAGCGTTTTCGTTCCAATATGAGTTATCTTTAACAAACTGATTTTTAGAAACTCTAACGGTTTGTTCATTATAAAAGGCGGAAGGTTTTGGCTTATTTATTACCACATCGGAAAAATAGATTTCATTGTGTACATACAATCCTTTTTCATCTTCTTTTTTTGTAATTAGCGTAAAATCACCTTCTTGTATTTCTTTTATAGGATAATAAACAGAATCATTTTCAATAGCAAAATGTTTTTCAAAGAACAAACTTCGTACCATATTGATGTTTGTTTTTGGCGTTGTTTTCATTTCTATTGATTTGATAATAAATGTTTTACTATCAACAGTAAAAAAGCCTTCTAACGCCAAATCTTCATCTGACCTTGGAAAGAAATGAATTTTATAGAACATTCGGTTATTCTCTGAAATAGAGTCACTTAGCACATAATGGTATGTTCCGTAGCCGAATTCGGAAAGAGGCCCCACAAAGGGTTTATTTAGAATAATATATGAATTGTCATAAATTTCAAATTCATCGAAAGCTCGGCTAATTCGTTCTAAACCAAATCCTTCCTGAACAATTCCTTGTGAGCGTTCAGCCTCAATATCCACACGTTTTTTGCCCGAAATATTGTTTTCATAAACTCTTTCAACAGTTTCTTTTAAGTACATAGGAAGGGAAAAGTGTTCTTTGTACTTCTTTTCGGAAAGAATTTTTCGTATGGTATCGTATTCTCCTCCTAAGGTTGTTTGTAGAAAAATGCTATCTAAGTTGTTTAATCCCAGTTCGGTAGAATGATGTCTTTTATATTCGTAGGCTGTGGAATGTTGCAAGCCTCGTTTTGATTTATTTTTCCAAATTCCTTTCAGAATAGGATATGCGGGATTTTCTTTTTTGGATAAAGCTTTTTTGGGTTTGCCAACAACGGTTACTTCCTCAAGTATCTCTCCTTCAGCCAGTACTATAACCAAATTGCTTACATCGGCTTTGTTCAGAGATACTCTATTAGTAGCATACCCAATAAAAGAGACTTCAATTTCACGGTGCTTTTTTTCGGAATATAGTGAAAATTTTCCGTTTTCGTCTGTTGAGGTGCCTATTTTTGTTTTCGGAAAAATTACATTGGCATAAGGAATAGGGTTTCCGTCTTCGTCAATTACTTTTCCTGAAACATTTGTTTGGCAGAAAATAAAAAAAGGAAGAAAGAACAGTAATGTAAAAAAATATATTCTCATCATAAATTAATAATAAATCTGTCTGAAAAGCGGGCAAATATAAACCTTTTTCAGACAGATTCTTAAAATTAATTGATTTATTTTATATTCTATTTAAAGCATTTTGCTGTGATTTCTCTTAGTTCGGCTTCTTTTTCTTCTAAGCGTTGCAATAGTACGAATTGATTTCTCGCACGAATGAAGTTCTCATCTTCAAAGTGAGTTTTGAAGTAAATATCATTATTAAAATAATCCGTTAAGAAGCGAACTCCGATGATGAAAATCATATACTTAGCACCATCCAAAATCATATCTTTTTCGGTTTCGGTCATTACGTTTTTCATTACAGAGAAACCTTTACAAATGGCTTCAAAGAACGATGTATTGAACACAATTTTGGAGTCATCCAATTCATTTTCATTGGTTGGGCTGACAGAGGTGCGAACCATATCTCCAAAATCGTATAACAAAATTCCTTGCATTACCGTATCCAAGTCAATTACTTTAAAATCATTAGGATTGTCCTTGTTAATCAGAACGTTATTGATTTTAGTGTCATTGTGCGTTACACGAATAGGAATGCGTTTTTCATCAACAGCTTTTTTCACTTCATCGAAAATAACTTTGTGTGATTTTGCAAAATCATAAAGATGTTGTGCTTTTTTGATGCGTTCGGGTTTTGCTTGTGCATAAGCATCTTCCAACTGCTGGAAACGTTTTGGTCCGTTATGAAAATCAGGGATAGTATCCTGAAGTTTGTCAGTATCAATTTTTTCAAAAGTTTTGATGAAAGTAGCATAAGCTGAAGCAGCTTTTTCTGCTTGCCAAGCTTCTTCTACAAACTCATAAGCAACATAATTTTTTGCAAAGGGAACGGTTCTCCAAACGGCATTTTCTGTTTCTACAGAGTAGCCACCCGTTTTCACAGGTAACATATTTAAAATGATGTTGTTATCTGAAACTGTTTCCCAAAGTAACTCTATGTTTTTTATAATAGCGTGTGGCTTTTTAAAAACGTTGATGTTGATTCCTTGAAGAACATACTCATCTTCAGTGGTTTTTACCAAAAAAGTATAGTTAATATGCCCGTTTCCAAAAGGTTCTACGGAAATGATTTCTCCCTTTAAATCGAACAAAGGAGCAATTTTTTCGGCTGTGGTTTTCATTATTTGTTAAAATTTAAATAAGATGAAAAAGAAGATTTTTGATTTTTTTCAACTTTTTCATCTTAGTGGTTAATTACTTAAAAATTTTCAGGATATTTTCCGCTTTTAGTTAAGTTTTCTATTTCCTTTTTAACTTTTTCCAAGTCCTCACGGTAAGTCATCCCGAACCAAGCATCGTTATTTGGAAGGACTTCCAAAACATAGCCTTCTTTTTCAATAGCGTGCTGAACGATTAACGGAATAAAAAACTCAGCTTTTGGTTTATCTCTGTTTGCTTCAACGAAATCTGCAAAAAGTTTTTCTGTCATTGGGAAAATTTCAGGCGTGAATCCCCAGAAATTCATAGAAACAAAATCATTGATATCGTAGTTTATTCCTGTTTCTTGGTCTAAAACAGTAGTTTCATTTACTTTTATAAGTTTTGTAGCCTCTACAATTGACTGTAAATGATTGTTTTTATCTACTTTACAGATTCCTCGTGATACGGTTCCGTTTTCGCTTAGTGTGTTTCTTAATAGGTAACCGGCAGAGAAGAAAGTTTTATTTTTTCCTGATTTTAAGGCTTTTGCCATAAAAGTAAAGGCATCTTTTCCGTAATAATCATCGGCATTGATAATTAAGAAAGGATTTTTTACAACGTCTTTCACACAAAGCATTGCGTGTCCGGTTCCCCAAGGTTTTTGACGCTCAATTCCTTTCGGATTTTGTAAATCTTGATAAACGAATGAAACAGGCACTCCTTTAAAACGTTTTTCTAAATGCGTTTTAGTTAATTGGTCAATTTCCGTTCTGATAATCATAACTACATCTGAGAAACCAGCTTCGAGGGCGTCGAAAATCCCGTAGTCAAATAAAGCATTTCCGTTATAAATTTCCTGTAATTGCTTATCTGAACCGAAACGGCTACCTAAGCCTGCAGCTAAAATTACTAATGTTGTATTCATACTTTTTATATTTTTGTATTTGATTATAATTCTTTTAAGTGTTAGCCTTCCATATTTTCGATATTCTTGTAGGCTTCAATGATGTTTTTCACTAACGGATGTCGCACAACGTCTTTGTCATCCAAGTGAATAATCCCGATTCCCTTTACATTTCGTAAGATGAGCAACGCCTCTTTCAATCCGGAAGAAACTCTGCGAGGGAGGTCTATTTGCCCTGGGTCGCCAGTTATCATAAACTTGGCGTTTCGTCCCATTCTGGTTAGGAACATTTTCATTTGTGCGTGTGTAGTGTTTTGTGCTTCGTCCAGAATTACAAAGGCATTATCAAGAGTTCGTCCTCGCATAAAAGCCAAAGGAGCAATTTCTATGACACCTGTTTCAATAAATCCCGTGAGTTTCTCATACGGAATCATATCCCGAAGAGCATCATAGAGGGGCTGCATATATGGGTCTAACTTTTCTTTTAAGTCTCCCGGTAAAAATCCTAAATTTTCACCTGCTTCCACAGCAGGACGTGTCAAGATGATGCGTTTTACTTGTTTCTCTTTCAGAGCTTTAACAGCCAATGCCACTCCTACATAAGTTTTTCCGGTTCCCGCAGGTCCCACGGCAAAAAGCATATCGTTTTTCTTCATTAACTCAACCAATTTAACTTGGTTTTTTGTCTGTGGGCGAATGACTTTTCCGCTTACACCGTGAAGAATGATATCTTTATCGTTTTTTTGGTTTATCTGAGCATCTTCTCCGTTTGAGTTCAAAATACCATCGATTGACTGTACATCCAATCGGTTGTATTTCGTACAGAAATTGATTAGTTGCTGAATTTTCTTTTCAAAATCTTTCAGTTGGTCTTCCTCACCAAAGGCACGAATGCTATTTCCGCGTGCAACAATCTTCAGTTTGGGAAAATGGGCTTTGATTTGCTTTATATTTGTTTCTCCTTCACCGAAAAAGAGTTGAGGATTTATTTCTGTGAGTTCTAAAGTAATTTCGTTCAAAGTTTTTTAGTTTTTGTGAATCGAATGATGTGATGTTGTTAATTAAAACAGTGCAATTTTATAAAAAAAAACGCTCATTTGCAAGAGAAAAGCTCTTTTTATTTTGGATATTGAGTAAGAAAATTTAAATGCTGAAGTATGGAAGATATTTAAAATAAAAAAAGTAGCTAAGTTTTGTGTCTTGGCTACTTTTTTGTAAATATTTAATGAAATTAATTATTGATTGCAGGGTCTTTCATTCCTTGTTCAATCATATTGTAGAATTGGTCAAGTTTTGGAAGTACCACAATACGAGTTCTTCTGTTTTGAGCTTTTCCTTCTTTGGTGTCGTTAGTGGTTACAGGCACATACTCGCTACGTCCTGCGGCTGTCATACGTGCTGGGCTAACTCCAAAATCGTTTTGCAAAATACGAACAATTGCAGTAGCTCGAAGTACACTCAAATCCCAATTGTCTTTAATTGAGCTATTTGCTTTGAAAGGAACATTATCAGTATGTCCTTCAACCATAAACTCAAAATCAGGTTTGTTTTTCACAACCGTAGCAACTTTTCCTAACACTTCTTTAGCTCGGTTTGTAACGGCGTAACTTCCGCTGCTGAATAACAACTTGTCGGAGATATTCACAAAAACAACACCTTTCTCTACTTTAATTTCGATGTCTTGGTCGTCTAAGTTTCCGATAGCTCCTTTCAAACTTTGAACTAAAGCCAAATTAACAGAGTCACGACGAGTTACGGCGTCTCGTAAATTTTTGATTGTCAAATCTTTCTCTCGAAGGCTTTCCAATGATTTTTCAAGGTTTTCAGCTCCTTTTTGGGTTAATGTTGTAAGGTTGTCCATATTGTTGATAAGTTGCTGATTGTTTTCCTTTAACAAATCATTTTGGCTTTTCAAACTTGCAATTTGGTGCTGTAAACCTTCGTAATCTTTCAAGCAGATGTTCAACTTCATTGTTGCTGAATTCAATAAATCTTCCGTTTGTTTGTATTTATCTTCTAATTCAGCGAATTTCTTTTTAGAAACGCACGAAGTCGCCAAAAAGCTCACTAATGAAACAGCGATAAAAATTTTTCTCATCTCTATACGTTTAATAAATAGTTAGTCCGCAAAGTTACTAAAAAAATCAATGGAAATCACTAAATAGCTTTTTATTTTTAATAAAATAGAGCCAAACGATTGATTTTGTGATATAATATGAAGAAAAATTAGATTTTAATCTTTTATTCTTGAATTTGAAAAAATTACGATAGAAGCTCATATGAGCCTTAAATATCGCCCAAGTAAATTGAATTTTTCCTTGAAAAAGAAAACGAATTCCTGCAATTCCGTCTAAAACCATTCTGATAAACAGTATTTTATATAAGTTTTCTTGCGGAAGATTTTTAAGAAGCATAAACAAACCATTTCTGAAATTCAGAAAAGTTTTTTTCGGGTCATTCACGGGAAGAGTAGCACCACCAACGTGATAAACAACGCTTTCAGGACAAAAAACAATTCGTTTGCCGAGAAGATGAATCCTCCAACAAAGGTCTATTTCCTCCTGATGAGCAAAAAAATCTTCATCGAAGCCCTTTAGCTGATGAAAAACTTCAGAACGCACAAAAAAACAAGCTCCCGAAGCCCAAAAAATATCCGTTTGGTTGTCATATTGAGCGTTATCTTCTTCGATAGTGTCAAAAACACGTCCTCGACAGAAAGGAAAACCATATTTATCAATGAAACCGCCCGCAGCTCCCGCATATTCGAACAGTTTTTTATTTTTATAATCCAAAATTTTCGGCTGAACTACCCCAATTTCAGGATTTTTGAAGATATTTATGATTGGAAGTAACCAATTTTCGGTGACTTCGATATCCGAGTTGAGCAAACAGTACACATCTGCGGAAATTTCTGCTAATCCTAAATTGTATCCTTGAGCATAGCCACCATTTAAAGGATTTCTGACAACCTGAACGTTTGGAAAATTAAATTTTAAATACTCAATTGAATTATCAGAAGAGGTATTGTCAATTACGTAAGTATCAGCTCCTTCCGAATGTTTTACCACCGAAGGGAGAAACTTTTCCAGCAAGTGTTTTCCGTTCCAATTAAGTATGACGACAGCTATTTTCATAGAGTTATTTCACTTCGTAGGAAATTTCGGAGTATTGTGAAACGCGGAAAGCCCCTAACGGATTTTCTTTTGGATTTTCTGTGTTTACAACGTTGCCATACACACGCGAAGGAACGGTAAATCCGCCTTCTCTTCTGCTGCCGACTATGTTGCTTATCAATATATTAACAAATTGCTGATATTGAGGAGAAACACGAAAAAGGGTAGCCCTAACCTCGTATCCTTTTTTCAAAACCAATTCCATAAGGATTGTAGTAAAGAAGAATTTTTGGTCGGCAAGGAGTTCATCGTCCAAGCTGATGAAAACGTCTTTGTTATGGTCTTTAATTCTTATAAAATAGTTATTCGGCTCATTCGGGAAGCCATTAAAAGGAAATTTCACTTCGATTTTATCTTTGAAAATCCCGCCGTTACTTTTTTGTGTAATTTCATCAGGATTTATCACAGGAACTTCCCGCATTTTTTCCTTAGCGACGTACGTTTTGCCTTTGTGTTCGATAGTCAGGATGTATTCTTTTCCTATTGCGGGGATAATACCATCGGTGTTTGTGTAGATGCTTCCTCCTTTGGAAGGAACAAACGCAATCCCAACCAAGTCTTTATCTTTGATGTCCAAATCTTTGTAATCTTCCGGGAAGATTTCTTTTAAAATATAAACCGCGCCATCATTTGTTGATATCTTTACGGTTGCATCGCTGATTTTTTCCGAAGGATTTTGCTCGTAATAATTTGTAGTGTAGCTCAAATGAACAACGGGATAGGCTTTTTCGTTTCCTTTTTTCCAATCGATATAGGCATCAACTACCAATTGTTTTTCTTGAGTGTCTAAAGATAAGTCAATTACCTCCTCGCAAGAAGCAAGCAAGGTTGTAAGACACAGAAATATGTAAACAAATTTTTTCATAGCTTAAAAAGTAAAATTATAGGTTACGCTCGGAACAATTCCGAAGATGGAAAGCTTAACGGCCTCATTCTTTCTGGTTTCTTTGTTCTCTCTGAAGGAAATAGAAATCGCATTTTTACGATTGTACACATTGTACAGCCCGAAACTCCATTCGCTTTTCCAACGTTTGTCTTTTCTTGTTGGTGTGTAAGTTGCCGACAAATCCAAACGGTGATAACTCGGCAGCCTGTACGCATTGCGCTCACTGTAATTCGGGATGGTTAGCCCCAAATATTGGTATTTACCAACCGGAAAATTGGCAGGCAAACCGGTTTGATAGTTAAAAATCGCTCCGAAAGACCATTTTTTATTCAAAGCATAGGTAGCAGTGATGGAAAGGTCGTGAGGTTTGTCGTACGCCGTGTTGTACCAATTTCCGTAATTGATACCGATTTCCTCCACTGTACGTCCTTTGGTTTGTTGCTCTGATTTTGAAAGTGTATAAGCTATCCATCCGGTTAATTTCCCTGTGTTTTTGCGAAATAATACTTCCAACCCATATGCACGGCTGCGTCCACTTAATATAACACGCTCAATATCTTCTTTGGCAATAAGATTTGCTCCATCGATGTAATCCAAACGATTTTTTGTTAGTTTGTAATAAGCCTCAACCTCCAAGCTGTATTTGTCTTCCGCCAGATTATTCGCAAAACCTATGGCAAACTGATTGGCTTTTTGTGGTTTTAGGAATCGGTCACTCGGAGCCCAAACGTCGAGCGGAGTAGGAGATGAGGTGTTGGTTATCAAATGCAAATACTGCGAGGTGCGTGCATAGCTTGCCTTGATGGATTTATCGTCATCCAAAGCATACGCAAGGGCAAATCGCGGTTCCAAATTACTAAACAGGTCGATAATTTTTCCTCGATGATAATATGTAGAGCCTATCGGGGTGGCTTCCTGATAAATCTGTAAGTCACGATTGAAAACCACAGCTTCATCGTCTTTATAAACGTGCATACGGCGACTTCCTAAATGATAGAAAGAACTCAGCCTAAGCCCGAACGAAGCACTTAGCGATGAGGTCAAATTATGTTCGGAATCAATGTACATTCCTGTTTCAAGGGCGTATTTATTAGGAAGCTGAAGTTCTTTTATGGCAGAAGTGGGCGTAGTTGGCGATAATTTTCCGGGCATAAACTTGTAAAGCAAGCCTTGCACTCCGTAACTAACTTTCCACTTCTCGGAAATGTAGTTCCTAAAGTCGTATTTTAAATTGAGATTCTTAATTCCCGAATCCCACTGAAACTCAATAGGGTCAAGACGGAAACCATAATAGTAATCACTGAAAATGAGCGACAGATTGGAGAAAAGACGACTGTTGAAAATATGATTCCAACGCAAATTAAAGAGTGCATTCCCATATACATTCTTAACCACATCGCTTAGCTCGAATAAGTCTCTCCCAAAATATCCCGACAAATAAAAGGTATTGTTCTGATTAAGTTGGTAAGAAAGTTTGGTGTTCAGGTCATAAAAATATGCCGTATTGTCATTGTTTCGCAGTTTTAGGAACAGATGTGCATACGAGGCTCTTCCTCCGAAAAGAAAAGAAGCCTTATCTTTGATGATAGGACCTTCTGCCAATAATCGGGAAGAGAGAACGCCAATACCACCGGTCATCCCAAAATCGTTGCGGTTTCCTTCCTTTTGATAAATATCCAACACGGAAGAAATCCTTCCGCCGTATCGTGCCGGAATGCTCCCTTTGTACAGTTTCATATCTCGGACAGCGTCGGCATTGAAAACGCTCAAAAATCCGAATAAATGTGACGAGTTGAAGATAACAGCTTCGTCCAAAAGCACTAAATTTTGGTCGGCACCACCACCACGAACGTTGAAACCCGAAGAGGCTTCCCCAGCATTGCTCACGCCGGGCAATTGCATTAAAGATTTTACAATGTCCACCTCTCCCACAAGTACGGGAAGTTTCTTAATTGTAGAAATAGGGACGCTAACGGTACTCATTTCGGGCTTTCGGATGTCCACCTTTTGCGAAGCGTTGGCGGTAATTTCCACCGCGTCGAGTTCTACGGCTTGAGGAGAAATTTTATAATCCTTCCGTATGTTTTTATCCAATGTAATGGTTTCAACAATGGTTTCAAATCCCATAAAATCTACCGTTATGGTGTATTTTCCATCGGGAAGGGTGATAGAATAGAAGCCGTACTCATTGGTATAAGTCCCCGTGTTAAGTTCCTTGATGATTATATTTACTCCAAGCATCTTTTCCCCGTTTGAGGCATCGGAAACAACTCCGCTGATGGTATGTTTCTTTTGGGAATATGTTGCCAGACTTACAATAAAGAGGATAAATAAAGCTACTTGTTTCATATAAATTTTTATTTGTCGCAAAGATAGTCATTAATTTTGAGAATTTTATTGTTGAGAATGCTTTTTTGTTGCCTAAAAACGTGATTTTTTTTCAAAATAAGAGATTAGTTTTTGATTTTATCTTAATTTTTTATAAAATCTTCTTGAAATATGTTGCTAATTATACCTTTGGAATTTGTTTCACCTGCTTTTTGGGATATTTTCCCCTTTTTGAGGTTTGAAAACAGTTGTAAAGAGATGAATTTATGCAGAAAATTTGAAAATTATTGCAGAAATATGATGTCAAAACCTTCTCCAGATTTCTGAGAAGAAATTATATGGGATTGAAAGTCTATTTTTAGTTTAATTTAGGTGAAAATATGAGATTGATAGCTTATTTCTGATTTAATTTTGCAAAAAATATGATGTCAAAACCTTCTCCAGATTTTTGAGAAGAAATTATATGGGATTTAAAGGCTGTTTTTAGTTTGATTTAGATAAAAATATGAGATTGATAGCTTTTTTCTGATTTAATTCTACAAAAAATATGATGTCAAAACCTTCTCCATATTTCTGAGAATAAATTATATGGGATTGAAAGGCTTTTTTTAGTTTGATTTAAGCAAAAATATGAGATTGATGGCTTCTTTTTAATTTTAAAATAACTGGCGACGTTAATAAAAAGCATAAAAAAACCACCTTTTGGGGTGGTTGTTTTACTCTTTATAAGTTTTTGAAATAATATCCTATTCCTATTTGAAGATAATTATTGCGAATAATCGGTGCAAACTCGGAAATGTTACTCAACCCGAAGTTATATCTTGCTTCCAAAAAGAAATCTTTAAAAATACGGCATTCTCCACCCAAAAACAAAGAATGATTTCCTATTTTGATATTCCTTAATCTAATTATTTCACCGTTTATCTTTGTTGTAGCTGTTAAATTAAAACCAAGATTTAATCCTCCGAGTAAAGCAAGCCGATTAACAGGATATACCTTTATTCCGAGCGGAAGACTGTAAGTATGTAAATGTATATCGAAAAATCCTTCGTAATTTTCTCCTTTATCTACTTGAATACTTCCAAAGATGTTTCTTGCTCCAAGTCCTGCCATCGTGAATTCGGCTTGCCCGGAGATATATTCGTTTAAAAAATATTCAGCTTGCAATGCCAAGTAGATATTTGATTTTGAACTTGATGTTAAACTCATATGATTGGAGCCTTCCATCTTAAAAGTTGAATTTACATAACCTAACTTTGTTCCAAACCTGAATGATTGTGCATTAATAACACCCAATGTCATTAAAAACACGATTGTTAAAAGTCGTTTCATATTTATATATTTTTATTGTTGATTGCTTAATGAAAATATTAGCAAAAATAGAAAGAAAAGTTAAAGATATCAAATTTTATTAGATAGAAAAATATGAAAGAAATAGTAATATTTCATTTTGAATATAGGAATTATATGATGTTTTAAGTCTCACAGAAAATTGAAACATTAAATAAACATCACTCAACCCAATAAAATGCATATATTAATAGGAATAAATCAGAAATGAAAGCAGGAAGTTTTTTTCGTTCAATATATTTAGGCAATAAAAAACTGCCCGAAAAAACTGAATTTCTCGGACAGTAAAAAATAAAAAAACAAATGTATAACCCTCAAATTTAAGTATTAGAACTCGGCGTTTTGTGGCGTTCGGGGGAAAGGAATCACATCACGAATGTTGGTCATTCCTGTTGCGAAAAGCACTAATCGCTCAAAACCAAGCCCGAAACCACTGTGAACAGCCGTACCGAATTTACGTAAATCCAAATACCACCATAATTCCTTCTCGTCGATGCCCATAGCTTTGATTTTTTCAACCAAAACGTCGTAGCGTTCCTCACGTTGCGAACCGCCCACGATTTCGCCAATGCCTGGGAAGAGAATATCCATCGCACGAACCGTTTTTCCATCCTCGTTCAGACGCATATAAAACGCTTTGATTTTTGCAGGATAATCAAACAGAATCACAGGACTTTGGAAATGTTTTTCTACCAAATATCGTTCGTGTTCGCTTTGCAAATCTGCTCCCCATTCTTCGATAAGATATTGGAATTTTTTCTTTTTATTATGGTTTGAGTTTTTCAGAATATCAATAGCTTCAGTGTAACTTACACGTTTGAAATTGTTGTTGATAACGAACTCCAATTTTTCGATAAGTGACATCGAACTACGCTCGTTTTGTGGTTTGGTTTTTTCTTCCTCCAAGAAGCGATTGTTCAGGAATTCGATGTCTTCACGGCAACGCTCAAGGGTGTATTTCAGCACATATTTGATGAAATCTTCCGCCAAATCCATATTTCCGTCAAGGTCGAGGAAGGCAACTTCGGGCTCTATCATCCAGAATTCTGCCAAGTGGCGAGAAGTATTTGAATTTTCGGCACGGAAAGTAGGACCAAATGTGTAGATTTTGCCCAAAGCCATTGCAAAGGTTTCACCTTCAAGCTGTCCGGAAACTGTCAAATTCGTTTCTCTTCCGAAGAAATCTTTTTTGAAATCAACGTTTCCTTCTTCGGTAAGTGGCGGATTTTTAGCATCTAAGGTGGTTACACGGAACATTTCGCCCGCACCTTCGGCGTCGCTTCCTGTGATGATAGGTGTGTTCACGTAGAAAAATCCGTTTTGTTGGAAATAATCGTGAATGGCGAATGCCAATACCGAACGCACCCGCATAATAGCCCCGAAAACATTGGTTCGCACCCTTAGGTGAGCATTTTCACGCAAAAACTCAAAAGAGTGTTTTTTAGGTTGAATTGGATATTCTTCCGGATTGGAATCTCCCAAAATATGTACTTCTGTTGCTTGAACTTCAATGGATTGTCCTTTTCCTTGACTTTCTACAACAGTACCTTTTACTTCAATGGCAGCCCCTGTTGTGATGCGTTTGAGAATTTCCTCATCGGTGTTTTCAAAATCTACAACTACTTGCACATTTTCGATAGTTGAACCGTCATTCAAAGCAATAAAACGATTGCTTCGGAAAGTACGCACCCAACCTTTTAAAGTTACTTCTTGTGTTGTTTTACCTTCTTTTAATAAATTTTTAATGTTGATATACATACATTTATGCTTTGTTTGTCTTTTTTGTTGCGGTGATAAATTATTTTGCAAATATAGGAAAAAGATTTGTTACTTAATCACTACTGTTTTGATGTTAGCAAATTCATACATTCCAAATTGAGAAAGTTCACGCCCGTATCCTGAATTTTTCACTCCGCCGAAAGGTAAATGCGGGTCGCTGATGAGCATTTCGTTGATATAAACAGCTCCTTCTTCAAAGCGGTAAGTTTGTGATTTTATGAACTCTACATCTTTTGAAAAGACTGAAACTCCCAAACCGAAATCCGATAAATTACTCAACGTTACAGCTTCATCAAAGGTTTTGAAAAATGTCACAGCTGCGACAGGACCAAAGGTTTCTTCTTTAAAAACAGGCATTTCAGGAGTGACTTCTGACAAAATCGTAGGCTCATAAAAAGAACCTTCACGTTTTCCTCCGCAGATGAGCTTTGCCCCCAGAGAGATACTTTCATTTACTAATTTTTCCAATTCAATAGCCAAGTCTTCCCGTGCCATTTCACCTATTTCCGTATTCAAATCGAATTTATCTCCCTTTTTCAAGGCCTCTACTTTTAGTTTGAAAAGAGAAAGGAATTTTTCTTTCAAATTTTCGTGAACAAGAAAACGTTTGGCAGCAATACAGCTTTGTCCTGCATTTTGCATACGGGCATTAACAGCAGTTGATACAGCTAACTCTAAATCAGCATCTTCACATACGATAAAAGCCGCACTTCCGCCAAGTTCCAACACGGATTTTTTGAGATGTTGCCCTGCACATTGAGCGATGGCTCTTCCTGCGGGTTCGCTACCTGTGAGAGAAACTCCTTTAATGTGTTTGTGAGCAATAATGTCAGCAACGAATTTACTTTCTAAAAACAGATTTTTGTATATAGGAAATTTCAGTTTGTCGGAATTGAAAATGGTTTCCAGTAAATCCGCTGATTTTGGGACGTTTGAGGCGTGTTTTACTACAAAAATATTTCCTAAAATCAAATTCGGAATCACAAAACGAAAAACTTGCCAAAAAGGAAAGTTCCAAGGCATCACCCCAAGCAAAACTCCAATCGGTTCAAAAGTAATGTAACTTTCTGTCCATTTGGTTTTTATCTGCTGCGGTTTCAAGAAATTTTCAGAATTTTCAATATAATAATCGCACAAATAAGCACATTTTTTTACCTCTGCGATGGATTGCGAAATAGGTTTACCCATATCCGAAGTAATTGCTTTGGCGTATAACTCGGTATTCTTTAGTAGTTTATCTCTTATTTCTTTAATGACTTCAATCCGTTGAGGCACAGAATATTCCTTCCATAACAAATAGGAATTTTGTATATTTTCAATAACGTTATTCATAAGTTAGATGAATTTAATAAATAATGAGTTTTAGCTTACTGGCAAAGGTAAGTAAAATTAAGCGATTAGGGCGGAACTTTTCCGATAATTTTTTAACTTATAATTTAGATTGTCAATAACATAGGAATAGAAAATATAATTTCCGACATAAAAAATTGTCTGATATTTAAAAAATATGTAGGTTTGCAGATATTTTTAAAGCTATGGGTTTTTCTGAGATTTTTTTTACACTTTTTGTGGTTCTGATACTTTTTGGGGCAGATAAGATTCCGGAAATAGCTCGTGGTTTGGGCAAAGGAATGCGACAACTTCGTGATGCAACCAATGAAATTAAGTCCGAAATCAAAAAGAGTGCAGAACAAAATAATATTGATACTTCTTTTATAGAAGAAACTCAAAATGAGATAGATAAAATAAAAGAGGAAATTGAAGAAGCAACAAATATTACAGGAACCGTAAAAAGGCAACGATAATTATGACACCAAAAACGAAAGCATTTTTATTTAATTTCATTTGTTTTGGAGCGATTTTTATCACGATTCGGCTTGGGGTTAATTACTTCTTTCCTGAGCTGAAGTACTTGTTTGCATCTCTTATTTCGGGAGTGATAACGATTTTTGTTTCGCCTCGTTTTGCGGCTGTGCCTACGGACAAAGGAGAAAAACTTTTTATGAAGTGGATTTTCTTCAAAGGTGTTAAGCAAATAGGAGACTAATAATCATTCTATTGAGAAAATTTTGTACTTCAAGTGAGTTCTTTTTACCACATTTTCAGTGCGTTCGTGATGTGTATCGGTGATAAACAGTTGCCCGAAATGTTTTTCTGTTACAAGCGAAACCAACTTTGCTACCCGATTATCATCTAATTTATCAAAAATATCATCTAACAAGAAAATAGGAACAACCTTTAATTGTTTTTTAATTATTTCAAACTGAGATAGTTTTAAAGCAATTAAAAAGGATTTTTGTTGTCCCTGACTTCCGTATTTTTTCATAGGAAATCCTTCTATTTCAAAAAGCAAATCGTCTTTATGAATGCCGGCAGAAGTGTATTGTAAAGCTCTGTCTTTGTTGATGTTCTGTGATAATAAACTTGCTAAATCCGTTTGATGAAGAGAACTTTCGTAAGTCAAATTCACGTTTTCTTTTCCTTCGGAAATATATTGATATTGATACTCAAAAATAGGCAAGAAAGTTTTCATAAAAGACTTTCGTTTTTCGTAAATATATTGCCCGATTTCAGAAAGTTGCTTGTCATAAATGGAAAGCGTATCAATGTCAAAAGAATGATTTTCAGCGAAAATTTTGAGAAGTGTATTGCGTTGCAAAAGGATTCGGTTGTAATTCACAAGTTTGTCCAAATATTGCACATCGGATTGTGAAATTACATTATCTAAAAATTTTCTTCGTACTTCGCTTCCGTCCAAAATTAAATCCTGATCGGCTGGCGAAATAATAACCATAGGATATTTGCCTATGTGGTCAGCCATTTTGTCATACGTTTTTCCGTTACATTTGATGATTTTCTTTTGTCCTCGTTTTATGCTGCAAACTATCTGTTCTTCACGCTCTTGACTTTCAAAAAGCCCGTCAATTACATAAAATTCCTCTCCGTGGCGAATACTTTGTGTCGCTGACGAATTGAAGTAACCTTTCCCAATTCCTAAATGATAAATAGCATCAAGCAAATTGGTTTTTCCGACACCGTTGTTCCCAACAAAGCAATTGATATTTGCCTCAAAAAGAAACTCTTTTGAAGGAATGTTTTTGTAATTTACAATTGAAAGTTTTTTCAGAAACATAGTTTTTTACTGTACAAAAGTAAGCTATAAGTAATAGTTTGATAACCCGTTACTTATAGCTTATAAAAAAATGAAAAACCAATATTTACGGTTTTAAGTTTTTGATGATATCTTCAGTCATTTTATCCAAGCTGAAATCAGGCTCCCAGCCCCAATCATTTCTTGCAGCCGAGTCGTCAATGCTATCTGGCCAACTATCAGCTATTTTTTGTCGGAAATCTGGTTCGTATTTGATTTTGAAATCAGGAATAATTTTTACAATACTTTCATAAATTTCTTTCGGAGAGAAAGATAAAGCAGAAACATTGTAAGAGGTACGAATTTTTACTTTTTCCTTCGGAGCATCCATTAAGTTGATGGTAGCTTTTATAGCGTCAGGCATATACATCATAGGTAAGTATGAATTTTCATTCAAGAAACAAGAAAATTCCTCTCCTGCAATGGCTTTGTGGTAAATATCCACAGCGTAATCAGTTGTTCCGCCACCAGGCAATGATTTATAACCGATAAGACCGGGATAGCGAAGACTGCGAACATCTACTCCGTACTTTTGGAAGTAATATTGGCACCATAATTCTCCTGAAACCTTTGTGATTCCGTAAACTGTATTTGGTTCAGTTACAGTTTCTTGAGGGGTGTTTTGTTTTGGGGTATTTACTCCAAAAGCCGCAATTGACGAAGGCCAATACACTCTATCTAAATTCTTTTTACGAGCGACCTCCAACACATTGAGTAACCCATTCATATTCAGACTCCAAGTGAAAAGAGGGTTCTTTTCTCCCACAGCCGAAAGCAACGCTGCTAAGTGGTAGATTTGAGTAATTTGGTAGTACTCAACAAGATGCTCTAATCTGGCATTATCTTGAATATCTAAAACTTCAAAATTACAATATGAAAATTTTTCGGAAACTTTTTCATTTATGTCTGTGGCAACAATGTTCTCTGCCCCAAACTTTTGAGCCAAGGCTTCTGTCAGTTCACTACCTAACTGCCCGCCGGCTCCCGTAAGTAATACTCTTGTTTTTGTCATTTTCGTAACGTTGGTTTGATTAAATTTTGATTTCACAAAGGTATGAAAAAAAAAATGAATCTGAAATTTATAATTTAATAAATTAAGGTTAAAAATTCAGATGGCAAAAGTTGCTATTTTTGAAAAATTGCAGAAAGATAATTGTATTTTCGTTTTTCAACTTTTTTTGTACCTTTGTCAAATAAAATCAG
Source organism: Capnocytophaga stomatis (assembly GCF_002302635.1). Lineage (NCBI taxonomy): Bacteria > Pseudomonadati > Bacteroidota > Flavobacteriia > Flavobacteriales > Flavobacteriaceae > Capnocytophaga > Capnocytophaga stomatis. Next base: position 1,971,610 of record NZ_CP022387.1, read on the forward strand.
AAAGTAATTAATTATGTATAATTTATTAAAAGGGAAAAGAGGAATCATCTTTGGTGCATTAGATGAAAATTCGATAGCTTGGAAAACAGCAGAGCGTGTTCACGCCGAAGGAGGAACATTCGTGCTTACAAACGCTCCTATTGCAATGCGAATGGGACAAATTAAGAAGTTGGCAGAAAAAACAGGTTCGGAAATTATTCCTGCTGATGCTACCAATATGGACGATTTGCAAAATTTGGTAACCAAAGCAATGGAAATTTTGGGAGGAAAATTAGACTTTGTGCTACATTCTATCGGGATGTCAGTTAATGTTCGCAAAAATATCCCATATACCGAATCAAACTACGATTTTACTGAAAAAGGTTGGGACGTTTCGGCTCTTTCTTTTCATAAAGTTTGCCAAGTTTTGTACAAAAACGACGCAATGAACGAATGGGGAAGTATTGTAGCTCTTACTTATATGGCTGCTCAGCGTACCTTCCCCGATTACAATGATATGGCTGATAATAAGGCGTATTTAGAGTCGATTGCACGTAGTTTTGGGTATTTCTTCGGGAAAGAAAAGAAAGTACGAGTGAATACTATCTCACAATCGCCAACGCCAACCACTGCAGGGCAAGGAGTTAAAGGCTTCGACGGGTTTATTTCGTATGCTGAAAAAATGTCTCCTTTAGGTAATGCCACTGCTCAGGATTGTGCCGATTACACCGTAAGTCTTTTCTCTGACCTTACCAGAAAAGTTACTATGCAAAATCTTTTCCACGACGGAGGTTTTTCAAATACGGGTGTAAGTCAGGAAGTAATTGAAAGATTTAGCTAATCAGTTTCTGAACTTCACTTTATTAGGCAGTAAGTTTTAGGATTATGTGTGATTTTTCCTCAATTTACTGCCTATAAATTATAATTTGATGATGCTAAAAAAAATACTCATATTTCCTTTTATATTGCTGGTGCGTTTTTATCAGTTATTTATATCTCCTTTAAAACCACCTACTTGCAGATATACACCTACTTGTTCGCAATATGCTTTGGAAGCTTTAAAAAAGCACGGACTTTTCAAAGGAGGTTGGATTGCTTTAAAGCGAATTTTTAGTTGTCATCCTTGGGGAGGAAGTGGATATGACCCTGTACCGTAACTTTAAAAATCATTGTAAAATTGATGAATTGGGAAAACTTACTATCGCTTAACAGATTTGGAGACACAGAAAAACGCCTCAGAAAAGGACAAGATGCAACGCGTTCAAATTTCGATTCGGATTACGACCGTGTGGTTTTTTCAAGTGCATTTCGTAGTTTGCAGGATAAGACACAGGTAATTCCATTGTCGAAAACCGGATTTGTGCATACAAGGCTCACGCACAGTATGGAGGTTTCAGTGGTGGGACGGAGTTTAGGACGTGCCGTAGGAAGCCATATTTTGGAAAAGTATCCGAATTTGGAAGTATTGGGATATCAGGCAAATGATTTTGGGGCAATTGTAGCAGCAGCTTCGGTAGCACACGACATCGGAAATCCTCCGTTTGGACATAGTGGAGAAAAAGCCATCGGAGAATTTTTTAAATATAAAAAAGGTGTGGCAATCAAGCATTTACTAACGGATAAAGAATACGAAGATTTATGTAGCTTTGAAGGGAATGCCAATGGTTTTCGTATTTTGAATGAATCAAGACCTGGTGTGGAGGGCGGTTTGCGTCTCTCATTTGCTACACTTGGGGCGTTTATGAAATATCCGAAGGAATCTTTGCCCTTTCGTCCTACTAAGAATATTGCCGATAAAAAATATGGTGTCTTTCAATCGGAAAGAGATTTTTTTGCGAAAGTAGCTCAAGAACTGCAACTTAAATCTAATTCAGAAGCCAATAATTTACGTTTTGCAAGGCATCCGCTTGCGTTTTTGGTAGAAGCTGCCGATGATATTTGTTACACAATCATTGATTTTGAAGATGGCATTAATTTGGGGCTTATCTCTGAAGATTTGGCTTTGGAATATCTCGGAAAATTAATAAGTGAACGGATTAATTCTCACAAATATAGTAAGTTATCAACTAAAGAAGAGCGTATAGCTTATTTGCGAGCTGTCGCCATCGGAACGCTTATTCAGGAAGCCACCGAAATATTTATCAAGCACGAAGAGGAAATTCTCGAGGGCACATTTCATTCTTCATTGTTGAGCCAAAGCGTGTACAAGCCACAGATAGAGGATATTATAAGCATAAGTGTTTCACATATTTACCAGTCCGATGAAGTTATTGAGAAGGAAATTTCGGGTTACGTGGTACTTCAAAATTTACTCGACGTTTTCTTTACGGCTGCAATAAATGATTATGAAGGGAAACTTACTTCTTTTGATAAATTGATTCTCAAGATTCTTCCTGAAAAGTACAGAAAAGACGAATCACTTTACGATAAAATAATGGGAGTTACTTGCTACATTGCCAGTTTAACGGATAGCAAAGCAGTTGAAATTCATTTAAAAACCTTAGGCAAGTTGTAAGTTGTTTTGTGTATTTGCTTGTACTAAATTCGTTGTCGCATTACTTCATATAAGAAAACACCACAAGCAACCGATACGTTTAGCGAGCTAATTTCGCCAACCATAGGAAGTTTAGCTTTATCATCAGCGAGTTTGATTAACGCAGGAGATACGCCAATATCTTCAGCCCCCATTATAATTGCCAGAGGTTCAGTCATTGAAACTTCATATAGGAGTTTGTCTGTTTTTTCAGTGGCAACAACGGTTTTGATTCCGCTTCCTTGAAGATAATACACAGCATCTTTCAGGTTATCAACTTTACAGACAGGAACTTTGAAAACTGCTCCTGCTGAGGTTTTTACAGTATCTGCAGTGATTGAAACGCTTCCTTTTTTAGGGATAACGATTCCTGAAACGCCCGTACATTCGGCTGTACGAATAATGGCTCCAAAGTTACGAACATCTGAAAGGTGGTCTAATACAAGAAATAGAGGATTTTTGCCACTTTCAATCGTGCTTATAACAAGATTTTCAAAATTGTGATATGCTACGGGAGAAAGATTTGCAACAACACCCTGATGATTTTTTTTCGTCAATCGGTTGAGTTTTTCAACAGGAACGTAAGAAACAGCAATTTGTTCTTCCTTTAGCAACGTTTGCAGTTCCTGAAAAAGAGTGCTTTTCAGTCCCTTTTGGATGAAAATTTTGTCAATTGTTTTTCCTGCCGAAATGGCTTCTATAACGGCACGAATGCCAAAAATTTGATATTCTTTTTCCATAGTTTTTAAATTTGAAGATAATAAAGTGTTGTTTTGTTACTAAAAACTCATAAAAGGATACTTTTCGATGATTTTGTTTATTTTTTCAGTTAATTTTTCTTGAAAAATCTTGGATTGCTCACTTTCCGGATTAAAAACTCTGTGTTTCAGTCCTTTTTGTATAGAATCTATTTGCTTCATATCAGAAAAACATTCTTCACTGATGTACGTTTCCATAAATCGTTCCCAAATATATTCGATTGCAAATTCTGACGGATGCAGCATATCTTCCGCATAAAAACGGTAATCTCGTAATTCATCTAACAAAATTTCGTACGACGGAAAGTATTGTACTTCAGTATTTTGCGATAAGAAAAAATGCAATCCGCTGATTAAGTGAGCTTTACTTATTTGGTTTTCAACAAAGCCATCTTTCAAGTGCCTGACGGGTGAAATCGTGTATATGATTTTTATTTTTGAATTTATATTTTTAATCTGATTTACAGTATTTTGAATACTTTTTTCAATTTCTTTGACAGAAAGCAATTTTTTTGAGAAATTCGTCTGTGGCATTTTGTGGCAATTGGCTACGATATTTCCGTTTGTGTGTACATATACCCAAGATGTTCCCAGTGTAATGAACATAAAATCAGAGTTTTGTAACGCATTTCTGAATTCTTCGATTTTTTGATTTGCTACACTTATTGCTTCGTCTAATGTGATTTGGCTAAGCTCGGAATGTAAGTCAAACGAATGCCATAAGTCATTGTGTTTGAAGAAGTCATCTTTATTGAAAAGACTATTTTTTAATGTTTTCTCAATTAATTTTTCAATTGCTAAAGGATGGAAAAGAATTCCAAAGGGATTTGTAACTGTTTGAAAATTATAATATTTCAGTTTTTTGGAGATGTTCACCGAAAAACACGACCCGACACTCAAAATTCTGTCATTATAACTGATTTTGAAGTCTGATTGTTTTACGGGAACGATAGTTCTGAAATCCATTCTGAAAGGTAATTTGTGGCAAAAGTATGAAATTTTCGGTTAATACGCGGATTATTGCTTTTTTACTTGATTTTATTTTTTTCAAGTTAAAAAGAGTGAAAGTGAACGCGAATATGAAAAAAATGTGTAACTTCGGCGATTGTTTTCTTGTGATAATAAGCAAGATGAGTTATGAGTAATTTTTAAGAAGGAAAGATGGATTTGATAAATCATTTGATGTCAGCAGTTTTGATGCTAATTACCTTTGCCATAGGTAGTTCTTTACGTTTTAGTGACTTTGAGAATATTTTTAAAAAGTCGAAGGCGTTTAATATAGGTTTGATAGCTCAAATGGTGTTTTTACCAATTTTAGCATTTTTGATTGCTTATTTGGCTGACTTATCTCCTGAGCTGAAGGTAGGTTTAATCATCGTATCTATTTGCCCCGGTGGCACAACATCTAACTTTATTTCTTATTTGGTTAATGCGGATACAGCTTTGGCAGTGGCTTTAACAACAATAAATAGTATTTTGATTTTGCTCACAATTCCTACTTTAGCCAATGTAGCCATATCGTTATTTATGGGTACATCTTCGGAGTTTTCTCTGTCAATGGCAGATACTTTTTGGGAGGTCAGCAAAATTACTATAATTCCCGCTTTTTTGGGTTTGGTATTTAATCGTTATTTTCCGGATGTGACAGCGAGAATCAAGATTCCTCTAAAGATTATTAACACAATCTTACTTGGGTTGGTTTTTATGATTAAATTTTTTGCAGATACAGAATCAGGAGGGACAGGAATTGTTCTTGATGAAATCTTAAGAATATTTCCTTATGCTTTGGTTATGCATTTGAGCTCGATGATTTTGAGTTATGTGGTTTCCAAAAAAGTGTTTCATATTACTAATATGCAATCTGCTACAATTGGTATAGAAGTGGGGTTACAAAATACTGTCCTTGCTATTTATGTGGCGGGACTTATCCAAAGTGTTGAAATGGCGAAACCAGCTCTTGTTTTCGCGATGTTTTCCTTTTTTACTACATTAATTTTTGCTTTCATCGTGATGAGAGCAAAGTACAACAGATAAACAAATTTAAAATTTTTAAAAAGATAGAAAGTAAAGTTCTTAAAAATTCAGATGATGAAAATTAAATTGAATTTATCAATTGCATTTTTTTTGTGTTTCTTGTCGCTTTTTTCTCAAAATCAAGTAGAGTTAATCAGTGCAGAAGCCAATCTTTATAAGGTGGATGATAAACTCTATCGCAGTGAGCAGTTAAGAGAAGAAGATAAACAAACGATAGAAAAAACTCCAATAAAAACAATTATAAATCTGCGATACTTTACACGTAGCGGAAATCGTAAAGTTTTTAATAAAGAAAGCGATATGACTCTGATAAACATTCCGTTACTAACTTGGAGAATCAAGGCGAAAGACATAGCAAATGTGCTGTCAAATATAAAGAAGCATCAACAAAAAGGAGCTGTATTGGTGCATTGTTATCACGGAGCTGACCGCACGGGAATTATGGTGGCAATGTATCGTGTTATTTATCATAATTGGAGTATCGAACAAGCTAAAAAAGAAATGCAGCAGGGACCTTTTGGATATCACAGTGTCTGGAGAAATTTAGACAGACTTCTAACGGAAAGAACTGTAGACGAAGTTAAAAAGATATTGGGAGTCAATTAAATTAAACATAAGTAAAGAGATATTACTTGTCGGATAATTATAAAATTTAAAAGAATCAAGAAAAATTTTGTGATATATGTAACAAAATTAAATTTTTAAGAATTTCTTGTTTTGTGTTTAATTGTTTGATATTTAGTTTTTTAGTGTTCGCAATGTGATTTTATGTTTTGATTGAAGTAAAAATTAATATCTTATTAACACCTTGATTTCTTGTTGTTTTGAAAATAAAACTATACTTTTGCACCCGCAAATTATGGAGTGGGAGAAATGAATTCTGAATTTGCAGACGAGGTTTTTTGAGAGAAAACCTAATGAAAATCAAGTAAATTAATTTTAAGTAAATAATATTGTAAATTAAATTATGCCAACAATTTCACAATTAGTACGAAAAGGAAGAACCAGAATTACCAAGAAGAGTAAATCGGTTGCTTTGGATTCGTGTCCTCAACGAAGAGGGGTGTGTACGCGTGTTTACACAACAACGCCGAAAAAACCGAATTCGGCAATGCGTAAAGTTGCCCGTGTTCGTTTAACAAATGGCAATGAAGTGAATGCTTACATTCCAGGAGAAGGGCACAACCTCCAAGAGCACTCGATAGTATTGGTACGAGGCGGAAGGGTAAAAGATTTACCAGGTGTTCGTTACCATATCGTTCGTGGTGCGTTAGACACAGCGGGGGTAGCAGGAAGAACGCAAAGACGTTCTAAATACGGAGCTAAACGTCCAAAACCAGGACAAGCAGCTGCGCCAGCAAAAGGGAAAAAGTAATTAAAAAAATCTTTTAACGAGAAGAAATGAGAAAAAGACAGGCTAAAAAGAGACCTCTTTTACCAGATCCAAAGTTTAATGATCAATTGGTAACACGTTTTGTCAATAATTTGATGTGGGATGGTAAAAAGTCAGTGGCTTTTAAAGTTTTCTATGATGCACTTGATATCGTAGAACAAAAGAAAAACAATGACGAAAAGTCTGCGTTGGAAGTATGGAAAGATGCTCTAACGAATGTAATGCCTCACGTAGAGGTGCGTTCACGCCGTGTAGGTGGAGCTACATTCCAAATTCCGATGCAAATCAGACCAGATAGAAAAGTTTCAATGGCTATGAAATGGTTAATTGGTTATGCTCGTAAACGTAACGAGAAATCAATGGCTCAAAAATTGGCGGGAGAGATTTTGTCGGCGGCTAAAGAAGAAGGAGCTGCTGTTAAGAAAAGAATGGATACGCACAAAATGGCAGAAGCAAATAAGGCATTTTCACATTTTAGATTTTAGTGTATGGCAAGAGACTTAAAATATACAAGAAATATAGGTATTGCTGCACATATTGATGCAGGAAAAACAACCACTACTGAGCGTATTCTTTTCTATACAGGAAAAACGCACAAGTTGGGAGAGGTTCACGATGGAGCTTCAACAATGGACTGGATGGAGCAAGAAGCAGAACGTGGTATTACTATTCAGTCAGCTGCGACTACTTGTGTTTGGAATTTTCCAACAGAACAAGGAAAACCTACAGCTGATGCCAAAGAGTATCACTTCAATATCATTGATACTCCCGGTCACGTGGATTTTACCGTTGAGGTAAATCGTTCATTGCGTGTATTGGACGGATTAGTGTTCTTGTTTTCGGCAGTAGATGGTGTAGAGCCTCAGTCAGAAACTAACTGGCGTTTGGCTGATAATTACAAAGTACCACGTATCGGGTTTGTAAATAAAATGGATAGACAAGGTGCAAACTTCTTGAATGTTTGTAACCAAGTTAAAGATATGTTGAAATCAAACGCAGTGCCTATCGTACTTCCTATCGGAGACGAAGCGGACTTTAAAGGTGTTGTGGATTTGATTAAAAACCGTGCTATCGTATGGCACGAAGAAACGCAAGGAGCTACTTTTGACGTTGTAGAAATTCCTGCAGAAATGAAAGACGAAGTTCACGAGTATCGTGCTCATCTTATTGAAGAAGTGGCAGGATATGATGAAGGGCTTTTGGAGAAATTTATGGAGGATGAGAACTCTATTACAGAGAAAGAAATCCATAAAGCTTTAAGAGCTGCTGTTATGGATATGGCAATTATTCCGATGGTTTGCGGATCTTCTTTCAAAAACAAAGGAGTTCAGTTTATGTTGGATGCGGTTTGTCGTTACTTACCTTCGCCTTTAGACAAAGAAGCTATTGAGGGTACAGATCCTGATACTGGAGCGGATATTGCTAGAAAACCTTCTGTTTCTGAGCCTTTTGCAGCTTTAGCGTTTAAAATTGCAACAGACCCTTATGTAGGTCGTTTGGCTTTCTTCCGTGCTTATTCTGGTCATTTGGATGCAGGTTCTTACGTGCTTAATACGCGTTCAGGAAACAAGGAACGTATTTCTCGTATCTATCAGATGCACGCTAACAAACAAAATCCAATTGAATATATTGAGGCAGGAGATATCGGAGCAGCGGTAGGTTTTAAAGATATCAAAACGGGAGATACTCTTTGCGATGAAAAACATCCAATCGTACTTGAATCAATGATATTCCCTGATCCGGTAATTGGTATTGCTATTGAGCCAAAAACGAAAGCTGACGTGGATAAAATGGGTATGGCTTTGGCTAAACTGGCTGAGGAAGATCCAACTTTCCAAGTAAAAACAGATCAAGCTTCAGGGCAAACAATTATCTCTGGTATGGGAGAGCTTCACTTGGATATCATCGTTGATCGTTTGAAACGAGAGTTTAAAGTTGAAGTAAACCAAGGAGAGCCTCAAGTAGAGTACAAAGAGGCATTGACTGCGGTAGCTGAACACAGAGAAGTTTACAAAAAACAATCTGGTGGACGTGGTAAGTTTGCTGATATCGTGTTCCGTATGGAGCCTGCTGAGGAAGGAAAAGTAGGACTTGAATTCGTTAATGAAATCAAAGGGGGTAATATTCCAAAAGAGTATATCCCTTCTGTAGAAAAAGGATTCAAAGAAGCTATGAAAAATGGTCCTTTGGCAGGATTTGAAATGGATTCAATGAAGATTACCTTAGTTGATGGTTCTTACCACGCAGTTGACTCGGATTCTTTATCATTTGAGTTAGCAGCTAAATTAGGATACAAGGAGGCAGCTCGTGCAGCGAAAGCTGTATTGATGGAACCTATAATGAAGTTGGAGGTTATAACTCCGGAAGAAAATATGGGTGATATTGTTGGAGACTTGAACCGTCGTCGTGGTCAAGTAAACGATATGGGAGATAGAAATGGAGCTAAAGTTATTAAAGCTAATGTTCCTCTATCGGAAATGTTCGGATATGTAACAACGCTCAGAACACTTTCATCAGGGCGTGCTACTTCAACAATGGAATTCTCTCACTATGCTGAAACACCTTCAAATATAGCTGAGGAAGTAATTAAAAAAGCAAAAGGCAACTAATTTTTTATAAAAAATGAGCAGTCAAAAAATCAGAATAAAGTTAAAATCTTACGATCATAACTTGGTTGATAAGTCAGCTGAAAAGATTGTAAAAACGGTGAAAGCAACAGGAGCAGTAGTAACAGGACCTATTCCGTTACCAACTCACAAAAAAATATTTACTGTATTGCGTTCTCCTCACGTAAATAAGAAGGCTCGTGAGCAGTTTCAATTAAGCTCTCACAAACGTCTTTTAGACATCTATAGTTCTTCATCAAAAACTATTGATGCTTTGATGAAACTGGAGTTGCCAAGTGGAGTAGAAGTTGAAATCAAAGTGTGATAATTCGCTCAACTTCAAAAGAAGGTTTAACTTCGTCTTAAATGTCCTTAAGCCTGTGAGCTGAGGAAAAACGGATAAAAATGATTCAGGGTCAAATGGCTGAGGCATTTTTTGACCCTGAACTTTATAAAAAAGTAGAATAATTAATTAAATTAAATTTATGTCTGGGTTAATTGGAAAAAAAGTAGGCATGACAAGTCTTTTTGATGAGAATGGGAAAAACATTCCTTGTACTATCATCGAGGCAGGTCCTTGCGTAGTTACCCAAGTCAGAACCGTAGAGGTTGATGGGTATGAGGCTCTTCAACTTGGTTTCGATGACAAAGCAGAACACCGTGCTAACAAAGCTGAGTTAGGACATTTCAAAAAAGCAGGAGCTTCTGTTAAGAAAAAAGTTATCGAATTTCAAGGATTTGAAGCAAATTACAAATTAGGTGATACAATCACTGTTGATTTGTTTACAGAAGGAGAATTTGTTGACATAACAGGTATCTCTAAAGGTAAAGGATTTCAGGGGGTTGTTAAAAGACACGGCTTTGGTGGTGTAGGTCAAACTACTCACGGTCAGCACAACCGTTTGAGAGCACCGGGTTCTATTGGAGCATCGTCATATCCTTCAAGAGTATTCAAAGGAATGCGTATGGCTGGTAGAATGGGAGCAGAAAAAGTAACAGTACAAAACTTGAAAGTATTGAAAGTGGTAGCCGAGAAAAATCTTTTAGTGGTTAAAGGATGTGTTCCGGGACACAAAAATGCTTACGTAACTATTCATAAATAATGGAAGTAGCAGTATTAAATAGTCAAGGAAAAGAAACAGGCAGAAAAGTTACTCTTTCTGATTCTGTTTTCGGTTTAGAGCCTAATAATCACGTGATTTACTTAGATGTTAAGCGTTATTTAGCAAATCAACGTCAAGGAACACACAAGGCTAAGGAGAGAAATGAAGTAGCGGGAAGTACTCGTAAGATTAAAAAACAAAAAGGAACTGGTACAGCTCGTGCAGGTAGTGTTAAATCACCTGTGTTTGTTGGTGGAGGACGTATTTTCGGTCCTCGTCCAAAAGATTATACACAAAAATTGACTAAAAATGTGAAAAGATTGGCGCGTCGTTCTGCATTGAGTGCAAAAGCAAAAAGCCAGTCGATTTTGGTTGTTGAAGATTTGAATTTTGAAACTCCAAAAACAAAAGAATTTACTAATATTTTGAAATCTTTGGGGTTAGAGAATAAAAAATCACTTTTTGTGTTGCCAGATACAAATAATAACGTATATTTGTCGTCACGAAATTTGAAGAGCTTAAATGTTGTAACTGCTTCTGAGTTAAACACTTATGAAGTAGTGAATGCTTCAAGTGTAGTTTTATTGGAGAGCTCTGTCAATGTTTTAGAGTCAATTTTAACAAAATAAGTAAGAAATGAGCGTATTAATTAGACCTGTAATTACAGAAAAAGCAAACGCAAATAGTGAATTAAAGAACTGCTATACATTCGAAGTTTCTAAACAAGCGAATAAAATTCAGATCAAAGAAGCTATTGAAGCCACTTATGGAGTTAAAGTTAAAGAGGTTCGTACTTTGAATTACGGACCTAAACGTACAACTCGTTATACAAAAACAGGTTTGCAAGTTGGGAAAACCAATTCTGTTAAAAAAGCGGTTGTTCAAGTGGCAGATGGAGGAACTATAGATTTTTATAGTAATATATAAGTGTTTAACAAATAGACAAAGATGTCAGTTAGAAAATTAAAACCGATTACCCCTGGTCAGCGTTTTAGAGTAGTAAACGATTTTGACACCATTACTACTGATAAGCCGGAGAAAAGCCTTTTGGCTCCGTTGAAAAAGACTGGTGGTAGAAACAATCAAGGAAAGATGACCATGCGTTACATTGGTGGTGGTCACAAGAAAAAGTATCGTATTGTTGATTTCAAACGAAACAAATTTGGTGTTGATGCTAAAGTAGTTTCTATCGAATACGATCCGAACAGAACGGCGTTTATTGCTTTGATTCAGTACACAGATGGGGAGAAACGTTACATTATCGCTCCTGCTGGTTTGAAGGTGGATCAAACAATTGTTTCAGGACAAGAGAATGTAGCTCCTGAGATTGGTAATGCAATGCCTCTATCGCAAATCCCGTTAGGAACAGTGATTTCTTGTATAGAATTGCGCCCAGGGCAAGGTGCTAATATTGCACGTTCTGCAGGAACTTTTGCTCAGTTGATGGCGAAAGATGGAAGATACGCAACAGTGAAGTTGCCTTCAGGAGAGACTCGTATGATTTTACTTACTTGTTTGGCTACAATTGGAGCTGTGTCTAACTCTGATCATCAGTTAATAGTGTCAGGTAAAGCTGGTCGTTCACGTTGGTTAGGTAGAAGACCAAGAACAAGACCAGTTGTTATGAACCCAGTTGACCACCCAATGGGTGGTGGTGAAGGTAGAGCAACCGGAGGTCACCCAAGATCAAGAAAAGGTATCCCAGCTAAAGGTTACAGAACACGTTCTAAAACCAAAGCAAGTAATAAGTATATTGTAGAACGTAGAAAAAAATAAAAGACTAAGAGATGGCACGTTCATTAAAGAAAGGACCTTACGTTCACTATAGTTTGGAGAAAAAAATCCAACAAAACATTGAAACAGGTAAAAAGACAGTTATCAAAACTTGGTCAAGAGCTTCGATGATAACACCTGATTTTGTTGGTCAAACGATAGCGGTTCACAATGGTCGTCAGTTTGTTCCGGTGTATATCACTGAGAATATGGTAGGACACAAATTAGGAGAGTTTTCACCAACACGTTCATTTAGAGGACACGCTGGTGCAAAAAATAAAGGTAAAAAATAATAGAAGGCTATGGGAGTTCGTAAAAGAGAAAAAGCAACAGAAATAAAAGAAGCTAAAAAGAGCTTGGCTTTTGCAAAGTTGAATAACTGCCCTACTTCGCCTCGAAAAATGCGTTTGGTAGCGGATTTGGTTCGTGGTCAACAAGTAGATAAAGCCCTTGCTATTTTGAAATTCAACCAAAAAGAGGCATCTGCTCGCTTGGAAAAATTATTGTTATCAGCAATAGCTAACTGGCAAGCTAAAAACGAAGATGCAAACTTGGAAGAAGCTGGATTATTCATCAAAGAAATTCGCGTGGACGGAGGAATGATTTTGAAAAGATTGCGTCCTGCTCCACAAGGAAGAGCACACAGAATTAGAAAACGCTCAAATCACGTAACGTTGGTTTTAGGAGCTAAAAATTATAACACAGAAAGCTAAGATAAACTATGGGACAAAAGACAAATCCAATCGGAAATCGCCTTGGAATTATCAGAGGATGGGAGTCTAACTGGTACGGAGGTAATGACTACGGAGATAAACTTGCTGAAGATGATAAAATCAGAAAGTATGTACAAACCCGTTTGTCTAAGGCTAGTGTTTCTCGTGTGATTATTGAAAGAACTTTGAAACTTGTAACCGTTACTATCACTACTGCTCGCCCAGGTATCATTATCGGAAGAGGAGGTCAAGAGGTAGACAAGTTGAAAGAGGAATTGAAAAAAATCACCGGTAAAGATATTCAAATCAATATCTTTGAAATCAAAAGACCTGAATTAGACGCTAACTTGGTTGCTGCAAGTATTGCTCGTCAGATAGAAGGGCGTGTTTCATATCGTAGAGCTATCAAAATGGCTATAGCGGCTGCAATGCGTATGAATGCTGAAGGAATCAAAGTGATGATTTCTGGTCGATTGAATGGTGCAGAGATGGCTCGTTCTGAGAGTTATAAAGAGGGAAGAATTCCTTTGTCCACATTCAGAGCAGACATTGACTACGCACTTGATGAAGCACATACTACGTACGGTCGTATGGGAATTAAAGTGTGGATTATGAAAGGTGAAATCTACGGTAAGAGAGAGCTTTCTCCGCTAGTAGGAATGACCAAAAAATCTGCAGGTTCAGGAACAGGTAAATCTGCTTCGGATAAAGCCCAAGGAGGACCTAGAAAAGCACGTCGTAAAAAGTAATTTTTAAAGTAAAAAGAAATGTTACAGCCAAAAAGAACGAAATATCGTAGAGTACAGAAAGGCAGGATGAAAGGAGTTTCTCATCGTGGGACCTTGCTTTCTAATGGTATGTTTGGGATAAAATCTTTGGATTCTGCATTCATTACTTCTCGTCAAATTGAGTCAGCTCGTATTGCAGCAACTCGTTATATGAAGCGTGAAGGTCAGTTGTGGATTAAAATTTTTCCAGATAAACCAATTACTAAGAAGCCTTTAGAGGTACGTATGGGTAAAGGTAAAGGTGCCGTAGAATACTGGGCAGCTGTTGTTAAACCAGGAAGAATTATGTTTGAAGTAGGAGGAGTGTCAATTGAAGTGGCGAAAGAAGCTTTGCGTTTGGCAGCACAAAAACTTCCTGTGAGAACAAAATTCGTTGTAGCAAGAGATTATCAAGATTAATTAAAGAGCAATGAAACAGTCTGAAATTAAAAAATTGACAATAGCTGAGCTGCAAGAAAAGCTTGGTGAATATAAAAAATCGTATGCAGATTTGAAAATGGCTCACGCCATTCAACCACTTGAGAAACCAATTCAATTGCGTCAAGTGAGAAGAACTGTAGCAAGATTGGCATGCGAGCTAACTAAACGAGAGTTACAATAATTCTATGCTGCGTTAAACATGGAAAAAAGAAATTTAAGAAAAGAAAGAATAGGGGTTGTTAGTAGTAACAAAATGGAAAAAACCATCGTGGTTTCAGAAGTTAAGCGTGTAAAGCACCCTATGTATGGTAAATTCGTGTTGCGTACTAAGAAATATGTAGCACACGATGAAAAGAACGAATGCAACATTGGTGATACGGTTCGAATTATGGAAACTCGTCCACAAAGTAAAACTAAATGTTGGAGATTAGTTGAAATCATTGAAAGAGCGAAGTAATTATGGTACAACAAGAGTCAAGATTAAAAGTAGCCGATAATACAGGAGCAAAAGAAGTATTGACAATCCGTGTTTTAGGAGGAACAAAACGTCGTTACGCTTCTGTAGGTGATAAAATTGTAGTTACCGTTAAAGAGGCAACTCCGAACGGAAACGTGAAAAAAGGGCAAGTTTCTACTGCTGTGGTAGTAAGAACTAAAAAAGAAGTACGTCGTGCTGATGGCTCTTACATCCGTTTCGATGAAAATGCTTGCGTTCTTTTGAATGCAGCTGGTGAGATGAGAGGGACACGTGTTTTTGGTCCTGTTGCGAGAGAACTTCGTGATAAACAATTTATGAAAATTGTGTCATTGGCACCTGAAGTGCTTTAATTTTTAATAATATTAAGTAATGAAGCTAAAAATTAAAACAGGAGACACAGTACGAGTAATTGCCGGAGAGCATAAAGGCTCAGAAGGTAAAGTGCTACGTGTTGATCGCGAGAAGAATAAGGCGATTGTAGAGGGAGTTAACTTAGTGTCTAAACACACAAAACCAAGTGCTCAAAATCCTCAAGGAGGAATCGTTAAAAAAGAAGCTTTTATTCACATTTCAAACCTTTCTTTAATTGATCCAAAATCAGGAAAAACAACCCGAGTAGGATTTGAAGTAAGAGACGGTAAGAAAGTGAGATTTTCTAAAAAATCTAATGAAGTAATATAGTTATGGCTTACGTACCTAGACTAAAACAAGAATACAAAGAGCGTGTAATAGCGGCTCTGAAAGAAGAATTTGGCTATAAAAATGTAATGCAGGTTCCTAAACTTGAGAAAATAGTTGTGAGCCGTGGTGTTGGTTCGGCAGTTGCAGACAAAAAACAAATAGATTATGCAGTTGAGGAATTGACCAAAATTACAGGACAGAAAGCAGTTGCTACGGTTTCTAAAAAGGACGTAGCTTCTTTCAAACTTCGTAAAGGAATGGCAATCGGTGCTAAGGTTACCTTGAGAGGCGAAAGAATGTACGAATTCTTAGACAGATTGATAACAACGGCTCTTCCGCGAGTAAGAGATTTTCAAGGAATCAAAGCCGATGGTTTCGATGGTAGAGGAAACTACAACTTAGGTGTTACAGAACAGATTATTTTCCCTGAAATTGATATTGATAAAATCAATAAAATTGCGGGAATGGATATAACTTTCGTTACATCTGCTGCAACTGATAAAGAAGCCAAATCATTATTAAGCGAATTAGGATTACCTTTTAAAAAGAACTAAGTATATGGCTAAAGAATCAATGAAAGCCCGTGAGGTTAAAAGACAAAAATTGGTAGCAAAATATGCCGCAAAACGTAAAGCATTGAAAGAGGCTGGCGATTATGAGGCTCTTCAAAAACTACCTAAAAACGCATCTCCAGTTCGTTTGCACAATCGTTGTAAATTAACAGGTCGTCCAAAAGGATATATGCGTACATTTGGAATTTCACGTGTTTTATTCCGTGAAATGGCAAATAAAGGATTAATTCCGGGCGTGAAAAAAGCAAGTTGGTAATATTAAAAGGATAAAAATATGTACACAGATCCTATAGCAGATTATTTAACAAGAATTAGAAATGCGAATAATGCAAGGCATAGAGTAGTTGAAATTCCTGCATCTAATTTGAAAAAAGAGATTACAAAAATCTTGTTTGATCAGGGATATATTTTAAGCTATAAGTTTGAGGATAATGCCGTTCAAGGTACTATCAAAATAGCTTTGAAATATGATAAAATAACTAAAGAGCCTGTCATTAAGCATATTGAGAGAGCAAGCAGACCGGGTCTTAGAAAATATGCCGGAGCTGATAATCTTCCTCGTGTATTAAATGGCTTAGGAATTGCAATCATCTCAACTTCAAAAGGAGTGATGACTGGCAAAAAAGCTAAAGAGCTAAATGTTGGCGGGGAAGTAGTTTGTTATGTTTACTAATAAATAAAAGACAAAGAAATGTCAAGAATAGGTAAATTACCCATCAAAATTCCAGCAGGAGTTACAGTTACTATCAATGGTGGTATTGTAACAGTGAAAGGAAAGTTAGGCGAATTAACCCAAGAGGTTAAAGACATTGCTGTAAAGCAAGAGGATGGACAATTAGTGTTGGAGCCTACTGCTCAAACTAAAGACCAAAATGCAAAGCACGGTTTGTACAGAGCCTTGCTTAACAATATGGTAGTTGGTGTGTCAGAAGGATTCACTAAAGAATTAGAGTTAGTCGGGGTTGGATACCGTGCTTCACACCAAGGTCAAAAGTTAGATTTGGCTTTAGGTTTTTCTCATAATATTGTTTTGGAGTTGCCACAAGAGGTAAAACTTGAAACAGTAACTGAGAAAGGTAAAAACCCAATTATTAAATTGACATCTCACGACAAGCAATTGGTTGGACAAGTAGCAGCTAAAATCCGTAGTTTCCGTAAGCCTGAGCCTTACAAAGGAAAAGGAGTTAAGTTTGTTGGTGAAGTGTTGAGAAGAAAAGCAGGTAAATCAGCTTAATAGTTAGAACAATGGCATTATCAAAGATAAAAAGAAGAGAACGTATTAAAAGCAGAATCAGAAAAGTAGTTAACGGTACTGCAACGCAACCTCGTTTGGCTGTTTTCAGAAGTAATAACGAGATTTATGCTCAAATTATTGATGACACCAAAGGAACTACTTTAGTGGCTGCATCTTCGAGAGATAAAGAAATTAGTGCTGTCAAAGCAACCAAAACTGAAAAAGCAGCATTAGTAGGAAAAGCTGTTGCAGAGAAAGCTCTAAAACAAGGTATTGAGAAAATTTCTTTTGACAGAGGAGGATACTTGTATCACGGAAGAGTAAAATCATTGGCTGAAGGAGCTAGAGAAGGCGGACTTAAATTCTAATAAACTATGTATCAGAAATATAAAAATGTAGAATATGTAAAGCCAAGTGGTCTTGAATTGAAAGACCGTTTGGTAGGGGTTCAACGTGTTACCAAAGTAACTAAGGGAGGACGTGCATTCGGTTTCTCAGCTATCGTTGTGGTGGGTGATGAAAACGGAGTTGTGGGTCACGGCTTAGGAAAATCTAAGGAGGTAGCCGATGCAATCGCAAAAGCTGTTGAAGATGCGAAGAAGAATTTAGTTCGTATTCCGCTTAACGGAACAACTTTGCCACACGAACAAAAAGGGAAATTTGGTGGAGCTAGAGTATATTTGCAACCAGCAACAGAAGGTACCGGAGTAATCGCCGGAGGTGCGGTTCGTGCTGTTTTAGAGTCTGTTGGAGTTCACAACGTACTTTCAAAATCACAAGGTTCATCAAATCCTCATAATGTGGTAAAAGCTACTTTTGATGCATTGTTGCAATTGCGTTCTGCAAAAACTATCGCAGCTCAACGTGGAATTTCCTTAGAAAAATTGTTTAAAGGTTAATAAATTTAGAACAATGGCAAAAGTTAAAGTAACACAGGTGAAAAGTAGTATCAAGCGTCTGAAAAGTCAAAAATTGACTTTGCAGGCTCTTGGTTTGAAAAGAATAGGACAGGTTGTTGAGCATAACGCTACACCAAGTATCCTAGGTATGATTAATAAAGTGAAACACTTAGTTTCTGTTGAAGAAATTAAATAATATTTTTATACAAAGTTATGAACTTGAGTAATTTACAACCTGCAGAAGGTTCAATTCACAGAGAAGGGAAGCGCGTTGGTCGTGGGCAAGGTTCCGGAAAAGGAGGTACTGCTACACGTGGACATAAAGGGGCAAAATCTCGTTCAGGCTACTCTAAAAAGGTTGGTTTTGAAGGAGGACAAATGCCTTTGCAAAGACGCGTACCAAAATTCGGTTTCAAAAACTTTAACCGTAAGGAGTATGTAGGAATCAACTTAGGACAATTACAAAGTTTGGTTGATTCAGGCAAAATCACAGATACGGTTGATTTGGAAACGTTAGTTCAACTTCACATCGTTAAAAAGACAGATTTGGTAAAAATCTTAGGTGGAGGAGAATTAAAAGCAAAATTAAAAATTTCTGTTCATAAGTTTACAGCAAATGCTAAATCAGCTGTTGAAGCAGCAGGAGGAGAGGCTGTGACCTTGTAATGTATTAAATTATTATGAAGTTTATCAAGAACCTAACCAACATTTGGAAAATAGAAGAGTTAAAAAATCGTATTATTTTAACTTTAGGGATATTGTTAGTTTATCGTTTTGGGGCACATATAGTTCTCCCTGGAGTTGATTCAACTCAGTTGCACGAGTTGGCTACAAAGACTTCAGGCGGGGGCTTGCTTGATATCTTAAACGCTTTTACTGGAGGAGCTTTCGCTAACGCTTCAGTTTTTGCATTAGGTATTATGCCTTACATTTCTGCTTCAATTGTAGTTCAGTTGATGGGGATAGCAATTCCTTACTTACAAAAACTACAGAAGGAAGGAGAAAGTGGCCGAAGAAAGATAAATCAAATTACTCGATGGCTAACCATTGCGATATGTATTGTTCAGGCTCCTGTTTACCTTTACGGAATAGGTCAGTTGGGTGTGCCTGACAGTGCTTTTGTACTTGGGAAAGGACTTGATTTCATTATTCCTGCTGTTCTGATTCTTGTAACAGGAACTATTTTTGCAATGTGGTTGGGAGAAAAAATCACAGACAAAGGTATAGGTAATGGTATTTCGTTACTTATTATGGTTGGGATTATCGCTCGTTTACCAATGGCTTTTGCAGCAGAGTTTGATGCTCGTGTTGCACAGTCAAATGGTGGATTGATGATGATTCTTATCGAGATTATTATTTGGTTTGTGATTATATTACTTTGTATTTATCTAATCAAAGCAACTCGTCAAATACCTGTTCAGTACGCACGTAGAACAGCAGATGGAGGTGTGGCAGTTGAAAAAAATATATTTGGTGCTCGCCAATATATCCCTTTGAAATTAAATGCATCGGGGGTTATGCCAATTATCTTTGCACAAGCTTTGATGTTTATACCAGCAACAGTTGCTGGCTTATCCAAGTCAGAAACAGCTTTGAGTATTCAGCAGGCTTTTAGTAATATGTTCGGTTTTTGGTACAACTTGCTATTTGCAACAATGATTATATTGTTCACTTATTTTTATACGGCAATTACAGTGCCAACTAATAAGATGGCTGACGACTTAAAAAGAAGTGGAGGTTTCATTCCGGGGATACGTCCAGGAAAGGAAACAAGTGACTATTTGGATAAAATTATGTCACTTATCACGTTCCCTGGTTCTATATTTTTGGCTTTAATCGCTGTTTTCCCTGCTTTCTTGAAAGTTATTGGAATGCAAGATGGGTGGGCGTTGTTTTATGGAGGAACTTCGCTACTAATTTTGGTGGGAGTTGCCATAGATACGATGCAACAGGTTAATTCATACTTGCTAAATCGTCATTATGACGGTTTGATGAAAACTGGTAAAAACAGAAAGGCTTAAGGTTTATGGCTAAGCAAGCAGCAATAGAACAAGATGGAACAATTGTAGAAGCGTTGTCAAACGCAATGTTCCGAGTGGAGTTGGATAATGGACACGTAGTGATAGCTCACATCTCTGGTAAGATGCGTATGCATTACATCAAATTACTTCCTGGGGATAAGGTAAAGCTTGAAATGAGTCCCTACGATTTAAGTAAAGCTCGAATTACGTATCGTTATTAACAGAGATTCGATTAGAAGATTTTTATAAAATGCTTGAATAAGATAAAAACTTTGTCAAAGTTTTTTAACTTTGGCAAAGTTCTGTATGATGAATACTTTTCTGATAATCAGTTTGGTATGAGTCGTTTTTGTTGAGAGAAAAGTTTTTTATAAAAACAGAGAGTAGTATTTTATTTTAAAATTACATATAAATTCAAAATATTTTGTAGTTTTGCAAACTCTATTGATTAAACAATAAAGAAATGAAAGTTAGAGCATCAATTAAAAAGAGAAGTCCCGAGTGCATAGTTGTGCGTAGAAAAGGGGTATTGTACGTAATTAACAAAAAGAATCCTAAATTTAAACAAAGACAAGGATAATTATGGCAAGAATTGCAGGTATTGATTTACCAAAGAATAAACGTGGAGTTATTGGGTTAACTTACATTTTTGGTATCGGAAAAAGTAGAGCTAAAGAAATTTTAGAAAAGGCTCAAGTTAATGAGGACAAAAAAGTAAACGAGTGGAATGATGAGGAAATCACAAACATTCGTGAGGCGGTTGCGTCTTATAAAATTGAAGGAGAATTGCGTTCTGAAATTCAATTAAACATTAAACGTTTAATGGATATTGGTTGCTATCGTGGAATTCGTCACAGAATTGGCTTGCCATTACGCGGACAAAAAACTAAGAACAATTCTCGTACAAGAAAAGGTAGAAGAAAAACTGTTGCTAACAAGAAAAAAGCAACTAAATAATAAGTAGGTTAGTATGGCAAAATCAAATGCAAAGAACGCAAAGGTTTCTAAAAAGAGAAAAGTAGTTGTAGAGTCAGTTGGTGAAGCACACGTTTCTGCTACATTCAACAACGTAATTATTTCTCTTACAAATAAAAAAGGAGACGTGATTTCTTGGTCGTCAGCAGGTAAAATGGGATTCCGCGGGTCTAAGAAAAATACACCATACGCTGCACAAGTAGCTGCAGAAGATGCTGCAAAAGTAGCTTTCGATGCTGGTTTGAAAAAAGTGAAAGTGTATGTTAAAGGGCCGGGAAATGGAAGAGAGTCAGCTATCAGAACAATTCATAATGCTGGAATTGAGGTAACTGAAATCATAGATGTAACTCCATTACCGCACAATGGTTGTCGTCCACCAAAAAGACGTAGAGTTTAATTTTAAATAATAACAAACGAGAGGATTTTGATTATCGAAGGAGGATGCCTTAATTCATAATCCCTTTCATCTAAAAAGAACAAAATGGCAAGATATACAGGACCAAAAACGAAAATAGCTCGTAAATTTGGAGAGGCTATTTTCGGAGATGATAAATCTTTTGAGAAGAAAAATTATCCACCAGGGCAACACGGTATTGCCCGTCGTAGAGCAAAACGCTCTGAGTATGCTATTCAGTTGCAAGAGAAACAAAAAGCAAAATACACATATGGTATTTTAGAGAAACAATTCCGCAACTTGTATGAGAAAGCAAAAAGAAGTAAACACGTTACAGGTGAGGTGTTATTGCAATTATGCGAGTCACGTTTGGATAACGTCGTTTACCGTATGGGGATAGCTCCAACACGTAGTGCAGCTCGTCAGTTAGTTTCGCACCGTCATATTACAGTAAATGGGAATATCGTTAACATTCCTTCTTACGCTTTAAAACCAGGAGATGTAGTAGGTGTTCGTGAGAAATCAAAATCATTGAGTGTAATAGAAAACTCATTGGCTTCTAATAGCACTGTTTATGAATGGATTACTTGGAATACTGAAAAATTGGAAGGTACATTTGTTGCCGTGCCTCAACGTATCCAAATTCCTGAAAACATTAAAGAACAGTTAATCGTAGAGTTGTACTCTAAATAATAAATAAGACAGCAGTCAAATTATGGCATTATTCAACTTTCAAAAACCCGATAAGGTTATAATGATTGAATCATCTGATTTTGAGGGGCGATTTGAATTTCGTCCTTTGGAGCCAGGGTATGGTTTAACTATAGGTAACGCATTACGTAGAGTTATGCTCTCTTCTTTAGAGGGTTTCGCAATCACTTCTGTAAAATTTGATAAAGTAGGGCACGAGTTTTCTACTATATCAGGTGTTGTGGAAGATGTTACTGAAATTATCTTGAATTTGAAACAAGTTCGTTTTAAACGACAGATTGAAGATGTAGAGAATGAAACAGCAACAATTTCTGTTTCAGGAAAAAAACAGTTGACTGCCGGTGATTTTCAGAAATATCTATCAGGATTTCAAATCTTGAACACAGATTTGGTAATTTGTAATATGGAATCGTCAGTAACTTTTGATATGGAAATAACCATTGAAAAAGGACGTGGCTACGTTCCTGCAGAGGAAAATGTAAATCCGAATGCAGCGATAGGAGTTATCGCAACAGATGCAATTTTTACACCTATCAAAAATGTCAAGTATTCTATTGAAAATTACCGTGTTGAACAGAAAACTGACTATGAAAAATTAGTTTTTGAAATTAAAACAGATGGTTCAATTCATCCAAGGCAAGCTTTAACAGAGGCTGCAAAAACGTTGATTCATCACTTTATGTTGTTCTCTGATGAAAGGATTACATTGGAATCTGATGAAATTGCACAAACTGATACATACGATGAGGAATCGTTACATATGCGTCAGTTGTTGAAAACTAAGTTGGTAGATATGGACTTGTCGGTTAGAGCGTTAAACTGTTTGAAAGCTGCTGAAGTTGATACTTTGGGAGATTTGGTTTCGTTCAACAAAGCTGATTTGATGAAATTCAGAAATTTTGGTAAAAAATCACTTACAGAACTTGATGAATTGGTTGCCAACAAAGGTTTAACATTCGGGATGGATTTGTCAAAGTATAAGTTAGATAGAGATTAACCCGCTTTTGCGTTATTTAATTAAGGAAAAATGAGACACGGAAATAAAATTAATCATTTAGGAAGAAAAACCGCTCACAGAAAAGCAATGTTAGCTAATATGGCTTGTTCGTTGATTGAGCACAAGAGAATAAATACGACTTTGGCAAAGGCAAAAGCTCTTAAGTTGTTTGTAGAGCCATTAGTGACAAAGTCAAAAGAGGATACGACTCACAATCGTCGTATTGCTTTCAGTAAATTAAGAAATAAATATGCTGTAACTGAACTATTCAAAGAGGTTTCTGTAAAAGTAGGAGACAGACCGGGAGGATACACACGTATCATCAAATTAGGAAACCGTTTGGGAGATAACGCAGAAATGGCATTAATAGAATTAGTTGATTACAATACAACTTACAACGTAGAAAAAGCTTCCAGCAAGAAAAAAACTACACGTCGTGGTAGAAAGAAATCTGCTGAGCCAACTGCACAAAAAGAAGTTGCAAATACAGAATCAGCTGAATAATTTAAGAACTTTATTAAGTTTTGGAAAGGACAAGTATTCAAATACTTGTCCTTTTTTTATTTAATTGTAAATGTGTTGTTTTGATTAAATAATTAATTTTTTGTTTCAAATATAACTTTTTGTGAAACATAATGATATTGTTTATATTTTTGCCTTACACTTAAGAAAAAAACTATGAAAACAGAACATTCACATAGAATTTCACTGTTTGCAGCTATTTTCCCGATAGCAGTGCTTATTATCCTATTAGGATATAATGTATTTTTTGTGTATGGAGATAATGCTCTTGGAGGGTCAAATCAATTTATTTTGCTTTTTGGAGCCGCAGTCGCAGTTGTAATCGGAATTTTCAATAAAGTTCCAATCCACACGATGACACAAGAAATATACAATAACATAAAGTCCACCAGCGGTGCGATTCTTATTTTGCTTTTGGTAGGAGCTTTATCGGGTACGTGGCTATTGAGCGGTATTATACCTTCAATGATTTACTATGGTTTGAAAATTCTCACGCCGTCAATCTTTTTGCCCGCTTGCGTTATTATTTGCTCTTTGGTTTCGGTGGCTGTGGGCAGTAGCTGGACAACTTCCGCAACAATAGGAATTGCTTTGGTGGGCATCGGGAGTTCTTTAGGAATTCACGAAGGGCTTATCGGGGGAGCAATTATTTCAGGTGGATATTTCGGAGATAAAATGTCACCAATGAGTGACACAACTAATTTGGCACCAGCTTTAGCCGGAACGGATATCTTTACCCACATACGATATATGTCCCTAACCACAGTCCCTACAATTACCATTACGCTGATAATCTTTACTATTATAGGGTTAAACCTTGAAACGGTTGGGGTTTCGGATACAACAGCGATACAGAATGCAATCTTAGAGAGATTTAACGTAACGCCTTGGGTTTTTATCGTTCCTGCCATAATTTTGGTAATGATTTACAAAAAAGCAGAACCCTTAGTGGCTTTATTCTGTGGAGTACTTTTGGGGGCAATATTCGCAATTTTGTTTCAGCAGAATTTACTATTGGAATTAACCCAAAAATCAACGTTGGAGTTTTCCGCTCTTTATAAAGTAATTATGGAAACAATTACAACTTCTACACAAATACCAACGGATAACGAAGCTTTGAACGAGTTGTTTTCTTCCTCAGGAATGAGCGGAATGCTCAACACAATATGGCTTATTATCTGTGCGATGGCTTTTGGCGGTGTGATGGAAGCTATTGGGGCTTTGGAGCGGATAACAGCCTTTTTATTGCATTTATTTACTTCTGTCTTTGGGCTATTTGCCAGCACGGTGATGAGTTGTTTGGCGTTAAATGTTACCACTTCCGACCAATATTTAGCGTTGGTCGTGCCGGGGAAAATGTTCTCTAAAGCGTATGCACGAAAAGGATTAGCTCCTGAAAACTTAAGTAGAACGTTGGAGGATTCAGGTACGGTGACTTCTGTTTTAGTTCCGTGGAATACTTGTGCGGCGTACAACAGTGGTGTTTTAGGAATCCCGACTTTGACTTATCTTCCGTATGCGTTTTTCAACCTCATAAGTCCGTTTATGACTCTTCTTTTTGTTGCATTAAATATCAAAATAAGAAGAATAGAATACAATAAATAACTATTTCATTTTTTTGTGAATCATAATATTTCTGCTGGGTTTTGTTGAAAATTATCAGTCATTCGATTTTGCTAAATAAGATAGAAATTCACAAAAATAAAATTTTGTTCTTTTCTTGAATAGAAATCAAAAAACATTCAAAAATTTATTTGTATCGACTTGATTTGAATTAACTATACCACCAATTATATTAAAAACATCTTAGAAAAAGATAAATAATCTTAACTAAGATGTTTTTTTGTGATTGAAATTAATTCAAAAAAATAAAATTGTTATTACTTTCCGAAAGATTTTAAAAGAGAATCAGGAAATTTGGGCATTGCTCCGTGTTGCTGACATACATAAGCCGAAATTTCAACTGCCAACCGATGAGCTTTACTAATTGGCTTCCCTTTGAGATAAGCAGCGATGAAAGATGCAGTAAATGAATCGCCTGCACCTACTGTATCCACAACGTTTATTTTAGGAGAAGGCAAAAAGGAAAGTTGTGACGGAGTGAATATATAACTTCCTGAAGCACCTTTAGTTAAAATCAATACTTTTAAATTATATCTTTCCAATAATTGTTCACAAACCTCTCGTTCCGTACCTTCCATATTAAAAAGATTGGCTATTATGATGATTTCTTCATCGTTCAGCTTCAATATATTAGATAATTCCAATGATTGATGAATAATTTCTTTTGTGTAATAATCCAGCCGAAGATTAATATCAAAAACTTTCAAACTATCGGAAGGCATCGCTTGTAAAAATTTCTGAATAGTAGAGCGAGATGTTTCACTGCGTTGGGCTAAAGAGCCAAAACAAACCGTTTGTGTTTTTTCAGCCAGTTTTTTAGTTTCTTCAGTAAAAGGAATATTATCCCAAGCTACATTCTCACAAATTTCATATTGCGGAATGCCTTCGCCACTTAATGAGATTTGAATGGTTCCTGTCGGATAAGGCACTTCTTCCAACAGATGATTTAATTTCTTTTCGTTTAGGTTCTCCAGAATTGTTTTCCCTAAAACATCGTTGCCTATGGCACTTACAATATGTCCGTTTAATCCAAATTGTGAAGCGTGATAAGCAAAATTAGCAGGAGCACCTCCCATTACTTTTCGTTCGGGGAAAACATCCCAGAGAATTTCTCCCAAACCTACGACAATATGTTCCATTTGTATGTATGATTTTAATTTTGTATTTATGTATGGTATCTTTTAAAAAGATTATTCTTTGCTAACAGAAACATTTTATTTCTTCTGATTCAGAGATATTAAATTGAAAAATAAATGCTTATGATAACAAAGAATAATACGTATGCAGAAAAATTTTTGTTGTAAAAACTATTTTTTGGCAGCTTTTACAAATTCATTTAATTTATTATAAAGTGAAATCCATTGTTGTGTTTCAAACATTGAAGTTACTAAGTTCAGAAAACGCCTTAAATCTTTTTCGACATCTTTACGTAATTCACTGGCACTTTTTGTTTTTCGAAGTTCGGAATTTGCCTGAGCTTGTTCTTCATAAACTTCTTTGAATTGAAGTTCTATCCTTTTGAGTTCTTCAAAAGTGCTTCGCAAGGACAGATTATCGATACGCATTTGATTTTCAGAAGAAGAAAGAGCCTCAATAAGTTTATCGAGTTGAATGGTTTGTTCGCCGTAATTTAGTTTATCCAATGATAATCCATAGATTTTGAACTCTTTGTATAAAGCCACCGCATCGGTTTGATGAGGCATTAAAGTCATTCGGGTATAAGCCGATAGAAAGCCTTTCATATTACGGAAGATGGCATCACGTTCTCTATCAACTTGAAGCACATCTATGCCTTTTCCGCTGAAACTTATCTTGGAAATGACCTTGTAATACTCTTGATAGGAATCATCTAACTTGCTTAAAAACAAATGATTTTTGACTTCTTCAAATTCAGATTGCTTAGAGGAGTCAATAACTCGCTGAGCTAATGCCGCTAAGTCTTTTGTCGATAATTTTCTGAGATTTATTTTCATATTGATTAAATTTTGTTTACAAATTTCAGTAAATAAATTGACTTTTGCAAATAAAAGTTTCTGAAAATGAGAAAGAAATATTTTTTGATTTTTAAAAGATACAATCTTTGGAAGAAATTATAAAAAAAATAAGATTTATTCTTACTCAAAGTGGTGTAAGGTTTACGCTGGTAGAAAAAGGTTTTTTCCAAGTGGTATAAGGTTTACGCTGATAGAAAAAGGTTTTTTCCAAGTGATGTAAGGTTTACGCTGGTAGAAAAAGATTTTTTCCAAGTGGTGTAAGGTTTACGCTGATAGAAAAAGATTTTTTCCAAGTGGTATAAGGTTTACGCTGATAGAAAAAGGTTTTTTCCAAGTGATGTAAGGTTTACGCTGGTAGAAAAAGATTTTTTCCAAGTGGTGTAAGGTTTACGCTGATAGAAAAAGATTTTTTCCAAGTGGTATAAGGTTTACGCTGATAGAAAAAGGTTTTTTCCAAGTGATGTAAGGTTTACGCTGGTAGAAAAAGATTTTTTCCAAGTGGTGTAAGGTTTACGCTGATAGAAAAAGATTTTTTCCAAGTGATGTAAGATTTATTCTATCAGAAAATTATTACTAATAAAAAAAATAGAATTTTTAAGCCTTGCATAAAGATATACAAGACTTGGTTAGGTTATTTTTGAGGCTTATTGAAAACGCATTATATCGGAGTCAGCTTCTATCCAATCTGTTTCAGGGTTGTTATATAAAATATGAATTACAAGCAAACCACGTATGCTTACAAATATGATTGCATAGCGTTTGTCGGAAGTATAAACAGGCTTTGAAACAAACAATCTAAGTGCATAAAACTCCCTGCTTGTTCACGTTCTTTGAGTTCTTCAAAATACTGGTCGATACCACCATTATCATTGTATTTTGCTAAGAAGAAATTCTCAATAAACAACGAATCAAGGTTTGTGCTTTTATCTTCGTTTGTTTCAAAAAAAAGATTTTTTATAAGAAGTTTTGTATTGGGCAACGATATTTTCTAATAATTTGCAATCATCTTCGTTTTGAGCTAAAGAAACAAAGAAGCTCAGGAAAAAACTAATTACAAGGGGTGCCCTTAGGTTAATATTTTTCATAGGTATTATTATCTACTTCTGCTACAAAATTATTATTACTACGTATTCTACCAGTACTTGTTAGTGTTTTTTTTAAAATATCAGTTTTATGCATTGAACCCCAAGCTAAATCATTACAATATTGCTTGCTAACTTTTATTTTTTTTAATTTGGCATACTCATATACAGCTTTGCCTATTTCATTTATAAATTCTTATATCTATATTTGGGACTCCACCTTCAGGAGTTGCTGTTTTCTCCTTTTGAGTATAATTTATAGATATAATTTTTCCTTCTAAGCCTGAAATTTAAAAAAGCAAGTTATCGTTCACATAATGTTCTGCAATTATGATACTTTCTAAGCCATTTTCTGTTGTGGTAAATAAAATTTTTGCTTTCCGTTCATTCTGATTGTTGATTATTAATTGAGCGAATGCAAACTTTTATCTTTTTCTTTACCTTCTTCCTTAAAAGTTTCCCATTTTGGGGTAATTTTAAAATCAATACCATTTTTTTCTTTTTCGGTTTCTTGTTTTTCAAAGAACTGTTTGGCTTCTTCCAATGAAATTGCTTTGACATCTTGCAGAGGCTCTTTTTCCTCACGTTGGCAGGCAAAAGTTATTACCAATAACAAACCTGCGGTTGCTAAAAGTTTTAATGTTTTTATCGTATGGTATTGTGATTTAAGAATTTTATGTGTCAAATGTAAAAACTACTTTTCGATAATAAAAAATAGTAATCAATAAAAAAGTAAAATTTAACATATATATCATAAAAAATATTTGATTTTATTTTCAATTTATCAAAATAGATTTGTTAAAAATATATCCGAAATGTATTTTATTAACTTTCTGAAATAATTGTTCAAAAAGCAATCGTTAAAAATATTCTTTAAACAAATAACGTATTAACGCTGAAAAAATTTACTTCGCATTATGGAGATAAACATTTAAAAATTAATAAAATGGGATATATAGCCTTTAATTTTATAATCATTTTATAAGTTGGAATAATTTTCTTATTTTTGTGGGCATTCATTTTATGAGTGAATAAGTGAAATTTTGAATCAATCAAACTAATATTAATCGAAACGTATGAAAACACTAACGAGTTTTTTGTATTTATCATTTCTGGTTTTGTTTTTTCAGCAAAATTGGGCACAAAAGCCTCATTTGGATAGCATTTTTGAAAATCCTGCTATTCAGGAAATTAATCGGATGCCAATGCGAAGTCATTATTTTCCTTTTGAAACTTCGGAAAAGGCTCAGAAAAACGATTATAAGTTATCAAATCGGTACATTAATCTTAACGGACAATGGAAATTCTTATGGAAAGAAGATTTTAAAGAACTTCCGAAAGATTTTTTCAAACCAAACTACAACGATTCTCGCTGGGACAAAATAAATGTGCCTTCGGTTTGGGAGCTTAACGGATACGGAATTCCGATTTATGTAAACGAAAAGTTTGAATTTGCCGTAAAAAATCCGAATCCACCCGATGTTCCGGACGATTTAAAACAGTCGGTAGGGCTTTATCGCAAGGAATTTGAAGTTCCTTCCAACTGGAAGAATGAACAGATTTATTTGCATTTAGGAGCTGTTAAATCTGCTTTTAAATTGTACGTAAATGGAAAATTCGTGGGAGTAGGAAAGGACAGTAAACTTCCTTCGGAGTTTGATATAACTCCTTATGTTTCAGTTGGTAAAAATAATATTTCTTTGGAAGTACGCCGATGGTCAGATGGTAGTTTTCTGGAGGCACAAGATATGTGGAGATTGTCCGGAATTACGCGTGATTGCTACGTTTATGCACGTCCTAAAGTGCATTTGTACGATGTAAATGCAAAAGCTGGGCTTTCAAACGGTTATTCGGATGGAGTTTTAAATCTTTTCGTGCAAGTTTGGAATCAATCCGAGCAAAGTAAAGCAGATTATCAGCTTGAAGCATCAATTTTTGATGATAAAAACAAAAAAATTTGGGTAGAAACAAAGAATATTCCGCAAATAAAACGTAGTAATAGTAAAACGGAACTGAACTTTTTAGCTAACATTCCGCTTGTAAAACAATGGAGTGCCGAAATGCCTAATCTTTACAGATTGGAGCTTCTGTTGAAAGATGACAAACAGCAAGTAAGTGAAGCGGTTAGCCTTTTTGTTGGATTCAGAAGCATTGAAATCAAAGGAAGCGATTTGCTCGTTAACGGAAAGCGAATTTTTATAAAAGGAGTTAATCGCCACGAAACAGACCCAACAGCAGGGCAGGTTATCAGTCGCGAAAGTATGGAAAAAGACGTTCTGTTAATGAAACAGTTAAACGTTAATAGTGTGCGTACTTCACATTACCCTAACGATCCGTATTTTTATGAACTTTGTGATAAATATGGGCTTTATGTGATGGATGAGGCGAATGTGGAAACACACGGAATGGGATATCGTCCTGAGAGAACGTTGGCAACAAATCCTGTTTGGGAAGAAGCTCATACACTTCGGATTAGAAGAATGATAGAACGAGATAAAAACTATCCGAGCATCATTATATGGAGCTTAGGAAACGAAGCCGGCAACGGTTGGAATTTTTATCAAGCCTATAAAATGGCAAAAGGATTAGATTCAAGTCGCCCTATTCATCACGAATTGGCTCATTATGATTGGAATACAGATATAGAATCACGAATGTATCGTCGTATTCCTTTTTTGGTAGATTACGGATTGTCGCATCCTAAAAAACCGTTTTTATTATGTGAATATGCACACGCGATGGGGAACAGTGTCGGAAACTTCCAAGAATATTGGGACGTTTTTGAAAGCTACCCGGGGCTGCAAGGCGGCTACATTTGGGATTGGGTTGACCAAGGTTTTTATAAGAAAAACGCTAAAAATCAAACAATTTTGGCATACGGAGGAGATTACGGCGATGAAACTACACCGAGCGACAATAACTTCTTGATTAATGGAGTAATTGCTTCTGACAGAACTTTCCATCCGCATTCTTTTGAGGTGAGAAAAGTATATCAAGAAATAGGATTTTCTTACAAAGACCAAAAATTAACCGTACAAAATAAATATTTCTTTAAAGATTTATCAAATTTTGAATTCACTTGGAAAGTTTTCAAAAACGGAATTTTTCTAAAAGAAGGAAAAATAAATAATGTAGATGTTTTGCCACGTTCCAAAGCGGAATTTCATATCAATTTTGATGAAAATTCGGTAAAAAATGCAACTTCTTTGGCAGAAATGATATCTTCCGATAAAGAAAATGAATATTTCTTGCAAATAGAAGCTAAATTGAAAGCAAAAGAAGGTATTTTGGATGAACATACACCTCTTGCCTTTGCTGAATTTCAGTTAAGTAATTATAAGAAACCTGTTTACAAACCGAACAATACATCTATTACTGTTAAACAATCGGATAAGGAGATAATTCTTCAGAATAAGAATTTCAAAGCGATTGTTTCAACTGAAAAAGGAAAACTTGTATCGTACGAGGCGGGAAAAAATATTCTGCAAGGAGATGGATTATTTTTGAATTTGTGGAGACCGGCAACAGATAATGATTTTGGGGCAGGATTACCGAAAAAACTCAAAGATTTACAACAAGCCGACACAAATGCAAAGGTTGAAAGTGTGGAAATTTCCGACTTGGAAGACGGACAAAAGCAAGTGCGTATCACTAAAAAAGTATTGGAAAGCATTGCATATACACAAAAATTAACTTTTGACGGAAAAGGAAGTATTTTGGTTGAAAATGAGCTTGTTCCATTAAAAGAAAGCAATCAACTGACTTTCAAAATAGGAAATCATTTGGTTCTGCCAAAAGATTTTGTAAATGTGGAATGGTACGGGCGAGGGCCTTGGGAAAGTTACGAGGACAGAAAAACTTCTGCTTTTGTGGGCTATTACAAAGGAACTATTGACGAGCAATATCACCCATACGTTCGTCCGCAGGAATCGGGTAACAAAACACAAGTGCGTTTTGCTAAAATACTTCGTAAGGACGGAAGCGGAATTTTAATACAATCCGAAAGTAATTTGCTTAACGTTAATGTTTTGCCTTACAGCCCGCAATCACTTTACCCAGGTGAAGAGAAAAAACAAACACACTCAGCCGAGCTTGAAAAAGATAAGTATGTCCACTTAGATGTTGATTATCAGCAATTAGGATTAGGGGGAGATAACAGCTGGGGGAACTTACCTATGGAGCAATACCTACTGTATTTACACAAGCCGTATAAATATTCCTACAGAATTATTCCAATAGAAAAATAAAATAAAAAGGGAAGCGGAAGAAAGTACTTACAAGAATCGTAAAGTACTTTCTTTCGCCCAACCTATTTTTCCGTCAGCCAATTTTATTTTCACCCAATCGTTGAGGCTTTCAATAATTTCTACTTTCGTGCCTTCGTGAAGTGAAAAAACTTCGTTGCTGTAAGCGTTTGGCTCGGAAAAAACACGCACAGTTTTATCAAAAAGAATTGCAAATTTTTCTTTCTCAATGTTATTTCTGTGAAAATCAGCAATAAAATATGTTCCAATACTGCAAATTATCGCCACAAGCATTGTTGTAAAAAAGATACGTTTGAGAATCGTTTTTTCTAAAAAATAATACAACAAAAAGCTAATTACAAAGGCAAAAATTCCTAAAATTGAAATAATCGCCCACACATCCAACGAAAAAAGTGACGTTATAGAATCGGACAGATTTTTAAACCACGTTTTCGGAAGCGGAGTAATTGCATCGATGGTCATCTGATTGGCAAACACCAAGTTATTTTTAGCATCTTCATTTTCAGGGTTGAGTTTCAATGCTTTTTCATAATAATAAATACTTTCAGGCACGTGATTCAGCTTGTAATGAGCATTGGCTAAGTTGTAATACAAAGCCGATGATTCAAACCCTGATTTCAAAATAGACATATAATTTTCTACCGCTTCTTGAAAATTTCCAGAATTGTAACTTTCAGTAGCTTTTGAAAAAAGAACATCATTGTTTTGTGAAAATCCTAAAAACGATGTAAATAAAGCAATTATGTATAGAATATTTTTCATTTTCTTTCTTTTTTAGTTTTTGAAATTATCTCCGAATTTGTTTGTCTAATTCGGATAAAGTTTGAACAGATTTGTGATAATCGTTCTCCATAGAAACCGTGTCAAACGGAGAGTAACGTGCCATTTCGCAATTTTTGAGCAATCCTAAAAATTCTGAAATAGTTTGTTGATTTACACTTCGTACTGAAAGTAATTCCGATATTTTTTCTTTGCTCATTTCTGAAGTTTCGATTTTTAATTTGGCTTTCAGATAATTATGCAAGGCTCGTTCTAATGCCTCATAAAATGTATTTTTATCATTTAGTTTTCGTTTGGCATCACTTAAATACTTCTTCGCCAATCGATTTGCTGCTCTGACTTTATTTCCTTCAATGTCGCCGGCTCTTGTTTGCTTAGCTTTCCATAGGATTAAAGCAATCGGGATTAAAAGCAAAGGTAGGAATAGCCATAAATAATAACTTCTTGAACCGAAAAACAGTTTTTTACCAATAGGTTGTAAATCAGGATTAAGTTGCAAAAAACGGAACTGGTTGCCTTGCGTCTTAACATCTTGTTTAACAACGTTATTTGCAGAGTTTTGACCGCCTCCCGTTGGGCCTTCGGTAACATCAATCCAAATTTCATCAGAATTTAAGGTTTCATATTTTTCAGTTTTTGGATTGAAATATGAAAATGATACGCCTGCAATAGGATATTTTCCTTTAAATTGAGGAACTACGGTGTAAAATTCCTCAACCCTACCTCTCATTCCTGAAATAGAAGTGGTTATATTGTCTTTCTTTTCTGGATTATATACCTCCAAAGCCGTTGGGAAGGTCAGTTTTGGCATATCAAATAACTTGAGATTTCCGCTTCCTGAAATTTCCACTTTGGCTTGCAAGCTTTCATTGGATTTCAATTCTTTTTTTGAAGTAGTTACATTGAAAGAGAACTCTCCCACAGCACCTGAGAAGTTAGCCGGTTTTCCTTCTTCCGGCAAAGATTTTACGTTTATGGTTCGGTTGCCCGAAGTTACTCTTTTGGCAATCTGGTCCATAATTGGTCTTCCGAAGAAATCGCGTTCAGCGGTGGGAACGCTCAAAATGGCTTCCAATGTGAGAGGCTCAAGGGTGATATTTCCGTCCTTTTGCGGGTATAGAACTACTTTTTTCACAACGATACATCGGAAAGGTTTCCCATCATATGTGCAATTTTCTACGTCATAATCACCTTGTAATCGGATTTCTTGGCTCCAGAAATTAGGATATTTAGGCATATCTACCGAACGTAAATTATTGAGTGCTACTTGTCCGCCAACGTACAAGCGATACACAACGCTGATGGCTTCATTCAAATACGGATTTGAATTTGAAATTTCTGCAACTAAAAACAAATTGTCAGAAGCCACGTCCTTACTTGTTTTATCCATCGACGGATTGTTCACAGCTTCCGTAACTGTTATCTGAATCGGCGATGTTTTGTGAGTTTTTCCGTCAATTTCAATGGTAGCCTGCCCAATGGTAAATTTTCCTTTAGCGGTAGGTTGTAAAATATATCCGTAAGTTTTTGAAAAACTGCGTTTTCCGTTTATCCACAACTCGGAAACGGACTGAGAAGGTCCCATCACCACAGTAAAGTCCTTGAAATTCGGAGGCGTGAAGTTATCTCCGTTTTTGTTCACCGAAAATTCGATTCGTAAACGTTCATTTAAGCCTAATTTCTCTTTGCTTACTTTGGCAGTGAATTCTATATTTTGTGAGTATAATAGATTGACTACAAAACTAATAAAAAATAATATGCGGTATTTCATCTTCATTGTGTTTTTAGCTTAATCTGCTTTTCATTAGTATATTATTTTCTTGTTACCAGTCTTTTTCTGATTTTGACCGATTTCCTTTTACTTTTTGTGCATTGATTTTTTCTTGTGTTTTTTGGTCTTCATTGTTCATTGCCTCTAAGATGCGTTCCATTTGTTGAGGAGACAATGAAGATGGACGATTTTGCTCCTTTCCTTCACCCTCTTTATTTTTATCTTCTTTATCTTGCTTAGGGTCTTTTTTGTCTTTTCCTTGGTTTTTGTCCTGATTTTTCTTGTTTTCGTCTTGGTTTTGTTTATTTTGGTCGTCTTTTTCTTTATTTTTATCCTCGTTTTTGTCTTTTTCGTCCTGTTTGTCTTTATTTTGGTCTTTTTTGTCTTGGTTATCCTTATTGTTTTGGTCGTTTTGTTTATCTTTGTTATCCTGATTTTGTTGTTTGTCTTGATTATCCTTGTTGTTTTCGGGTTTTGGAGGATTTTTCTTTAGTAAATCTTGTGCAACTGCCAAATTATACCGAGTTTCCTCATCAGTAGGGTTGTTGCGAAGTGCCTCTTTATAAGCTTGCACGGCTTTGTCATAGGCTTTTTCTTGCATAAAGGTATTTCCCAGATTGTGAAATATTTGATGTTTTTCCTCACTGCTTATTTCACTGGAAGTTGATGCATTTTTCAGACGTGTAAAAGCTTCATCGTAACTTTTTTGTTTGTAGTACATCGTGCCTAAGTTATACTGAGCGATGCCATTATCCTTGTTTTTGGCAATTGCGTTACGGTAATCAACTTCGGCTTGCACGGGCTGGTCATTTTTCAGAGCATTATTCCCTTGATATGTGTATTTCTTTGATATTTCTTTTGATTTTGTCATCTCTTGAATTTCTCTATTTTGTGCAAAAGAAGAAAATCCTATCAAAAATACTATGTAAAATAAATTTCGTGTCATTTTTCAGATAAAAATATGATAATTCATTAAAAAAATAAGAAAAAAACAGGCTTACGATTCGTTAAATAGATTTAACATCTTAACCCACAATGTTTTTCTTTCAAAAATAAATAAATCTAATATCAAAAGAAGCAATGCTCCTGCCAAAAACCATTGAAATTGGTCTTTGTAATCTACAAACTTTTGTGTTTCAAATTCACTTTTTTCGGTTCCGTCCAATATTTTTACAATCTGTTCAACAGCTTGTTTGGTATTGTTACCGTCTGTGTATTTTCCTCCCGCATTTTGGGCGATTTGCTGTAATAATTCCGCATTTAGGCGAGTAATGACTACTTCCCCATTTCGGTCGCGTTTGTAAGTTTGTGTATTTCCTTCTTTAATTGGTATGGGAGCACCTTTCTCTGAGCCTACTCCGATGGTGTAAATGGTAACTCCTTGATTTAGTGCTTCTGATGCGATTTCTGTGGCTCCCATTTCGTGGTCTTCTCCGTCCGAAATAATAACCAAAATGCGTGCTGTTGGCTGGTTTTCATCGAAGTAGCTACTTCCCATTCGGATTGCTTCCTGAATGGCTGTACCTTGCGATGAAAGCATATCAGTATTCATACTTTGCAAGAACATTTTCGCCGCCGAGTGGTCGGTAGTCAAAGGCAATAATGGATAAGCACTTGCAGCGTATGCAACTATCCCGATGCGGTCGCCTTTCAGCTCGTTCATTGTTTCAAACACTAAGCGTTTGGCCTTTTCAATACGGTTGGGGGCTACATCTTCGGCAAGCATACTTTTTGATACGTCAATGGCAAAGACAACGTCCACACCCTCGCGTTTTACGGTCTCAATTTTCGTGCCGATTTTCGGATTAGCCAAAGCAATACATAAAAGCACAATGATGACAACCAAAAAACTGAATTTTAGCCAAGGTTTGAACTGCGAGCGGTCAGGGGCTAATCGTTTTAAAAGTTTTTCATCGGCAAAATGTCTCTGTTTTCTTCTTTTTCGGATTTGTGATAAAACAAAAGCAAGAAACATAAATGCTATGATTGGTATATACCATAAATATATCTTTTCGTCAATGTGTATCATAACTATTGTTTTGAAATAAGATATTGCAATTTTTTAATGAAGAGAGATAAATCAACTAAATTTCATTTCTGAAAATGGTATGTTTGAGCAAAAATTCAAGCAATAATAGTAGCCCTGCGATGATGACCAAAAGCCGAAATTTTTCATCGACTTGCGTGTATTTAAATTCCTCAATCTTTGTGGTTTCCATTTTGTTGATTTCAGCGTATATTTCTTCCAATTTTTTATTGTCGGTAGCCCTGAAATAGCGTCCTTCGGTAGTTTTTGCGATGTTTTTCATCAGTGGTTCATCAATTTCGACCTGTTGCATACGATACATAATGCTTCCGTCGGCGTTCAGGGCATACGGAGAGAGTGCCATACCGTTTGTACCGATGCCAATGGTATAAACTTTGATGCCGTATTCCGCTGCTATTTCTGCCGCAGTCTGCGGGTCAATAAAACCTGTGTTGTTTACCCCGTCGGTAAGTAGAATAATTACTCGGCTTTTGGCTTTACTCTCTTTAAGTCGGTTCACGGCAGTGGCAAGTCCCATTCCTATGGCGGTTCCGTCCTCAATTTGCCCGTAAGTGAGTCCTTTAAGAGCACTCAGTATGATGGACTTATCACTGGTTACGGGTGTTTTAGTATAACTTTCTCCCGAATAGATAACCAGTCCGATACGGTCGGACGGACGTTCCTTGACGAATTGTGAAGCCACTTTTTTTAAAGCCTCAAAACGGTTTGGTTTTAAATCCTGTGAAAGCATACTTGCCGAAACATCAATTGCCATTACAATGTCTATGCCGTCCGTAATTTTGGTTTTAGCCGATTCCGAACGCATTTGCGGACGTGCCAAAGCAACAATGATTAAACCAGTAGCCAATATTCTGAAAATGAATAAGGAGTGATATAATCCACTTTCCCAAGATGTTACTTTTTTAAAAGCACTGGTTGTTGATACCGTGAGCGAGGCTTTTGATTTTTTGTTCCAAAAGAAATGCCACAATATCATTAATGGGATAAGCAACAACAGCCAAAAAAAGGTTGGATTTGCAAAAGTTATATCTTTGAACATACGTAAATTTCTTTATCAATCTCTTTTAAAGTTAATGGAATGCAATATTCTTTGAGCGATTTCTCCCGCTTGTGGAGTATCAATATGCGTAATAAGCAATTGCTGTAATGCACCATTTTCGGTAAAGCTATACAGCTCGTAACCAGCATCAAAGGGCTTTTTACTTTTTTCGTCGTTCAGTGTCATTTTGCCTGAAACTTTGATTCCTTGCACGCCGCTTGGAGTGGTGTACTCCTCTCTGAGGGTTGTAATGTTCTT
Source organism: Capnocytophaga stomatis (assembly GCF_002302635.1). Taxonomy (NCBI): domain Bacteria; kingdom Pseudomonadati; phylum Bacteroidota; class Flavobacteriia; order Flavobacteriales; family Flavobacteriaceae; genus Capnocytophaga; species Capnocytophaga stomatis. The sequence goes on from NZ_CP022387.1 coordinate 2,010,053, forward strand.
GGCTCCGGCTGCATCTAACTGCGAAAGTACGATTTCATTGACCATTTCAGGGTCTAATTCAAATTTTTGGTCTGAACCTGTTTGTTTGAAGGTAATAATGCTTGTCATTATGTACAATTCAGAATTGATGCTTCCGAAATCAAATACATATTGCTTGTTTACAAGTCCTTCAAAGCCTTTAATATCAATTATTTGCCTACGTGTTAATATTTTTGGAGTTGTAAGCTCTGTAATTGGATATCCATAATCACTTGTTACCCATTCGGTTTTACTAATTTTCTGGATAGAATTACCCCCAAAAAAGTTGTATGTAACGTAGTAAGAAAATATTCCCACCAGAGCAACTGCTATTGTAGCTACAATTATGTTTATAATCTTTTTCTTTTTGCGTTTCTTTTCTTGTAAAACTTTAATTTGCTCATTATGATAGTTTTCTGTATCCTCAGAAACTTCTGGAATAGCCTTTTTCGTTTTTACAACTACATCTTCAATGGTCTCTCGGTCATATTCTGCAATGTTGTCCGATGGCTTGTTTTTGGCAAATTTTACCAAATCGGCAGTTTGCAATACCCTTTTGAGGTTGGAAATAGTTTCAAGCGTAAGATTAAGTTTTCCGTCCTGTTGCAAAAGATGAATTTTTTCAAGTAATTCATCGCTGGTACTTTCTTTGGCAGAAATATGTACTTCTTCTTCCAAATATTTACGAATGATATCGGTCAGTTCCGAGTAATATTCCTTGTGCTTTGATTCTATCAGATATTTAGAATTTTGCAGTTTTTTAAGTTCTTCGATAGCTCGTTCAAACGGAGGAAGATTTCTCATTATTTCTTCCTGTGAAAGTCGCTTCTTCCGAAATATAAACAAGTAAACAGCGAGCAAACCTAAGGCTATCAAAGCCAAAATTGAACCAATCCATAACCATAGATTTGTGCTTTTGGACGGAGTTACTTCCATAATCGGCTTGATGTCGTACAAGGGCTGTTTTAAGGTGTCCACCGCTACTGAACGCACCTCAATTCGAAGCGAATCTGTATAAAAATCAGTGGCGTTTATGCGGATTCGTTGGCGGGGTATGGTATAATTTCCCGAATCGAATTGCGTGAGGAAGTATTCCTTCTCCAAACGGATTTTTTCTCCTTTGGATAAAGTGTCAATAGGCGTAGTCCGCACCATTTCCAGCGGGGAAAAAGTCTGTCCGTCAGGGAATAAAACAGCCTCTCCGTCAGATGCTTCCACGGATATTTTATATTTTATCTGTTCTCCTATCTTTATCTCTTTGGTGTCGGTTTCAAACTGAATTTCTTGTGCCTTTAAGCCCGAAACCAATAGCAATAGAGCGTATAAAATCTTATTTTTCATTCTGATTTTTCATTATTCGTCAAAATTCCTCTTTAATTTATCATTTATTCTTCCTTTTCATTGAAGAATTTTCCTACTTCATTGTTAATTGTTCATTTTTCATTGAAAAACTACCCTCTTCGTTTAAAATATCCCAATAGCTTTTGCGTATAACTCTCATCACAGCGGCAACTTACGGTTCCCGCTCCCGATTTTTGCAATAAATGTTCAAAATAAGATACCGTTTCTTGATAATGTTTCTCGTATTCGAGTCGTGTTGCTTTTGAACCGGTATTGACCAGCAGTAATTCACCCGTTTCTGCATCTTTTACCGTGATGTAACCCAAATTAGGTAAGGTCGTTTCTTTTGCATCATAGACCCGAATGCCCGTAACATCGTGCTTACGTGAGGCAATACGAACCGGTTTTTCGTAGTTTCTGTCCATAAAATCGGATAACACGAAAACAATCGCCTTTTTTTTCATTACACTGCTCAAAAACTCAAACGCTTGGGCAATGTTTGTTTTGTAACTCTTCGGTTCAAATTCAATAAGCTCACGAATGATACGCAAAACGTGTGATTTTCCTTTTTTTGGAGGAATATACAGTTCTATTTGGTCGGAAAACAGAATGAGTCCGGTCTTGTCATTGTTTTGAAGTGCCGAGAAAGCCAGTGTGGCGGCAATTTCAGTAATCATTTCGCTTTTGAATTGCTGTGAAGTTCCGAAAAGTTCACTTCCACTAACGTCCACCATCAGCATAAGGGTAAGTTCGCGTTCTTCTTCAAACACTTTCACGAAAGGTTCGTTATAGCGAGCCGTAACATTCCAGTCGATTGAGCGAATATCATCACCATATTGATACGGACGCACTTCGGAAAAAGTCATTCCACGCCCTTTAAAAGTAGAATGATATTCTCCCCCGAATATATTATCGCTAAGCCGACGTGTTTTTATCTCAATCTTCCGTACTTTTTTTAATATTTCTTTGGTGTCCATTGATTTAGATGTGTTTATGTATCTATAAAATCACAAATATTTGACCAGTAAGTTTAAACAAATCTTTTAAAATACGCATCAATTTCAGCGTGTAGCTCAATACCTACTCTTTCAAAACAATCCAGCAAACCCTGATAAGTACCTTCTCCTCCCAAAAAATCCCAAAATTCTTCAGCGACTTTAAGTTCATTTTCCAAATCCAACATTCCTGCCATTGTCCAACGTGAATAGGGCTTTGGTTCATACGGATTGTAAGGAATAGCTATCAGGGTATTGATTTTTGCCTCAGGATTTTCTGCTAAAACGCAAGCTATCCATTCCAAAAGTGTACGTTTAAATTCTTTAAAACCACCTTTGTTAGGTTTGGCTGTTTTTAAATCGAACAGAAATAATTCATTTTCGTAAGTTTCCAGCCAAATATCCACTTTGGTGGGTTTTACGGTTTTCATTTCGCCCAATTGACAAACTTTTCTAATGGCTTCTATTTCATCAAATTTATTAGGTTTTGAAAATGAAGCCGTTAAATTATCCATTATTTCTTGAATAACCTCTTGTGCCTGTTTACTTATCTGATTGCCGGCTGTAGCTTGTGTTTTTACAACTTTAAACCTCGATTCTGCCAACGACTTCGCCACAGGTTCAAAAATACTCGTCCCGAAATTGGTATTGAGTGAATGAATAAACGAAAACAACGCCATTCGGTCTTTGCCTAAAAGCCGTGTATGGAAGGGCATTACGGCAGGTTCGGGATTATAGTTTTGAAACTTATTTCGCAAACTCTGACGCAAGGTATTTTCGATGCTAGTTATTTGTTGGGGTGTGAGCATTTTTCTAATTTTCTGAATTAATATGATTTTGTAATTTATTAATATACTCATCTGTTATAGGTCCAGAGTACGCACCTCTTTTCGTGCGCTCATAATCGACTGTTTTGAATATATTTATAGCTGTATCTATAACCTGTTCCAAATTATTTTCATCTCTTATAACTTGAAGTAATTTATTAAAACTATTTTCTCTTTTTCCTTCAGATGTTTTAATAGAGTAATTTTTAGGTTTGTTCAGATAACTGCTTTGAAATGGTAGATCTTCAATTAAGTATCTAACCCCCATAAATATATGGTATCGATATTTGTTAAACTGCTTATACTCTTTATCCTCTCTTAATAGTAATTTATCCCATTTTGAAGACAAAAGTCCCGACACATAATATGAAATCGGTTCGTGATCTTTTTGAAAAAATTTATCTTTATGAATTTTTATAACTTTACCTATATTCCCTGCTACTAAATGTGGTAAGTCAAAAAACATTGCTATAAAACTTTTAAGTTGTTCTCTAATTTCTATAATATTTCCCCTATTTATACTTAGATTTATATATTGATTTGTTCTTCTTTCGTAATACAAGCCATCCAAATTTTTATTTGAAGTATAGAAATCTTCTAATGTTTTTTGAAATTGTGTAATAGCAAACAATTGTTCTTCAGTAAATCTTGATTGGCTATTTGTAGTTAAAATAATTTCATCTCTTAGTTCTTCCTTTTTTGTAATTACTACCTTAAGAGGAATGAGCACATTGTCTATATTTGGAATATCTTTGCACTCGAAAAGAACATTTGATGTTTGACATCCATTTACAATTTGATAGTTTTCAAGAATTAGAGTGTTTCCCTTTCCTATATTTGAATCTGCAATTACAGTTACCCCATTATTTAGTAAAGAAAATTCATTGAACTTATTCATTTGTAATGTTTTTTTAATTCCTTGATTAATAGGATTATCAAGCCCTAAAAAATCTCTTAGGTTATCATTGAAAAGACTTTTTATTTTTGTCTCAGATTCATCCATTATTAATTTTTTAAACTCTAAAAATGGAATAAACCCTATATAAGCCTCCTCTACATCAGTTATTCCAGTCAACTGGATTTTATTCTCAAACTTAATAGTTGAACGTAATGGGGTAATTACTTTTTTATGATACTTTAATAGCGTGGTTTTATCAATTAATTCAACATTAACATTATCAAATAAGTCATATTTTTTCAGTTGTTTTGTTTTTATGTCTTTTGTTGCGCCAATTGTTGTTGAACCCTCTTGCTTATTTCCTAAAGAAACATATAAACAATGTAAGTTAAATTCTCTTACATTCGCAAGATTTTCAATTATTTTTGAATATATATCCTTGGAATTTTCAAATTCAGGAATGTTATATTTGGGAGAATCTGAAAAAAAATCTATAATTACATCTAGGAAATTTCCTAATTCAGAATCTGAAAAGCCATTTGATGTTTTTGATTGAATAAAAAATGCATCAACAAATAAACTTTGATTACTGAAATTATTTAGCTCATCACTATTTAGGATTAATTTTTTATTAATACTAAAAGCAATAGTATCAACTCCTTTTGCTTTTCCTGTGGATATTGTTTCTAAATCATTTTTTAAAATATTTCCATTAATTTCTTGAGACAGAATACTAAAAGTCGAAAAATATTCAAATTTATCAGATTCAGGAATAGATGAATCTATGCTATATCTATTTATAAAATTATTTAAATATGATTTTATTATACTATCCATAACTTTAAACCTTGCTTTTTAAATGAAAAATAATTTCCGCATACGCATTTTTATCTTTTTCGGTACGATTGAGCACGGGACGTTTGTACTGATTAACAATTTGCATTCCTGCATTTTGGGCAATTTGCGGATATAAATTGTATTTATCATTCGCCACTAAAAATACATCGTAATCCTCTACTAAATACTTTTTACAATTATTCAAAACTGCTGAAATACCTTCTACATACGATTTTTTAGCCTCTTGTCCTTGTCCTTTATACAAAGGTCCTATTTCTTTCTCGTCATTGCGTTCAAACCCAAATAAATCATAGGCATAAGCGTGCTGTTCGTGATAATCAATCAGCCCCACATACGGCGGTGATGAGAAAATACCTCTAATCTTTTGCCCTTTTGCTAACTGTGCAAATTCAGGATTTTTTAACTTTAATTGCTCAAAAATATCAATATTTCTGCTATCGCCTTGTAAGCAAATCTGATATGTATTGGTTCGTCTTGTATCAAATTCTTGCAGTCGTTTTATCGTATCCTTGCAGTAGGTTTCCCACCATTTTAAAATAGAAAACAAAGGTTTGCAAATTTTTCCGTGTTTGGCGCAATAATAGGTTGTAGTTACAGGTTCTACTAATGTTGCCAAATCGGCGTGAGTGGTGGCACGACAGCTACGAATGGTACGACTCAAAATAAGAGTAACAATTCTTTTTGTGCTTGGATTCTCAATTTTCTTTATCAAATCAAAAACAAAATCAATTTCTTCACGAATATTTTTGATATACCATTTATCGAGAAAGGTTTCTGCCTTGTCTTGTTTGAGTTGAATATTGTATTTATCTACCAGAGAAAAATATTGTTCCAAAAATAGTTGCTCTTTTTCTGCTCCATACACTTTACCATCAATTTGTTTTTGACGAAGCTTATACTTGTATTCAGGAACAGGAAAATGAATTTTATTAAACTCATTTAAGGCATCAAGCAATTCTTTATCAAAATCCGTAATATGTTTTTCGGTTAAAAATGATTTTAACTTATCCGTAATTTGTTTAGTTTCCTTTTGAATGTCAGCCAATTGATATTTTCCGACTTTGCAATTTCCTATCAAGGTGTTAAAAACAGAAATATCTATTCCAATAGCGTGAATGCCCAATTCACAGGCTTGAACCATTGTCGTGCCACTTCCAGAAAATGGGTCAAGTACAATATCATTTGCTTGGAAAAATACTGCTTTTTTAAATTCATCAGTATGATTATCCAAAAAATATTCTACCAACTGAGGGATAAATTTTCCTTTATATGGATGCAAACGATGAACGTGTTTGGTGGTTTCAGCTTCTTTATATTGGTCGAATGAAAGATGCCAATTTAAGTCATTGCCCAGCTTTTCTTTCCAATCTTCTTCTCGATTTTTTATTTGAGAATTGTAATAGGCTTTTAACTCATTTTTATCAATCTGTGTGTTTCCTGCAATGTCAAATTTCTTTATAACTCCATATTGTACCAAATACGAAATGTTGGAAGAAGTAACCTTCTTTCCAGTATATTCTGTAGCCCATTGGCTGGCATCTTTTATTGTAAATAACTGACTCATTAATAAATTGTTATGCTACGGAACTTCAACGGTATTTACAATTTTGTGAATCATTTCAACAGAGGTAATGTTCTCGGCTTCGGCTTCGTACGTAATTCCGATACGATGACGCAACACATCGAACACAACCGCCCGCACATCTTCTGGAATTACGTACCCGCGACGCTTAATGAAGGCGTAACATTTCGATGCCATTGCTAAATTGATGCTACCACGAGGTGAAGCACCGAAGTTAATGAGTGGTTTTAGCTCCGACAAACCATATTTTTCAGGATAACGCGTTGCAAATATGATGTCCAGAATGTATTTTTCGATTTTTTCGTCCATATACACCTCACGAATGGCTTGTTGTGCTTTCAAAATTTGTTCGAGTGATACCGTTTGGTTCACGATTGTTTGCGTGTTTAGCAAATTATCACGCATAATGCGTTGTTCCTCATCGAGTTTCGGGTAATCAATAACCGTTTTGAGCATAAAACGATCCACTTGTGCTTCGGGGAGCGGATAAGTTCCTTCTTGTTCTACGGGGTTTTGGGTTGCCATTACCATAAAAGGAGCATCAAGTTTGAAGGTTGAGTCGCCGATGGTTACTTGTCGCTCTTGCATTGCCTCCAACAAGGCGGATTGTACTTTGGCTGGGGCTCGGTTTATCTCGTCCGCCAGCACGAAATTGGCAAAAATAGGTCCTTTCTTGATAGAAAATTCATTTTGCTTGATGTTGTAAGTCATTGTTCCGATAACATCGGCAGGAAGCAAGTCGGGCGTAAACTGAATTCGGCTAAAACTTCCGTGAACTGCTTTCGCCAAAGTGTTGATGGATAGCGTTTTTGCAAGTCCTGGTACCCCTTCAAGCAAAATGTGCCCTTTCCCGAGCAGACCTATAAGCAATGCATTCACCATATGCTTCTGACCTACAATAACTTTGTTCATTTCAGAAGTTAATGCATCAATAAATACGCTTTCTCTCTCAATTCGTTCGTTGATTTGCCCAATATCGACAGGTGTTCTATGTTCCATAAAAAATTAGTATATATAAATTTGTTTTTTAATCAATAATAAGTTGGCTTATAGCGTTTATGCACGCAAGTTATAAATATTTTTTTTCTTTTGTGTTAAAAAAATTTAAAATATTTAATTGGTTAGGAAAAAGAATTGAATATTTAAATGTGAAAAACATAAAATAATGCGTATCTTGTAATAAGTTTTTCTTTTTCCTTTGTTCGTAATGATTTAATTATAAATCTTTTGGATAACAAAGATAGTGTTTTACAACAGGTTTTGATAAAGCCTCCAAATTAAGCTGGTCAGATGCCTTAATAACATCTATGATTTTGCCTTTTTTAGTCAAAATGTTTATTCTCTGCTGTTTTGAATCATATGCTGTGTTAGAAACTTTGTCCGAAAAAACGAAATATGCAGCCTCTTCCTTTGATATGTTATAAGCGGAAGAAACTTTTTCATATAAAACGTTTAATTTATCTGAGTCAAATTCGGAATTTTGTAATTTTACTTTGGGTAAATCTCTGTACAAAAGCATTTTACTTAGCTTGGAAAGAACAAAATCAGAGTGGAATTGCCATTCTTTCATAGCAGAAATAATATCAACATCATCAAGCAATGCAAACTTATCCAATATATCTTTTGTAAATTGCTCCTTGCTCACTTTATTCTTAACGAAAAACATCAAAGAGCTTGACATTGGTAAACTTTCTCCATTCTGAATTAATTCCTTAGCACGTTTTAAAACTCTGATTAGCAGCTGTTCCCCGGCAACACTGGTTTTATGAAGATATACCTGCCAATACATTAGTCGGCGTGCTACCAGAAATTTCTCAACTGAGTAAATTCCTTTTTCTTCGACCATTAATTCATCATTTCGCACATTGAGCATTGATATGATACGCTCAGGATTGATATTTCCTTCTGCCACGCCGGTATAAAAACTGTCGCGTTTTAAGTAGTCCGACCTGTCCATATCAAGCTGACTTGAAATAAGTTGATGTAAAAACTTACGAGGATAACTACCTTTGAAAATTTCGATAGCGACTTCCAATTTTCCTTTAAATTCACGATTAAGTTCTTGCATAAACAACAACGAAATTTCTTCGTGTGCTATGTTACTCACGATGCTGTGTTCCATTGCGTGAGAAAAAGGTCCGTGACCGATGTCGTGCAATAAAATGGAAATATAAAGTCCTTCGGCTTCTTTGTCGGAAATTTCAATTCCTTTATATCGAAGATTTTCAACAGCTTTTTGCATTAGGTGCATACATCCTAAAGCGTGCTGAAATCGCGTATGCCTTGCTCCGGGATACACCAAATAGGACAATCCCATCTGAGTAATGCGTCGTAATCGTTGAAAATAAGGATGTTCAATCAGGTCAAAGATAAGGCTGTTAGGAATATGAATAAATCCGTGAACGGGGTCATTAATGATTTTTAATTTGTTTCTTTTCACAATTGAAAAATTAGATTCGCAAACTTACGGAAAATCAATGAATTTCACAAATAGAAAATAGAACAGAAACGAGAATTGTTCATCAATTTTTAGTTTTGATTTAAAACAAAAAACTTTGGCAAAATCATAAGTTTTACCAAAGTCAATATGTATAAATTGTTTATAATGAGATTATTTTTTTCTCAAAATCGGATTAAGTTCCTCATCGTTGTACATTTTCATCTGCTTATATACTTTCATATATTTTCTGCCCGCCTCAATGTCTTCCAAAAGTTGATTGAGAGCCAGTGAAAGGTCTTTTTTCTGCTCCAAGAGGATGTTAAGTTTTTCCTGACATTTTGCTTTATGTTCAGCCGATGCTTCAGGACGATTTACCTCCTCCTGCATATGATATATTTTTAAAGCAAGAATAGATAATCTGTCGATTGCCCAAGCGGGACTTTCTGTGTTTATTGTAGCATTGGCTTGAGGCTTAACATTTTTGTACAGATTGAGAAAATAACTATCAATATATTCCACAGTATCAGTTCTATCCTGATTTGAAGCATCTATTTTACGTTTTAAATCCAATGCAGCTACGGGGTCAATTTTCGGGTCACGAATAATATCTTCATAATGCCATTGCACCGTGTCAATCCAATTTTTTCGATAGAGTAAATGCTCTATGCTTTTGGAAGGATAAGGGTTTTCAAATGGCTGATATACATCATCTAAGATATGATATTTGTTGATACTTTCTTCAAAAACTTTAAAAGCTCTTTCACTAAACATAATCAGATTATTTTTTACAAAGATAGAATTAATTTTTGAAATTTCTAAAATTTGAGAATTTCAAGATGTATTTTTTGGTAATTGAAAATAATTTTTGCGGTGTTTTTTATCAAAAAGCAAATTATCAATTGAATTTTTAATGTAAAACAGAAAAGGTTTCCCTTTTTGAGAAACCTTTTTTTGATTTTTTGTTTATTTTTCTGTTTTTAGTTTGATTTCTGCTCCTTTCAAACCTTTTGACTCGGCTTTAAAAGTGATTTCTCCGGATTTTTCAGCAGATTGAACTATGGCTACCAATTTTCCGTTGAAAAGATGCATTTTTGGCAAATGGAATTGGTCGGTTGAGGTGGCATCGCCATTGGCTGCCGCACGATATGTTCCTGCTCCACTCACTTTGAAAGTAACCAAATCATTTACATTAGGACATAGATTTCCGTCTTTGTCCACCGCTTCTATGGTAATGAACGAAAGGTCTTTTCCGTCGGCAGTAATTACATTTCTGTCGGAAGTAAGGCGAAGTGAATGAGGTTTTCCTGCGGTTTTTACAATTTTTTCAGCTACGGCTTTTCCGTTTTTGTCGTAAGCAACCACTTTTACCTCTCCTGCCTCGTATTTGGTGTCGAGCCACATTAGGCGATAACGTTTCTGACGCTCAAACGATTGCTGCGCTTCTTTGGTGTAACTTCCGTCAAGCGGAATATTCAAATCTTTGCTACGTTTCCCTTGACTTTTTCCATTGATGAAAACCTCTGCCGAAGGATAATTTGTATAAACAAAAATCGGAGTTACCTGTCCTTCACGTCCTTCCCAATTCCAATGTGGTAGAACGTGTAGCGTTTCGGCTTCTTTGTTCCAATGGCTTCTGTAAAGGTAAAATCTATCTTTTGGAAGCCCTGCCAAATCGACCGCACCAAAGTATGAGCTGTGAGCTGGCCATTCTACATAATACGGAGTCGGTTCGCCCAAGTAGTCAAAACCTGTCCAGATAAATTCACCGATGGCATACGGAAGGTCTTCGTGCTGAATCCAGTCGTCTTCGGGTAGGTTCGACCAGCCACAATGTTCCACATCGTAAGAAGAGGTCTGTTGGTCGGCATATTTCGGCATTGATTTTCGCTCCACAGGGAATTTATAAACGCCTCGTGAACTGATAGTTGAAGCCGTTTCGCTTCCTAAAATTAGCTGTTGTGGTAATTTTTTATAGGCTTCTTGGTATCGGAACGGACGATAGTTAAACCCAGCTACCTGCATTGTCGCCGCCATATTGTTTTTGAAGACGTGGTCAGGTCTGTCCATTCCGTTGGAAACCGGACGTGTACCATCGTGCTTGTGGATAATATCTTGCAGCCATCGTGCTACTTTGGCTCCCTCCTCCACGCTTTGTTCTTCCACCTCATTACCAATGAACCACATCACTACGCTCGGATTGTTGCGGAAATGACGCACCAAATTGGTCAAATCTTTTTCAGCCCAGTTTTTGAAATACAAATGATAGCCGTTTTGTACCTTCGGAATTGCCCACTCGTCAAAACTTTCAAGGGCAAGCATCATTCCCATTTCGTCTGCAATACGCACATACTCAGGGGCAGGCATATTGTGAGCGGTACGAATGGCATTTACGCCCATATCTTGCATTATTTTGATTTGACGACGGATAGCCGCCTCATTAACCGCTCCGCCCAAAGGTCCTAAATCGTGGTGCATACAAGCTCCTTGAAACTTGATTTTGCGTCCGTTCAGGTAGAAGCCGTCGTTGGGTTTGATTTCGATTTTTCGGATACCAAAAGTATTCGTTACTTTTTCAGAACTTGAATAAACATCGCCCCAAGACTCAAATAAAGAAACTTCGGCTGTATATAAATTCGGTTGCTGAATATCCCAAAGCTCTGGATTGTCAATAAAGAAGTCTTGTTCAATCACATAGCCCATAGCTACATCATATTTTGTTAAGTGAGTTTGTTTTTCAGCAACTTTTTGTCCGTTTTTATCTTTAATTATGGTATGTACGAAATAATTCTGCTTCACTTCCAGAGATAATTCCGTTTTTATCACAACTTTTGCGAAATTTTTCTTAACAACAGGAGTTGTGATTTGTACCCCCCAAATCGGAATGTGATTTTTATGTTTGGTAATGATATGCACATTTCTGTAAAGCCCTGCCCCGGGGTACCAACGCGACTGCTGCGTAAGATTTTCGAGCCGAACCGCCAAGGTGTTGTTTTTTTCTTTTACCAAAGAAGTAACATCGAAGAAAAAAGTATTGTATCCGTGATGCCACTCACCTGCTTTTTGCCCATTTACGAACACTTCGGCATTGGACATTGCCCCGTCAAATTGGATAAATACCTTTTTGTCAGCGTTAAAATCAGCCACATCAAAAGAAGTTCTGTACCAGCCCACGCCCACGAACGGAAGTCCTCCCGTACGCCCTGAATGCTCAATGGGAGCTACCTGTCCGTCCTGCTTAATGGCGGTGCGTTGCACATCGTTTTCAATGTCAAAAGGTCCGTAAATCGCCCAATCGTGCGGCACGGTTACACTTTGCCATTTTTTGTCGTTCACAGCTACTTGCGAGAAGTTTTTGTTGTCCTCACGCGTAAATTTCCAATTCTTTTCGAGCGTTTGCGAGGTCTGTGCCACGCTTAACGAACTAATTCCTAACAGAATGGTTGATAAAAATATATTTTTCATTGGCTTAAAAATTATCGGTTTATCACTTTATTAGTCAATTTTTCGACCTCAAAGATAGTAATTTATTTTGAGTTAGAAAACTTTAATCTGTTTAACGATGAATCAGATGATTATATCTGTAAGCTTGTGAGTTTTATCATTTTTTTATTCTTTAATTGTTTAGTTAAAAGTTGTTTCAGTTTATTTTTCAGTTTTAACTATTTAGTCAAAAGTCATTTATTCTTGTTTTTAGTTTTAACTATTTAGTTAAAAGTTGTTTCAGTTCGTTTTTCAGTTTTGACTATTTAGTTAAAAGTTGTTTCAGTTTGTTTTTAGTTTTGACTATTTAGTTAAAAGTCATTTCATCTTGTTTTTCGATTTTGACTATTTAGTTAAAAGTTGTTTCAGTTTGTTTTTCGATTTTGACTATTTAGTTAAAAGTTATTTTACTTTGTTTTTTAGTTTTAACTATTTAGTTAAAATATTTTTTCAAGGTATAATGATTAATAACTATTTGATTTTTGGTTCGATTATTCTGTTTGAAGTTCTAAAAGAAATGAAAATAAGGAAAATCTGTTCTGAAAAAGACAAATTTCAAAACAGAAAAACATCAAGAAGAAAAAAAGTGATTAAAAACTTTTAGGTGTATGACACGGAAAGAAATCCGACGTATATAGTAAGGAACAACGAGATTCCGAAATATAAAAAGATTAAAATGAGTGATTTAAAAACGGTTATGAGACGCCTTTCCCGATATAAAATCTTGTTGGAAATTATGAAATATATTATTAATCCTATTAGGAAAAGTACATATAATATCCAGAACAAATTGTTTAATCCTATCAATAAAAATATTCCCATAAAAACGCTGGTAAACAGATAGATAATTGAATGTAAATGCAGGGAATGAATCAGGTGTACGTATAGTTTTTTATATTTTTTGTGAAAGAAAATAAGTAGGAGTAATGATACAAAAGGCATCATTAAAATAATGGTGTAGGAGATAATCGATAAATATTTCCCGATTTGTGCATCGATGAATTCGGTCATTTGGTTTACCGTTCCGAAGGTAAAAACACCTGTTTGGTTGATTGAGTTATGAAGTTTTATTCGCTCAAAATGCCCGAGGTTTTTCCATTTTGCCGTTATCAAGGAATCCGTTTTGGAGTTATTTCCGTAAACGGATTGCAGTTCCTTGCGTGTGAGTTGATGTTTTCCAGTCCAAATAGTATCAAATTCCGGCTTTTTTTTCATAAAAATATCGTATGAAAGGAAACTTCTTTGCGTTCCTATAGAAAAATTATTCTCTGAAACATCTACTCGAAAGCTTTCAAATCCGTTTTTATTTACTAAATCGTAAAAATCTTCTTTTTTTGTTTGATTCCATTTTGTTTTATGGGCAAAAACACTGTCGATAAACGATTTTATTTCATCGGAATTGGCATTTTTAAGCTGATTGTATTCTTTTTCGGAGATATTTAGTGTTTCCGAATCGATGGTTTTATTAATTCTGTTGAAAATTCTTTTCGTGAAATCGGAATGAGAGGCTTTTTGAAAAGAAAAACTCATCATTACAAAGAAAATGAAGGAAAAAAACAGATACAACTTGAAAGGCGGTACAAACCGAATGCGTTTGCCTTCGATATATTGTTTGGTAATTTGTCCGGGACGGAAGATGGTTTTGAGCGTGTTCCAGATTTTGTTGTCGAAGTTTATGAATGACCCAAAAAAGTCATTCGCTAATTCTTTGACGGAAAAATCATTATAGTGATTTTCTTGTCCGCAGTTTGGACAGAAATTATCCCTCACCGAAAGCATCGTTTGGCAATTTGGGCATTGGGATATTCGTTTTCTTTTCTTCATAAAAGAAATTTATCGCAAACTTTTGTTGATATCATCAATGTATTGCAGAAGTTCTTCCTTTCCTGTTTTATTTTCCGAGGAAGTAACGAAATGCGGAGGGAATTCTTCCCAAGTTTCGAGCAGAATACTTTTGTAGGCTTCAACATTCCGTTCGATGGCGTTGGGTTTCAGCTTGTCGGCTTTGGTAAAAATAATCCCAAACGGAATAGCATTTTCGCCCAGCCATTGCATAAATTCCAAATCAATTTTTTGAGGTTCGTGGCGAATGTCCACCAAAACAAAAGCACAAACTAATTGTTGGCGTTTCTCAAAATATTGAGTGATAAACTTTTGGAATGTTTTTTTGGTTGTTTTTGACACACGGGCATATCCGTACCCGGGCAAGTCCACCAAAAACCAATTGTTATTTATTTTAAAATGATTGATGAGTTGTGTTTTTCCTGGTCTTCCCGAAGTTTTCGCTAAATTTTTATTGTTGGTAAGCATATTAATGAGCGAAGATTTCCCAACGTTTGACCGCCCAATGAAAGCATATTCGGGAATCGGTTCAGAGGGGCATTTACTTACGTCAGAGTTACTTACAATAAATTCAGCTTTGGTAATAATCATTCTTTTTAAAAGTTTTATGCTTTTTAAAAACGAAAAATCACTAAACGTGTAGTGACTTTTCTTTCTGTTATAGATTTCGTTTAAGTAGCCAATTGTTTAGCAGTTCGTTAAACTCATCGGGATGTTCCATCATTGGTGCGTGACCGCATTTATCAATCCAAAATAGTTCAGAATCAGGAAGTAATTCGTGAAATTCCTCCGCTACTTTTGGTGGTGTAACGCTGTCATTTTTCCCCCAAATCAGGCAAGTAGGAGTGTGCATTTTGGGCAAATCCTTAGCCATATTGTGGCGAATAGCACTTTTGGCAAGAGCCAACGTTTTTATTAATTTTCCTCGGTCATTTACATTTTGAAAAACATCATCAACGATTTCTTTTGTGGCAACCGCAGGGTCATAGAAAACCTCTTCGCATTTCTTTTTGATAAAATCGTAATCACCCCGACGCGGATAGCCATCCCCCATAGCACTTTCGTAAAGCCCTGAACTTCCCGTTAAAATGAGTGCTTTAACGTTCTGCGGATGCATTTTTGTATAAAGAAGCCCCACGTGCCCTCCCAGTGAATTTCCTAAGAGGATAACGTTCTCAAATTTTTTATGTTTGATGAATTTTCGTAAGAATTTTGCTAAGGTTTTGACAGATGTAGTCAATAAAGGCATTGAAAACAAAGGCAATTCAGGAATAACTACCTTGTAATTTGTCTTTGAAAAAAATGAAAGGACTCCTTCAAAATTACTCAACCCTCCCATAAGTCCGTGCAGAATGATAATTGGAGTTCCTTCTCCTTCTTCTATGTATGAAAATTTACCCTCTTTTTTTACTTCTGTTGTCATCAATTTTGGCTGAAAAATCCGTAAGCAAATATACTACTTATATTGGAATAACATAAGAAAATCATATATTTTTTCTCAAAAAGTGTTATTTTTTTCCGAAAAGAAAGAGGTTGTTGTGTGTAATATTCAGATTTTCAGTTTTTTATTTTTGAATTTATAAGCAAACCTACAACCAAATTATAACTTTCAATACCTTGTTGTTGTTTGTTAGCTTTCAGAAAAGCATCGTAACTTGCTTTGAAAATCGGTTCGGCTTTGTTTTCATATTGCTGCCAAAAACGGCGGGTTTCTGCATAATTTTCAAAAATTCCGTAACGGATTTTTCCCTTAACTTCTTCGTATTTTTCAGGAGCGAATTTATAAACTTCGTTAAGCAGATAACGCAAAGCAAAAATGGAAGCACAGTACTTAAAATGTGGATTATCGCTATTTTTTGCAGCCAAATAGCCAATGTAATTAGCTTCTTCTTCAGCGGCGTATCCCATTTGGTGAGCGATTTCGTGGCAGGCTGTGACGGCGGTGGAGTAACCAATTATTTTTCCGTTTACCTGAGCCTCATTGGTGAAAGGATTGATGTAACCGCTGTACCCCATATAGGTCAAAAACAAACTGTAAATTGACGGTTTTACACTTCTAAACGAGGAAAAATCAGTCAAGTTTTCAATTTCCAGAGGGAAACTTTCAGAAGCGATTTTGTAAATCTCGCGATGTGGCATTTGAAAATCAACTTTTACACTGTCATTTTCTGCTAATTGTTTATGGAAATGATTTGCTTCTGAAATATATATATCAGTAGCCAGTAAAAGTTCTTCTTTTGTGTATTTTGTATTGATTTTTAATGATTCCGATAGCGGAATGCGAAAATAATTGAACCCCCAGAGAGAAAAAAAACAAAAAAAGATTGCAAAAATGAAAGAAAAAGCTTTATCAGCGAACCAAATGGGCTTTTCCCATATTTTTTTTATATTTTTTATGATGAAATATACAATAAAACTGCCTAAAATGGTGTAAAAAACATCTCCGAATGAAAAAGGAATCCATCCGAAAGCAAAATGAAGTGTTTTTGCGATGTAAGGATATATATTTCTGCTGTAAAAAGTTTCTGTTATTTGAGGTGAATTTCGCAGTAATATCCAAATTCCGATAAAAAAGATGTAAAAAATATATTTGCGTTTCATTCCGCCGAAATAATTTTGAATTGAGGGCAAAAATAATAAATTTTATCATTAACTTTGAGCCTTCAACTTATAACTTGAGTTCGCGAAACTCGTTTTTAATTTTATCAAATATGAATACAGACATAAAAAAACTACAACCCCAAGCACTTTGGGAGAATTTTGCAGATTTGAATGCTGTGCCTCGTCCGTCAAAAAAGGAAGAAAAGGTAATTGCTTTTATGATGGATTTCGGGAAGAAATTAGGTTTGGAAACTTCAAAAGATGAAGTAGGGAACGTAATTATCCGAAAACCAGCAACAAGCGGAATGGAGAACCGAAAAACGGTAGTGCTTCAATCGCATTTGGATATGGTTCATCAAAAAAATAACGACACCGTTTTTGATTTCGACACGGAAGGCATTAAAATGAAAATCGAAGGCGATTGGGTAAAAGCAGAAGGAACCACACTCGGAGCCGATAACGGAATTGGAGTAGCCGCAATAATGGCAATTCTGCAAAGTACCGATATTGCTCATCCTGCCATTGAAGCACTCTTTACCATCGATGAAGAAACGGGAATGACCGGAGCAATGGGGCTTAAAGGCGGACTGCTCAAAGGGGATATTCTTCTGAATTTGGACACTGAAGAAGATGACGAAATAGACATAGGATGTGCTGGTGGCGTGGATGTTACCGCTTTCCGTGAGTATGACGAAGAAGAAACTCCGCAAGATGTTGTCGCGTACAAAATCGCTGTAAAAGGATTGCAAGGTGGACATAGCGGAATGGATATTCACAAAGGTTTTGGCAATGTCAATAAAATAATGAACCGCCTGCTTTTTGACGGATTTGAAAACTTTGGTCTGCGAATTGCTGAGGTAAACGGAGGCGGGCTTCGTAATGCCATTCCTCGTGAAAGTGTTGCTATTGTGGTAGTTGATAAAGTTCAGAATGAGGCGTTTCAGTTTGAATTTAAGCAACTTGCCGAAGTAATTAAACACGAATTACAAGTAACAGAACCTAATTTTTCCATTACTTTGGAAGATGTAAATCTGCCTGAAAGTGTAATGGAATTGGGCGTTCAGGAAGGAGTTTTACGTTCGATTTACACAGCTCACAACGGAGTTTATGCAATGAGCAAAAGTATTTCGGATTTGGTAGAAACCAGCAATAACATCGCTCGTGTGGTTATCAAAAATGGAGAAATTAAAATTCTTTGCTTGACGCGTTCTTCAGTGGAATCAGCGAAGTTTGATTTGGCAAATGCACTACGTTCAGCCTTTGAACTTTCCGGATTTGAGGTAGAATTCACAGGAAGTTATCCTGGTTGGGAGCCTAATGTTAATGCTTCTATTTTGAAGGTATTGAAAGAACAATATGAGAAATTATTCGGGGAAAAACCAAATGTTGTTGCTTGTCACGCAGGACTGGAATGCGGTATTTTAGGACAGAATTACCCCAATATGGAAATGATTAGCTTCGGACCTACCATCAAAGGGGCACATTCTCCCGATGAAAAAGTGAATATCAAATCTGTTCAAAAATTCTGGAAATATTTGCTTGAAATTTTGAAAAATACTCCAAGTTAAATTCAGAAGAAAATATGATTTAAAAAGGAACTATTTTCAATTAAGAAATAGTTCCTTTTATGTTAATTGTTGTTTTTAATTAGTTGAATCACTGATTGATAGTTTCTTTGAATATTTTCATTATTCATTCCCAATTGCATCGCTTTTTCAAAATATTTTTTCGCTTGGTTATAATCTTTTTCTTCACTGCTTAACAAAGCCATAAAGTAATAAATTTGAGGGTTTTTCGGGGCATAATTTTGGGCTTCGTTAAGTATTTGCCACGCTTTGTCGTTTTGTGCTTTTCTGTTATAAAGTGTTGCTAAGTTCAAGCGAACGTGATTCAGAGTTTTATCTTTTTTGATAGCTCTTTCGTAGAATAAAATTGCTTTGTCTGTGTCTCCTAAGTTCGTGAAATAATCACCAGCTGTGGCACTTCCTACCGGAAAATCAGCTTGTGAAAGTACAAAAATTTCATATTCTTTTCGGGCTGATTCAAAGGAAGATAGTAATTTTGATTGTTCTAATCCCTTTTGTGACAGAAACACGTAGGCTGTGGCTATTCGTACAGCTTTTACTTTATCGGTTAATAGCGGAATTAACTCGTTTTCATACAAATGTATCGGGAAATTTCCTAAAGCTATAACCGCTCGGTAACGAGTAAGAGCATCTTGGCTTTTCAATTCTTTTTTTACCAGCTGAAGACTTTCTTCCGTGTATATTCCTCCTAAATAGTGCATAGCAGTTGCTCGAATGATATTAGGAGTGGTCTCGTTTGTGAGCAATTCATTCAATCGCTCTAAACTTTCTTCGTTTTGTTGGCTTCCGATAATCAAATTTTCTGCAAAATGTGGTCTTCGTTCTTTTCCATACCATTTTTCTACTGCTTGGCTCGCCCATTTTGCGGATTTGTCGTTATGGCAAGTATTGCAGGCGTTTGGAACTCCATATTTGTCCGACAAATCAGGACGAGGAACAGCAAAATTATGGTCGTGACGAATGTCGTTTCCCATATAGGTGCGTGTTGGCATATGACACGATTTACAGTCAGAAGCCTCTGTATTTTCCTTATGAAAAGTGTGTGCACTTGTGGCATAATTTGGGGTATGGCATTGTAAACACAACTGATTTCCTTGCATTTTTAGTTTTCCTGAATGTGGCAAATGGCAGTTAGTACACTTGATTGAAGCGTGATACATTTTGCTTTGAAGGAAAGAACCATATTTGTAAACCTCATCAAGGGCTTGCCCGTCTGCAAAATAGATGTTTGTCATCGGAATTTCAGGAATGTAATTGTCCATAATTTCGTTGGAAGGAGTGTGATGTTGTGTGACTTCACCTCTTCGGGAATGGCAAGGCATACAAGTATTTAGTTCTGTCTGTTGCGATGTATTTTTTCCTAAATCAATGAACAAATTTTTGGAAATTCCGGCTTGATAGTCTGAGCTTCGCATAAACTCATTGTGTTTTTTTCCGGGTCCGTGGCAACTCTCACATCCCACGGTCAGTTCATCGTAAGTGGTTTTGTAGGTGTCTTCCAGCGGATTGTAATTCTTTTGCAGATTTGTACTATGACAAGCAGAACACATTAAGTTCCAGTTTTGACCAGCATTTGTCCAGTGAAGGTAATCATCGGGCGGAATTTTTTCTCCAGCATATTGATGAAACCACTTGTTTTCTCTGCTGTCCCAACTTTGCCGAAATACTTGCATTTTTCCGCCTTCAAAAGGGGTTAAATATTGTTGTAATGGGTAGTGCCCAAAAGTGAAAAGAATTTCAAAATCACGATATTCTCCGTTTTCGTCTTCTGTATTTATATAGAATTTTCCATCTTTTTTAAAGAATCGGGAGGTAATTCCGTCGGCAGTGTATGTAACATTATTGAAGTCACCCAAAACGGTTTGGTCGTTGGCGTGCTGCATCGCTTTGAAATGGTCAGATAATTCCCATTCTGCGTATTCTTGTTCGTGGCATTCTTTACAAGAATGCGAGCCTACGTAACCTTGTTCGTATTCTTGGTGATTATCTTCGATTTTGGTGTAATTGTCTGTTTTGGGGAAGAATATAAAAACCAAAATTACTAATATTATGGCTGCCAATATGAAAATAAACAGATATTTTTTCGTCATTGTTTTGATTGTAAAATGTGTACAAAAATAACGAAAAAAGCATTATTGTTTTCTTAGAAAGAATCTAAAATAGAAAAGCAAAAAAGGAAAGTAAATTATTTACTTTCCCTTTTGTTGATAATTAAAAATGGAGTTTTTATTCAACGATTATGGTTACTTCTTTTTCCACATATTCATTTTCAAGTGTATCATAGTAAGTAGCGGTTACTTTTACGGAACCTGATTTGTAGGCATCAAAAATGTGTTCGGCATTATCACGTTCTTTTCCAAAGTAATATCCGTCAGCAGCTTTCCAACGAACGGTTGCGGTTTCACTCTTTTGTGATTTTTTTGTGATGCCGCTTTCTACTTGCTTGTCATTACTCCAAGTGGTGATGCTTAGTGGAGTTTTCGACATTTTTTTAACTCTAATTTCGTCATTAACAGCTGTATCAATAGTGATTTTGTTAATTCCTAAAACAGATTTCACTTCAACAGAACTTGACGTTTCTGAGCCGTCATTTGCCGTAACGGTAATTCGTGCGATACCTCCTTTCAAAGTAGTGATGTTACCTTCACTATCCACGGAAACTACATCAGGATTGCTTGACTGCCAAGAAACATTTTTGTTGGTTGCATTTACAGGAGAAATAACATAGTTGAGCTTAAACGTAGTACCCACTGCCAAAGAAAGATTTTCTCTTACATCTAAATCAATTTGTCTTACCAATTGTACCACATTCACAGTGTGTTGAACACTCACATTGCTTCCGTCTTTACTTTTGATTGTAATTACAGAAGATTTTCCAGGTTTGTTCATTACAAAAATTTCACCTTTTTTGGCATCGGCGATTTTTACTATATCTTTATTGCTTGATTCCCATACAAGTTCCTTATTTGTCGCATTTTCCGGATAAATTTTAAAGAAAATTGATGCATTTCCGGCTTGATAATTTCCTGATTCCAATACTTCAATTCGTTCCACTAAAACTTTAGAAATATTGACTGACAATTCTTTTGTTTTTCCGGCTGAGCTGATTGAAATGACAGCATCGCCTTCTTGTAATGCTTTAATTGTGAATTTGTTTTTGTTTTGTTGCACTTCTGCTACTGAAGGTTGTGACGAAACAATTTTGAAATTTTCGTTATCTCCTCCCATTACGATAATTTCCTGTGAAGTTTGCCCGATTTGAAGTGTTAAATCTTTTTTCTCTGAAATGGTAATTTCTTGTACTGTTGGTGTAATTTCCACTTCATTTTTTGTACAAGAACCCAAAGTTATTATTCCTGCAACTGCCAAAAGGATAAATGATTTCTTCATTTGTTAAAAAAATATAGTTTTAATATTGTTTTCTTTTTTATTTATTTGAAAATATTATTTGATAAGTATTTTCTTGAAATGTTTTTAAATTTCGGTGCAAAAGTATGGTAAAAAAATACTTTTGTAAAGCATTTTAGAAATCTTTAACGGTGGATTTTTATGAAGAATAAACTTATTTTTCTGATTTACAGTAAGAAGTGTTTTTTCTCAAATACAAAAAATTATAGTTTTTTGTATTTAAAAATCTTTAATTTTTTAAGAAAAAATTTTAGAATAAGTTTGATTATTGCGTTATAAATTACATTTTTAAATAGAAATCTTTCGTTATTTCGGTGTAGGTGTCAGTATATACGTTGCGCTCTTTCTCTATAATCAATAGGTCGAAAATGCAAACTTCACTTTTTCGGTCAAAGGCAATTAAACTACGTTTTACTTCTGAATTGGCATTGCCCTTTACACGAGTGATTTTCTTCGGGAAGAGACCTTTTTCACGAGCCAATTGCACAAAATTTTCCTCTTCTGCAAATGGCACAATCACAGAAAAAACGCCTTCATCTGAAAGCAATGAGGCAACGCCTTCCACCAATGTTCCGAAAGGCAAAGAGTTTTCAAACCGAGCCTTGTTACGTGATTCGCATTCAGTTTGATAATCAGCAGTGTAAAAAGGAGGATTGGAAATAATTAGGTCGTACTTTTCATCTTGCATTTCCTCCACAAATTCTTGAAAAGAAGCAAAATAACAAAAAAGCCTGTCTGCCCAAGGGCTATTTTCGAAGTTTTCAGTACATTCGATGTATGCTTCTTCGTCAATTTCCACAGCGTCAATGGTTTCTGCATTCGTGCGTTGAGCCAACATAAGTGCAAGAACGCCCGTTCCCGCCCCAACGTCCAATATACTTTCAGGGGAATTGTCAATCGGTGTCCAAGCTCCTAAAAGTACATTATCGGTGCCTATTTTCATCGCACTTTGTGCCTGTGAAACTGAAAATTGTTTGAATTTGAAGGTCATAATAATGAGAGAATGATTACACGAACAGGAAAGCCTCTCCGTTATTTATTTTATTGGCAAAGAAGGCAATACTATTCTCGCTAAGTTGCTTTCTTAATTCATCTTTAAAAGGCTTAATAGCATAATGTATAGGGCAAGGCTCCTCTTCCGAACAGCCTTTCAAGCTCATAGAACAAGTCATAAACCTGTGTAATTCATCAATATGCTCAATAATGCTGATAAGCGGTGCTTCTTTTTCTTCATCTGAAATCCAAAATCCTCCTCCGGGTCCTTTAGTTGAGTTGATAGCTTTTTTTCTGGCTAAAGTTTGGAGTATCTTCGCCAAAAACGGAGGTGGAATGCTCAGCTTTTCTGCAATTTCTTTCACGCTAATCTTATTGGATTCAGACGAGTGAACAGCAAGATACAAAACGGCATTAATTGCGTATTTACTTGAATTGGAAAACATAATAATGTAAATAAATTGGGGGCAAAGGTATGAAAAATTTTTTTATGCCGAATATTTTTCTCCTTTGAGCTAAAAAGGCAAGGTTATCCCAAATTTTAGAATTATTTTTGCCGCCCTTTAATTGAACTTTTGCCCCGACACGAACCCGTATGAATTATTTGCTCTTTTTTGACCTTTCGTTGGATGCCGATTTCGCTACTTTTTTGCCCAATGCCTACATTGCGGAACAAAAAGGCAGTGCTTGGTATTTCTTTAAGAAGGCAAACGAAGAAACTCTTAAAAGTTTACCTCAAATAGTTTCAAATGAAAGACAAAAACAGCTTCTGGAATTGATAAATACCCTTCAGAAGCCCGTTTTGATTAAAAAGTTTGCGAAAAAGTCCGCTTCGGTGGAGGTTTTGTACAAAAATACGCAACAAAAGCAAGTAATATTGACGTATATTGAGGAAAAGACTGCACAAATTCTGCAAATTATTTCAGAAAATGACTTTTTCCTGACGGTCAATCTCAACACTAAAGATGAAATCGCTAAACAGAAAATACAAATCACCCAAAAGATTTTCCAGCCTTTCTTGGAGTTCGAAAAAACAGAAGTAGGCATCACCTATAGGCTTTCCTTATTAGATGATAATGAGCAAATTATTCCTTATCAGCATCGGATAGAATTACTAAATAATGAAAAGTCGTGGCTTGTTATCGATAAGAAATTGATAAAAGTCGCTCACATTAAGGCACTGAACGTAAAACCCTTCCTAAATAAGGCAGAAGTTTTCATTCCAGAGAAACTCATTAGCGAATATTTTGACAAATTTCTCAAAGGAATCCTCAAAAAAGTGGAAATTAACGCAAAAGGTTTCGATATTATTCATAAAAATGAAGTAATTGCAACAAAATTGCACTTAATGCACGACTTTTTTGCTAATCATTACAAAATATATCTGGAATTTGATTACGAAGGTTACGCATTTAGCAGCAACCAATCTAAAAAATCACATTCCGTATTGGAAATGAAAGCCAATGAAGAGCTTCAAATTACCAATTATAAGAGAAATCTTCAGCAAGAAACCGAAAAACACCAAGTTTTAATCAATTTAGGCTTTACAGAAAGCGAAGGAACTTTCTTTTTGAAGAAAGAAAACCCATTTGCTTCTTATTTTTATCTGTTAGAAAAGAAAAATGACTTACTTGAAGCCGATTTTTCCCTTAAAGAAATTGAAATTGACGGAAAGAAAGCTCCAATAACTCCCCCAGAACTGTTATTTTCCGAAACAAAAAGCGAAAATGACTGGTTTGACCTCAATATGAGAGTAAAACAAGGTGATTTGACCTTCCATTTTAAGGATTTGATTAAAAATATAAGAGAAAACAACCCGATTTATACGCTTTCTGACGGAAATATATTCATTATTCCGCAAGAGTGGTTCAGCAGATACGGAACTTTAATGAAGTTTGCCAAAATTTCAGAAGGAAAACTGCAACTTCCTAAGAGTAACTACGCACTTTTGGAGGAATTACCCGAATTAAAAGCACAAACACTCGTTAGTAATGTTACATACACGCCTTCACCAAACCTGAAAGCCACACTTCGTCCGTATCAGCAGGAAGGTGTGAAATGGCTTCTGGAACATCACTATAACGGATTGGGAGCTTGCCTTGCTGATGATATGGGACTTGGTAAAACCCTGCAAACCATAGCTTTGCTCGTAGATGTTCACGATAAACTTCCGGAAGTAGAGAACCATCACCCAGCAGATTTGTTCAGTTCCGTACAAAAACAAAAAGAACCTCTCCGAGTTTTGGTAATTCTCCCGTCATCTTTGGTATTTAACTGGTATGACGAAACAAAACGCTTTGCACCTCACTTCAAATGCACGCAATATGTGGGTAATGACCGTAAGGGAAAGGCAAATCGGTTGCAGAATTACGATATGATTTTCACGAGTTATCCCATCGTGACCCGAGATGCGAAAATCTTTCAAAAACAAGAGTTCCGATACATTATTTTAGATGAAAGCCAACGCATAAAGAATAAAAACTCGCAAATATTTAAAGCAATTCACGAAATTAAAGCTCAGCATAAAATTTCTTTGAGTGGAACGCCCATAGAAAACTCTTTGAGTGACTTATGGTCGCAAATGCAATTCATTAACCCCAATATTTTAGGGAGTTTTTCGCATTTTAGTAAGTATTTCAAGCATAATATTGAGAAAAAAGGCGACCTTGTTGCATTAGAAGAGCTAAAAACCATCATAAGTCCCTTTCTTTTACGCCGAACAAAGGAACAAGTACTTGATGATTTGCCTGAAATGATGGAACAAATCATATATTGCGAACTTTCTGAAGCTCAGCAGCAATGGTATGAGCGTGAAAAATCAAAAGCTCGGAATGAATTACTTCGTATAGAGCGTAAAATCACTCAATTTAACGCATTAAACGTGCTAATGAGGCTTCGGCAGATAAGCAATCATCCGAAATTGGTAGATGAAACCAGTGAAATTCCATCAGGAAAGTATGAGGAAGTGATTAATTATATGGAACTTGTGTTACATTCCGACCATAAAGCCCTTGTTTTCAGTAGTTTTGTATCACATTTGGAGATATTTGAAAAATGGTGCAATGAGCAAGGCGTACAATATGCCAAACTTACCGGAGAAGTGCCTACGCAACAGCGAAAAGCAGAAGTTGAAGCCTTTCAAAGCAATCGGCAAGTAAAATTTTTCTTCATTTCACTCAAAGCCGGAGAGGTTGGGCTCAATCTTACCGAAGCTTCACACGTACTTTTGCTTGATCCTTGGTGGAATCCCTTTTCGGAAAGGCAAGCCATCGCTCGTGCACATCGATTAGGGCAGAAAAACAAGGTAAATGTGGCTCGTTTTGTATCTAAAAACACAATTGAAGAAAAAATCATCAAACTACAACAAACTAAAAAAGAACTTTCACAAAATATCGTTGAAGAAACTGCATTAGTTGCTGAGGTTATCGAAAAAATTGATGAAATTTTAGAATAATATTTTAATAAACAAATTTTTCTAACAATAAAAATTTATTTAAAACGAGATAAAATAATCAGTAAACAGATATAAAATCTTTATAAAGTATTGTTTTAATATGCACAAATGAATGATTTGAAGGTAAAAATCATTTATTTGTGCTTATTTTTTTATTTTTTAAGCTCATAAATAACAAAATTGACCGTATAAATGCTGTTTTTGTTTGATAAAATGGTGAAAAATAATATATAATTCAATTTTTTGACAGAAAAAATGATATATCAAACTTGCTGATTCATTTCTGAAAGTTGATAATTCATTTCTGAATATTGATAATTTATTTATGAAGTTTGCTGATTGATTTATGCAAGTTGCTAATTCATTTCTGCAAGTTGCTAATTCATTTCTGTATCTTGCTAATTGATTTCTGTAGTTTGATAAATTACTTCTAACTGATAAAAAATAAAAAAAAGAAAGGCAAGATATTACTCTTGCCTTTCGATTATAAATTATTATGTATTGATATTTTATTTCTGTTTATTGAATACGGATAAAATAAAATTGATATCTTATTACTTGTAGATTAAATATTTCTTCCGTGTTTGTTTGAATTTATCCAGAGCGGGTTGCCACGTTTTCCGTATTTCGTCATCGCTTTTCTGGTCGATGATTTGTTGTTTCAGTGTGGCGTTTCCTGCAATCTTATTGAAAGAGGAAGTGAAAAAAGGCATTTTTACTCCCTTCGATTGCTCGAGGGCTTTTTTCAGCCAAGTAAAATTCAACTTCGATAAGGTAGGATGATTCCTCAAATCTTCTCCATAGCAAACCTTTCCGTTGAACATAGGCTTCTTGTCGCCTTCATTGGGTTTCGGGGTAAAGCTAAAGGAAGTATTTTCGAGGTATGGTGAGCCATATACCTGAAATTGCCACGAAGTTCCGCGTCCCATACTAATATTTGTGCCTTCAAAGAAACACAAGCTGGGATAAAGGTTGATAGAAACATCGTTGGGCAAGTTCGGCGAGGGTTTTACCGGCAAACTGTAAGGCGTTTGATGCGTGTAATTGGCAAGAGGGATAACCTTGAGGTTGGCAACCAAATTATTGTTGAGCCACTTCTCTCCGTTAATCATCTGCCCGTATTCACCAATGGTCATTGCGTAAACTACAGGGACAGGATGCATCCCGATGAAGCTCTTAAACTCAGGTTCGAGTACGGGACCGTCAATGTAGTGAGCATTGGGGTTAGGTCGGTCAAGAACCACGACGGGTAATTGTTGTTCGGCACAGGCTTCCATAACATAATGCAGGGTAGAGATGTAAGTATAGAAACGCACCCCGACATCTTGCAAATCAAAAAGGACTACGTCAAGGTCTGCGAGTTGTTCTTTGGTAGGTTTTTTGTTTTTTCCGTAAAGTGACACGATAGGAAGCCCGGTTTTGCTGTCTTTACCGTCTTTTACCACTTCACCGGCGTCGGCTTGCCCGCGAAAACCGTGTTCCGGAGCAAAAACCTTGATAACTTTCACGTCTTTCTTTAAAAGTGTATCAACCAGATGAACATATTTGCCGTTTTGGGTCTTTACAATTCCGGTTTGATTGGTAACTATCCCAACTTTTTTGTTCTGTAAGAGAGTAAGATACAAATCCATTCGGTTTGCTCCCAAAATAATTTCCTGCGAAGTTTCCTGAGTGGGTGTGAAGGCTTTGTTGGTGATTTTTTGTCCATTATTTTTGCACGAAGCCATCAAGAATAGCAAAAAAATTGTATTTTTGACCTTTCTAATAAAAAAGTTACGGTTGAATTTTCCATTTTTCATAGCACGACGAATTATTTTTTCGAAATCGGACAAAAGTACAGTATCTTCTCCAATTATCAAAATGGCGATAGTGGCTATTGCTGTCGGGATAATGATGATGCTCGTTGCCATTGCTACCGGAATGGGCTTGCAACGAAAAATACGAGAGAAAATTGTTGCCTTTCAGGGACATATTCAAATCTACAACTACGATAACAACGCTTCGGAAGTTTCCATAAAACCTATTTCCATTCATCAGGATTTTTATCCGAAATTCGCAAATATTCCCGAAATTACGCATATTCAGGCGGTAGCTACCAAAGGAGGAATTGTCCGTACCGAAAACAGTTATGAGGCAATCTTAGCCAAAGGGGTAGGGAAGGACTACAATTGGGAATTAATGAAGGAATTCATAAAAGAAGGACGTATTCCTAATTTTAAAGAAGAAGAAATCAGTAATGAAATTCTCATTTCGGAATATTTCGCTAACAGGTTGAATTTGAAACTCGGAGATAGCTGTCACGCCATCTTTCTGAAAGATGAAAGTTCACAAATGCCTAATCAGAGGAATTTTAAAATTGTTGGGATTTACAATAGTGGTTTTCAGGAATTTGATGCATCATATATTTTTACGGATATTAGGCAAATTCAGCGTATTAATCAGTGGAAAGCGGAAGAAATCGGCAACTTTGAAGTTTTTATCAATGACTTTGATAAAATAGAATCAGTAGGAATGAAAGTTTACGGGGAAACGGTTTCACATCTTGATTCACAAACAATTATCCAGAAGTATCCTTTTATTTTTGAGTGGTTGGGAATGTTTGATTTTAATATTTACCTCATCATCGGGATAATGATTATCGTTGGCGGGTTCAATATGATAACTGCTATTTTGGTGTTAATTCTGGAAAAAACTCCGATGATAGGAACTTTAAAAAGTTTGGGTGCGACGGATAAAAGCATTCAAGGAATATTTTTGTATAACGCTGCGTATATTATCTCTTTGGGGCTTTTTTGGGGAAATGTATTGGGATTATTATTGCTTTTCCTTCAGCAGAAATACAGTTTGTTGAAGTTAGACCCAAGTACTTATTATGTAACGGAAGTCCCAATTTATATTGAACCATTGATTATTTTGTTCTTAAACATTGGTGTTTTATTCCTCTGCTTGATGATTTTGCTTTTGCCTACTTACGTTATAACTAAAATATCTCCTACAAAATCAATGAAATTTTCTTAATAGTTATTGAGTTTAGAAACGGAAAAAGTTGAAACATTTTTTGAGGAAAAATGTCTGTTAATTTGTAATTGCTGTTGATTCTTTCTTTTTTGTATATTTGCATTTTCACAATGGTTATGAACGAAGTCAAAAAAATTATTGATAATATCAAAAAGGGGAATATTGCCCCGATTTACTTCCTGATGGGGGAGGAGCCTTATTTTATTGATGTGATTTCGGATTATATTGAGGAAAATATCCTTTCGGAAGACGAAAAGGGATTCAACCAGATGGTACTTTATGGTCAAGATGTATCGGTTGCCGATATTATCAATAATGCAAAACGCTTCCCGATGATGGCTCCTTATCAGGTAATTATCGTAAAAGAAGCTCAGAATTTGGGGAATTCGGTGGAAGATTTGGTTTCGTACGTGGAAAATTACACGCCAACAACCGTTTTGGTAATCTGCTACAAGTACAAGACTCTTGATAAACGCAAAAAACTGGTGAAAGCTCTGGGGAAAAATTGTGTTCTTTTTGAAAGTAAGAAACTTTACGACAGAGATGTGATGAATTGGATTCCAGCCATTTTGAAAGAAAAAGGTTATGCAATTCATCCGCAAGCTACGCAAATGCTTGTAGAGTTTTTGGGAACAGATTTAAGCCGAATTCAAAATGAAATAGATAAACTTACTTTGATAGTTTCGCAAAATACGGAAATCACTCCTGATATTATTGAAAGAAATATAGGAATCAGCAAAGAATTTAATAATTTTGAATTACGAAAAGCAATTGGCGAAAAAGATGAATTCAAAGCGGTACGTATTATACGGTATTTTGCTGATAACCCGAAAGATAACCCTATTGTTGTTACTCTTGGTACTCTTTACAGTTTTTTTCAGCAACTTTTGGCTTATCACGGGCTTAGTGACCAAACTGATAAAAACGTAGCAAGTGTACTGAAAATCAATCCGTATTTTGTTAAAGAATATCATACGGCAGCTCGCAACTACCCGATGAAGAGAGTTAGTGCCATAATTGCCGGGCTTCGGGAAGTAGATATGAAAAGCAAAGGAGTGGGGGCAGTGAATGCTCCTCAAGCCGACCTACTCAAAGAACTAATCATAAATATCTTAAGAAATTAAAATTTACTGAGGAATATCGGTATAAAAGCATTATGCGACGGTTTTTCACTGAAAAAATATAAAAGATGTCAGAAATTTCAAAAAGCAATAAACAAACCTTCAAACAACTTTATCATTTTGTAAAGCCCTATCGCTTTACTTTTTTTGTAGTTGCTTTTTTGTCCGTTTTGGCCTCATTACTCGCCACTGCTCAGCCTTATCTTATCAAAACCGCTATTGACGATTACATTATTCCTAAAAATTACGAAGGGCTTCTTGTCATCACATATATTTTGGTTGCAACATTAGTGACAGAAGTTCTTGTGCAATTCTTGTTTGCTTATTCTGCAAGTTGGTTGGGACAAACTGTAATCAGAGATGTTCGCAAAAAGCTCTTCGCTCATTTGTTGCGTTTTAAAATGGCATATTATGATAAATCATCTGTAGGTGTGTTAGTTACGCGTGCAGTGAATGATATGGAACGCATTGGTGAAGTTTTCAGTTCGGGGCTTTTTGAAATCATAAGCGATTTGCTGAAAATGGTAGTAATAACAATTGTTATGCTCGTGATTGATTGGCGATTAGCGTTAATAAGTTTTATGGCGATGCCTTTCATTTTGTATATGACGCGATGGTTTCAAAAATCAATGAAATCAGCTTTTGTTGAGGTTCGTAAAGAAGTTGCCAATCTGAATTCCTTTGTGCAAGAACGAATTTCGGGAATGAAAATTGTGCAGCTTTTCACGCAAGAAAAAGGAGAATTTGAGAAATTTAAAAAAATCAATGAAAAACATAAAAAAGGTTGGCTCAGAACGATTTGGTATAACTCTATTTTTTTTCCTATAGGAGATTTGTGTGTATCTATCACGATAGCTGTAATTGTCTGGTACGGAGGATTTAACGCTATTTCTGAAAATATATTTGATTTAGGAGTTATATTTTTGTTTATCCAGCTTACACAGATGTTATTTCGCCCGCTTAGGCATATTGCTGATAAATTTAATACTTTGCAAATGGGCGTAATAGCCTCTCAACGTGTATTTTCCATTTTAAATACAACGGCAGACCTTGAAAAAGAAGGAACTAAAGAACTCACAAACGTAAAAGGCAATATCCGATTTGAAAACGTTCGTTTTGAATATGTTGAAGGTGAGGAAATTCTACGTGGAATAAGTTTTGAGGCAAAACAAGGTGAAACAATAGCCATTGTTGGGGCAACAGGAGCAGGTAAAACAACGATTATCAATCTGTTAAATCGTTTTTATGATATTAAGTCGGGAGCAATTTATATTGATGATATCGATATCAAAACGCTGACTTTGTCTTCATTACGCGAGCATATTGCAGTAGTGTTGCAAGATGTGTTTTTGTTTGCCGATAGTGTTTTGAACAACATTACATTGAAAAATCCGAATATCAAAGAAGAAGATGTAATTGAAGCAGCAAAAAGCATTGGTGTACACGATTTTTTGATGAAACTTCCTGACGGATATCATTATAACGTGAAAGAAAGAGGAACGATGCTCTCAGCAGGGCAACGTCAGTTAATAGCCTTTTTGCGTGCGTATATGAGTAAACCTGAGATACTTATTCTTGATGAAGCCACTTCGTCAGTTGATTCACATTCGGAAAAAATGATTCAGGAAGCCACCGACAAAATAACCCAAGGACGAACCTCCATCATCATTGCTCACCGACTTACCACGGTTAAAAAGGCAGATAAAATCATTGTGTTGGATAAAGGAAATATCGTGGAAATAGGCACTCACGATGAGTTACTTCAGCTTGAAAACGGGTATTACCGAAATCTTTACGAAGTGCAATTCAAAACAGAAAACGTTTAAAAACTTTGTTCTATAATCAATTTAAGTTTGAATTATTGAAAAATAAAAAATCTGCCAAAAGGTGTCTTAAGGCAGATTTTTCGAGTTAAAGTACTTGTTTTAAACCAAAATATTCACTTCTAATTTGTTAGAAATCAGTTTGCTGATATACTCCTCTAATTCGGGAATTTTTACACTTTCCAAAACTGTGTTTGCAAAAGCGTAAGTGAGCAATGCCTCACCTTCTTTTTTAGGAATTCCACGTGTTTGCAGGTAGAAAAGAGCCTCTTTGTTGAGTTCTCCTACCGTACATCCGTGCGAGCATTTCACATCATCAGCGAAGATTTCCAACTGTGGTTTTGTATTGATGTTAGCCTTATCTGAAAGCAAAATTGTATCGTTTTGCTGATAAGCATTAGTTTTCTGAGCAATTTTCTCAACCATAATTTTTCCGTTGAAAACGCCCGTGCTTTTGTCGGATAAAATGGCTTTATAATCTTGATGGCTTTCGCAATTTGGTTCAGCGTGATTGACCAACGTGTAATGGTCAACATGCTGATTTCCTGACAGAATTGTAACGCCTTTCAAAGTTGATTCCAAATGCTCTCCGTGATGGAAGAAATTTAAGTTATTACGTGTTAAATCACCTCCGAAAGAAAATGTATGTACTGAAGCGTTACTGTTTTCTTTTTGCGAAATATATGTATTGTCAATTAGTGACGCTTGTGAATTATCATTCTGAATTTTGTAATAATCCAAAATTGCATTTTCACGGACAAAAACTTCAGTTACAGTGTTGGTAAGCACAGGATTTTGCGATAAACTTTGGTGAATTTCAATGATTTTCACTTGTGCGTTTTCGCCTACTTCCACAACATTTCGAGGTTGATGACAAATTGCCCCATCCGAATTAGTTGTAATGTAGAGTAATTGTATTGGTTTTTCAATTGCTTTGCTTTTAGGAATATAGATGCAAATTCCTTCCTTGGCAAAGGCTGTGTTCAATGCGGTAAAAACATCGTCTTTACGTGTTTCTTGATTGAAATGTTTCGTAACAAACTCCTTATTATCAGAAGATTTTAAAATGTCACTCAAAGGCGAAATCATAAAATCATTTGACTGAATATCAGATAATTCAGGAATAAAATCTCCGTCAACAAAAACAACATTATAACTATTGCATTCAGCTAAAAACGGACGAATTTGCTCTTTCGTAACTTGATTTTTTACTTTCGGAAACAAAGAAAAATCATTTTTCAGCAATGCCGAAAGTGAGGTGTATTTCCACGCCTCGTCTTTTTTCGTAGGAAATCCTTTCTTTTCAAAAACCGAAATAGCTTCCTTACGTGTATCTTTTAATATATCCTCCTTATTTTCAAATGTTTCAAAGGATGATAGCCAATTTTCTTTTAAGTTCATTTTTTTAGTATAGTAATTTTTTAAAATAAATTTCCTTCTTTATCCTAAGAAGTCCGCAAAGGTACGAAAAAAATTAATTTGATGAGCAAAATATTTACGTCAATGATTTAAAATCTGTATTTTTTTCCGTACAAAAATTAAAAAGAGCTGCCTCAAGAAAGGCAACTCTCATTAATTCCCTTAGTTATTTCAGAAAGATTATTCGTTAATTTTAATTTTCCAAAGTCCGCGAAGCTCGCCCATTTTATAGTTAGTAGCTTTGTCGTTTGGGTACTTTTGCGATATTATTTGCAAGGCTTCGGGGGTGATTTCAGCTTGCGGATTACCGTGACAAGCCAAGCAAGTGGGCATTCCCAGCGGAATGGCTTTATAGTAGTAAACCTCGTTTCCTTCCTGCAAAATCAAATGTTTTTCTTTGGAAGAATCTCCCATTAAAGTTGAAATTTCATCCCAAGCTTTTTTGTCTAACTCGGAAGAGATAGCATTATTAGGATTGCGGTTTTTGTTGGAAACACGCTGAATATGATGCTTATTGGAAAGCGAGTCTGTCAGGAAAACAGCTTTTTCGCTACAGAAATCCACAGCGTGAACGGCACCACCTTCCTTCATCTTTGCGGAAACGTTCATTAGCAGAACTTTCTGTGTTTGGGTGGCAATGCTGTCTCCCAACGTCAAATAATTGGCAATCTCAGTTTCGGTTAGCTTTCTTGAATGGTTGCAACTTACTAAAAGAAGCCCAACTGTAATAAAAAATATCCGTTTCATTTTAATAAGATTTAGGTTCAAATTTATAATAAAATATTGAGAAATAAAAATTTATTATTTCTTGTTTTCTGAAAAATATCTTATATTTTTACTTAAATATAACTGGTTAAATCAATGATTTCTCCGTTAGAATCATCTTTAAAAATTAATTGAAATCCTTCAAACTCTTTGAGCTTTTGAAGACGAGGCAAGAAGGCTTCCAAAATTTCCTTTTGTCGGGTAGCCCAATCCGTATGGGGAGTAAACTGACTTAATTTGCGTTGATAGGCTAACTTATCGGTTATACTTTCATCTTTACGCCAGTTGAGTTGCTTTAAAAGTTCGTACACAGGCGAATTTTCCTCAGGTTTAGGCGAAAAATAAAGCCATAGAATTCCTTCTATTTTATGTAATTGAAGAGGAGGAGTGTCCGTATCTCTTTCATAATTATACCTTTCGTTTCGGTAAGGAAAACCGATTTCTTTCTCCAAAAGTTCTTCTAAATCTTCGCGAGTGATAAGTCCCTGATAGCTATCTTCACCTTTGCCATAGCTCACTTTAAACGTATGAGTAAACCATTCCCGCTGATAAAGTTCTGAAACAATACGTTGCTTTTCTTCTGACAGATAAGGCAAATGCGTGCGAAGCATATTAGTAATATTCTCTCTGAAACTACCGTCCATTATTAATCCTTCTTCGTAAACATCACAAATCGACTTGCAAAGTTCGGCAAAGATAAAGTCTTCCAAGTTCTTTGCTAATACTTCAAGCTCAATATCATCGTGAGGAAGCAACACAATCAGCGGCTGGTCTGCTTCAATTTCTTCGGGGAAGTGATACCAAAAGCAATAATAATCACCTCCACCCGTTTGTCCGAAAGGTACAAACAGATAGTCAGGATTTATTTCACGATAATCATCAGGGTCACGCATCTCTTCGATGACAGATTGAATTTCTTCTATGGGTGTTAGTTCAAAATCCTGACCATAAAGCAATAGGGGAGGGTTCTCTTTTAACTTCGGATAGGTTAATTGAAACCAATCAGACGAGGATTCTCCGCTATCAAGCATTTTATTTTTGTATAATTCTTTATATAATTCAGGATATTTAAACCTAAATTCTTGTTCTAAGGCTTCTAACTTTTTCATTGTTTGTATGTTTGTTTTAGTTTTTTTATTCTGTTGATTTGCAAAATTACTAAGTTAGTTTGTTATCCTTGCATTCCGCCAAAAGATAATTTTTTCTTTTTGTCTGTTTCAATTACAAGGGTATGTCCATTGAAATAATCAGGAGAAGTTATAAGATTTATCTCAGCACTTTCTATTGAACCATCTTCCAAATATACTGAAATATCCTCAATATGAATTCCTTTTATCAGTGTTTCTTCAGTAATTGGTTCTGTTAAAATAGTTTTATCATAAAGGGTTGCTTTTCCTTTTTTACGTATTTCTTCCGAAATCCAATCGTTGAAAGTATCTAAAAAGTTTTCATATTCCAAAGCAAAGCTAAGGATAGTTTCACGATTATCTTCTATCCATTGCACATAATTTACAATTGCTTTTTTGGAATCATAATCGCCAATGATGTTAATTTCAGTTTCCTTTTCCCAAAGAATAGCTGAAGTTTGCCATTTATCATCTTCGTCAGTAGACTTAAACTCTCCTAAAATTATTTTATTTCCTACGTAAGAAATAACTTTTTCCTCCTTAGGTTTTTTCTGAAAGATTTCAGGAATTGGTTCGTTTTTACTTGTGGCTAAAGCTCTTTGATACGATGCAATATCTTCTTTTACACATTTTGTAGGAGCTGTTATTCGTTGTTTTTTAACATAATCTAACAGTTTATTTTTTTCAATGAGAAGTATCTCCATTGCTGAAGTTAAGAAGATTGTTTGCGGAAAGCCCAAGTAAGTTACTCCTTTTTCTTTTTCGGGTTTACCAAATTTATCGTTGATGTAAAGGCAAACTAAAGTCTGATTTTCTAAAAAGAACTGATGAATTTCATCAATTGAAAGGTCGGAAAACTTACATTGATTACTGATGATATTGTATAATTGTAATTCCATTTCATTGTAAATATCAATATGATATTCTTGGCTTAACTGCTTTATTAATGCTTGATATTCCGAGGTTTCTACTATTTTCTTTAAATCTTGAATGCTGATACTCATAGCTTTTGATATTTACGATACGGATAATTTCTTTTTATTGTAATTAGAAAATAATTATTTTCTATGGATATTTTTACAGATACTTAAATAACATCAAAAGGCTTTCTATGTTTGTTTTTATAGAAAGCCTTATGGATTTTGAATACATCATAAGTAGCAAATTACTTTTTCTTAAAGGTCGCTACTTTAATCATATCGGATAACATCTTGCCAGGGCGAAAGAGAATGTGAGCAGACTTCACTTTGGCCCCCGTAACTTCTTCTTCTTTTTCCGATGGAGAGCCCGTAATTCCCATTTGAAGCGTAAAGTATTCTCCCACACGAACTATTTTCCCTTCGGACAAATCGTGCGTTACTTTTGTTAAAACTGTTTCAAGCACTGCCAAAATATCTGCTTTTGACACAGTTGAAACCGACGAAGCATACATCGCTAAATCATTGAGGTTTGTTTCACCATCTCCCACAGCTTGCGGATACTACTTAGCGGATTCTGTAGGTTTTTGCGGGTTTCTTTTCTGAACTGCTTTAATTTTAATTGCCATAAATACCTTTCTTTTTTAATTAAACAAACTAAATTTTCATCACTTATCTCATTTGTAATCTATGAGATAGATAAGACAAATTTAGATAAATAAAATGATAAAAACTAATATTTTAACAAATATTTAATATTGTTGGTTTTGTTTAGGTTGATAAATTCTCTCTTGAAATAAAGTATTTCTTCTATACTAAATTGAAAAATGAAAAATTACATTTCTGCAAATTCAAAAGAATGTTCACAAAAAACATCAGGAGCTTTTTATGAAAACATCAAGAGCTTTTACTGAAAAGATACTGAGCTTTTTGGTAAAACATCAGGAACTATCAGAGGAAAGGGCATTAGAGAGAGAATGAGAGGTAAGTAAATGGAAATGAGGGTAATTTGCGCCATATCTCGGTGGTTTGCATTGAGGGATAAAGTGCAGAAAGCGTGGATTTGTGCAGAAGTTCCGTTACCAAATCGTTAGTCCATTCTCCGAATGGTAACGAAGAGGCAGGAGAAGGTAACCGACAGAAGAGTATTCGGTAACTCACCTTTCCGTCGTTACGGTACTTATGCTTTGTACCACAATGTTTTGCGTAGCTGAAAACGCTTCGGTAACGGGTAACTTTGCCCATAAAAAAGAAGCGTATGCAAACAGACAAATTCAAGGTGTTGCTCTACCTCAAAAAGAGCGGATTGGACAAATCGGGGCAAGCTCCGATAATGGGGCGTATAACCTATGGGCGAACCATCGCCCAATTCAGTTGTAAACTCTCGTGCGACCCGAAGTTGTGGAATGCTCGTGAGAGCAGGTTGAACGGCAAAAGCCGTGAAGCGGTGGCAACGAATGGCAAGTTGGAACGCTTGCTTCTCTCGGTGCAGTCGGCTTATCGACTCCTTTGCGAGCGAGGTGCAGTCTTTACGGCAACTGACATCAAGGAGCAGTTTCAAGGAAGTATGCAAAGCCAGACAACCTTCTTGGAGCGATACGACCGAATGGTCAAGGAGATGGAGCAAAAGGTGGGTATAGAAATAAAGGCGACGACTTTAAACAGTTACTACACTACTCGTAAGCATCTGCAAGCCTTTATCTGTGAGAAGTACCACACGACAGATATTTCTTTCGGACAGATAGAGGAAGATTTCTTGGAATGCTTGCAACATTATTCTGTTGGGAAGCTGGGGCA
This sequence comes from Capnocytophaga stomatis, assembly GCF_002302635.1. NCBI lineage: Bacteria > Pseudomonadati > Bacteroidota > Flavobacteriia > Flavobacteriales > Flavobacteriaceae > Capnocytophaga > Capnocytophaga stomatis. The sequence goes on from NZ_CP022387.1 coordinate 2,048,363, forward strand.
TTCGCAAGGTCATTATCGTAAGATGGCTTTGGCGGTGAAGAAAGTCTGCCGCTTGGCGTATCGTGAGGGCTTGACAGAGCGACAACTATTCGCTTACGTAGAGATAGAACGAGGAGAGAACAAACAACCTCGTGCGTTGGACAGAGCTTCATTGGATAAGTTGCAAGCCTTGATTTTTGAACCGCATGAAATAGAGTTGGAGACTGCTCGCAATCTCTTTCTCTTTTCTTGCTTTACGGGGGTCGCCTATTGCGATATGGTCGCCCTTGGTCGGAAGCATCTCTTTACGGACGATGAGGGGGCGTTGTGGCTGAAGTTCCGCAGACAAAAGACCGATACGCTTTGTCGTGTAAAGCTCTTGCCTGAAGCCGTACACTTGATAGAGCATTTTCAATCTGACGAACGAAACACGCTCTTTGCTCCCATTGCCTATTCGGCTTATCTTACCCAAATCAAAGCCTTACAACTTCGGGCTGGCATTTCTATTCCCCTTTCGGCACATGTCGGGAGGCACACCTTTGCCACGCTAATAACATTGGAGCGAGGTGTTCCCATCGAGACGGTCAGCCGAATGCTGGGGCATAGCAACATCCAAACGACCGAACGATACGCCCACGTCACCCCGAAAAAGCTCTTCGATGAGTTCGAGCGATTTCTCTCTTTCACCGAAAACTTAACCTTAACTCTATAAGCCTTATGCGTAGTACATTCAAAATTCTATTCTATATCAATAAGAATAAAACGAAAGCAGACGGCACAACAGCCATCCTTTGTCGTATTACTATTGATGGTTCAAACGTGGTAATAACCACAGGCGAAAGCATTGTTCCCCACGGTTGGTGTGCGAAGCGAGGAGAAACAACGGACAAGAAAACCAATCAACGCCTGAAAAACTTTCGGGAAGAAATCGAACAAGGTTACAATACTTTGCTCTACAAATATGGAGCAGTGAGTGCCGAGCTTCTGAAGAACTACTTACAAGGCATCGGACGGAATCCAACGACACTTCTTGCCCTTAGTACAGAGGAACTCAATGCCCAAAGAGAAAGCAAGAGTAAGGGAACGTATAGCAACAATCGAAGTTCCGATAAACAGCTCAATGCTTTTGTGCGAAATCGTGGCGAAGAGGATATTTCTCTAACGGCTCTAACGATAGAGTTCTTTGATGATTATCGCTTCCATTTGAAGAAGGAAGGCTATGCCCCTGCAACGATAAACAGGCATTTGTGCTGGTTGAGTCGGTTGATGTATCGAGCCGTTGGTCAAGGGACTATCCGCTTCAATCCATTTGAGGGGATGAAGTATGAAGCCGTGGAGAATAAACCTCGTTTCCTAGGCAAAGGAGATATAGTTAAGCTCTTGGCATTCCCATTGCAAGACGAAGGAGCGGAACTAAGCCGAAGAATGTTTCTTTTCTCCGTCTTTACGGGTTTGGCATTTGCCGACTTACAGAGTTTGAGAGCTTCGCAAATCGAAACGAACAGCGATGGGAAACGATATATCCGCAAGGCACGCCAAAAGACAGAAGTCGAGAGCCTGACACCATTGCATCCGATAGCGGAGCAGATACTTTCTCTCTACACAAAGGAGAAAAGCAAAGGAGACTACAAGATATTCCCCGATACTGTGAGCAAAGGTAAGTTGTCTTCTCACCTTAAAACCGTTGGCTTGGCGTGTGGCATTCGTACTCCGCTGACTTGGCATATGGCAAGACATAGCTTCGGTACGCTGACTTTGGAGGCAGGTATCCCGATAGAAAGCATTGCCAAGATGATGGGACATTCGTCCATTGCCAGCACGCAAATCTATGCTCAAATCACTGACCAAAAGATTGCAAGAGATATGGAGAGGTTGATGTAACGATAGGTGTAGTATACAATAGAAAAAGAGCCTGAGCTCTAGGCTCTTTTGATGAGACTTCATAAGTCACGACATAGGGTTATGTGTGTGAAAAATATTTGAGCTCTATACCCTATGCTTGTTTGGGGCATACATCTATCAAGAATAAACTTCTTGACTGATTTTTGCGTTTAGTTCCTTCGTAATATCAATGCTTGTCCATTTTGTAAACATGTACTTCTGCTCTTTCATATAATTAACAATCTGCTGTCCTTCTGCTCTTGAAACACCTACAGCTTGAAGAAATTTTATTCTCTTACTCGGATAAATATAAGGACAAGCAGCCATATCTAGTGCAAATATAATATATTCAGCAGATATATATCTTCTATTAGCAGGTATTTCATTTATCTTTTTCAGAGCGTGGTCAACAATAAGATTCTTTAGATCTATAAACTGTTTCACATTACCGAAGTAATATACCAGAATTGTAACTGCTAACATATTCAACTTCGGGAATGTTTTTATCGTTCTATCGTTGTTATACCTTATTCTAAGATATCGTTCTATTTCAAGTAGGGACAAATGGTATTTGCTATTCATACTGCGTAGTATGATTAAGAAATATAATGTTTCTAGCTGGACATTGTCATCCATGGGGGCTGTTTGTAGTACTACGCTTATTTCATCTCGCATCTTCTTGAACACTATCTCACGAGTGTATTCGGTAAAACGATGAACTATTGATTTATTCTTGCCTACCCTCAAACTATAATTATTGTCCAAATAAATCAAAATAATATTTAGAATTTGCATTACCTTGAGAGTCGTGTTAATACGTTTGCTGTTCGCATAGAGGAAGAAAACTGCATCAAGAATATTAAAAAGGTATTTCGACAAAACCTTTTCAAGTTGTCTTCTTTTCTTTTCTACTTGTGGATATAAATCCCTTAAATTCAAATCAACTGCCGATAAGCACAGGACTTTATAGTATCCATCAAGCTTTTTCAGGTTTCTCTCTAGTCGAATGGCTAAGCGAGCCATTGTGTAGTTGAGGACATCTTTAGCTTCTACATTATTGGCAGATACAATAGCCTTAAATCGTTTATTGAAATCAGTTGCATTTAAGCGAAAATAAATATCAGTAGTTAAACAACTGAGCGTTTTTTCACGATCAATCTTTAGAAGTTGCTCCTCTGCTTCCATTGATGTGTCCTGTTCTGTTTCTTCTATTTCTTCTTCAATAGATTGCTCAGATTCAGGTTCGTTGGTATATAGTTTGATAGTATCATTGAGTAAACTGTCTATCGCAATTTTTGTTTTTGTTATATCTGTAACAAAAGGACGTTCAAGAGTCTTACTCTTTTCTTGACTAAGACTCAACTTAAACTCTTTTAGATACATTTGAAATAGCTGTTCGGCATCAACCTTAACAGCTTCGCTATTGTAGAAAAAGAAATAATCATCCACATAGCGATAACATTCATAATCCACTTTGTTTCGGTAACCTTTTTCATATAATTGCTGCTCTACCATTTGATCAACATGTTGCATAATAACTTCTGCAAATATGCGTGAACACTCTGGTCCAATGACTATGCCATTTGTTTCGTTATAGTTCATCTCTTGCATCATCTTATCCCATAATGCACCAACGGATCCATCACACTTACCTTCAAATGTGTCTTTATATATGTCCACACCACCACTAATTGCCCAAGCTATTGAATGCGTATATATACTGTCGAAGCAGTTCTGTACATCCATTTTTAGCAGATGAGAAAACTTCTTTTCAGCACGCTGATATCTATAATCTTCATAAAATTTATAGATATTAGTGTATTGTTTATAGCTAAAGAATGTTTTTAGATTCTCATATTCGTTGAAGTACATTTCCATTTCATCTGTTTTCTTTCCCATAAGCACGTGATGGAGCCGATCTTTATAATAAAAATAACAAGCTACTTTATTGGGGTATCTTATGGAAAAATTACTTTTAGAACAGAGATATATGATGGTATCCTTATATCTGTTGTATAAATCAACCACTTTAATTTGATTGGCAGGATGTATCAATGAAAGATATCTATGTTTCAGAGGTTTGTGCTGTATGCTATATACGAATGGAATACGTTTGAGGTCATGTGTTCTGAGCTCCAAAGAGTTCCTACCTTCGAATTCAGAAATCTTTCGGCAAAAGATTATAGCCAACACACCCAATATACCTTTGTCGTCTGTTCTATTCCAATGTAATGTATCTTGCCCTTCTCTACCTATTTCTATCCAGATACCATTACGCACTAGAAATCGATAAAAGTAACGATTACTAAAAATCAATGGAAGTTCGTATGGTAGTACATCCGAGAATACTACTCGTTCTTTCTTGTAGCGAAGTCTGATTTCCTTTCTTCTCATAACCATTTCTTTATTTCCTGAATACGCTGAATACTGAAGGAAAACATTTTACGTTCTCTCCATCTATGATTGAAATCTATGCTTGATATACGCTTAACGAGCTTAGCCTTTACTTTTGCGTAATCTTTTAATCCCGCATAAGGTTCTATGGGGTGCTCTTTTAGGTATGTTGTAAGTTCATCAAGATCTTCCTTGCGATCCAGCAAATCATTACTATAGAACAAGCCAACCTTTACGCTATTCTTCGATTTGAATAGTTTGAAATTACCAGTAAGAATATTCAATGAGTCAAATAGATCACAATATGCTTGCTTAATATTGTACTTGCAGAGAGTTTCAAAATGGTCTATTGCATGATCAATTTTTTTACGGTACTGCTCCTTCTTTTTATCTGAAAGCCCATACGTAACTGACAGTTTTTTTGCAGTTCGACTCATGTGCAAACAGTATCCTAGATAGTTCATAGGGTTTTCGACATAATTGTCTTTGGTAAAATCCATAATGCGACACTTGCCGGATCTATCTCCAGATGGTTTCAAAGATAAACCATAAGTTTGGAAAAAAGCTGTCATATCGGCATAATACTGGTCTATAGAAGATTCAATAGGCAATGAGGAAAGAATGATAAAAATATCATCAACATACCTTGCATAGAACATCACCTCCTTTCGAGAAGATATTTTAGCGTCAATATCCCTCATATATAACTCACTTAAGTATGAACTGATCCCTATACCACGAGGTACTCCTCGTGATGGAGAAGCGAATTCATGACCTTTGATTTTCTCATATTCTCCCAATATACCTTTAATAAACGCTTTAGATTTATTAGATAGTAAGGTGTTGTCAAATATCATCGGCATTAGTTTGTCATGAGGTATAGACTCATAGAAACTTGAGATATCTGTTCGAATAACATAAACTGGAATATCAGAATTCAAAAAAGTCTTGATGTTTGCCAATATGCTATGTCGGTTAGCCTGCTTTACCTTGAAGGTTTGTCGAATATTATATTGAAGTTGCTTAATGGCAAATAGATATGCGTGAGATGTCACATCTAACGTATAAACTTCTTTGTTGTCATCGGCAACAAATTTATTCAAAGAAAACTTAAAGCCATGAGCATTTACTTGTTTGTCGATAGTTTCCAAATAAATGCGTAATACATCCTTTTTTTGCTCTATAAGGTTCTTTAATTCGACTTTTTTTATTTCAAGTTCTAATGCTTCCTCCTGTGTTCTGTCTTTTTTCTGCCTAAGAACTGACACCGCTTTCTTTAGCTCCTCAGATCTTGCTAAAACATCACGATACTCTTCAGGCATAGTCTGTATGTCTATATTGCCTTTACGACTCTCAAGGCAATAAATGGTTTCAAAATTATGTGCAGAAAAAGATTGATCAAGCATGTTGTTATTCTATAGCAAAGTTGAATTTCTATTTTAATAATTTTGTTGCAAGTTTGTAGGTAAACATAATTCGAGGATTAGATAAGTCCCATTGCTCCACTTCTTGCCGTATCAAGTCTGAATGTTTCTTGCTTATATCCCTTAAAGCGTTTCCAACAGATTTACGAAGATATTCGCTTTCGTGTCCTTTGTGCTTAGCGATTAGAGCAATAGCAACTAATGGGTTTTCTTTGAAGAACGGGCGACTTGTCCAAATTCTCAACCCCTCCGTTACAGCACGGATAACATTCGGTTTGTTATCATTCAACCATTCTTCAATGAGAGGTAAAGATGCTTCATACCCCCTGTGTTTGCAAACTTCATCAAAAGCCTTTGCAAGCATTTCCTGCACTCTCCAATTCTCATCGGTGCTTATTCGCTTTTTCAGAAGACAAAGTGCGTTATTATCTTCTGTTGCCAATCTGCCCAAGATTGTTGTTGCCAACATTCGTGCTTGATAGGCTTCGTGTTCAAACAAAGTGAGTGCAAGTTCAAAACATTGTTCTTTCGGGTGTGTGGAAACAACCTCGCCAGCTCCATCAATAATATGCTGAAACCCATGTTCAATTTGCTGTATCTTATTCAAGATATTGTCTATTCCCATTGTCATAAATCCTTTCTAAGGTAAATCATATCTACGAGTTGTATATCTCGTTCGAAAATTGGATGGTCGTAATTGTCAGTGAAGAAATTCTCTATCCGATGAGACTTTTCAAAACCACAGCCTTCATAAAACGATAGGATTGCAGGAACTTCACCAGTACCGACAAGCATTGCCCTATAGTCTTTTTTGTAGAAATCGGAAATATAATCTATCAATCTTCTACCGTAACCTTTACCCTGATATTGCTCGTATGTCGCTATGTTCTTCAATTCACAGGTATCACTGCTTACAGGCACTACAACGCAAATGCTTTTCAAGTCATCGTCGTATAAGGCAAACAAGTCTCCACACGACAAATACTTGTCAATCATATTTTCCTGTTCGTCCGCTAACAGCAATAAATCAAGAAATTGTTTCTTGTTTTTGGTAACTCGTTCTATTTTCATGATGTCTGTTACGTTGAGGAACTACCTATGTCGTTCTTGATTAGTTGGCGCATACTTTCGTTGAAACTTTCTCGCTCGGTGCGGAGAACTCCAAAGAACTCTCTATCTGTTTGCTCCACTGCAACTACTGCTTTTTGTACAAGGTCTAAGGCTTTTCGAGTGAGGGTTATTTCTTTGGCTCGCGTATCCGTTCTATGCTCTCTTCTCTCTATCAGTCCTTTTGATTGTAGTGTGCGCAAAACCTTAGAGACCATCATACGATCGGTTTTACTTTGATTTGCAATATCAATCTGTGTTACGATATTACCATTTTGAGAAAGCGAAGCAGCGGTTGCCAATAGCACGAATTGCGTGTGTGTCAAATCCAATAAATCCAATGATTGCTTTATGCGACGCTGCCAAAGTGTTGTAACCTGCCAAAGCAGAAACCCCGAACTATCTTCTGCCTTTTCGGCTCCAAAAACAATGTCTGTCTTATTCATAGTGTCTTGGCTATGTTTATTTGTTTTACAACATCTTTTGGAATTGAATTGAACAGATTTTGGGCAATAAGTTTCACCCACAAGAAACTCAACACTCCTTTTACCGTGATAGTATATGAAATTCTCAACCCATCAGAGGTTTCCTCAAACAAATGCTCGTGATAAATTTTTGCCAAAGGAAAAGAGGAAACCGTGATAAACATTTTTTTCTCTATTATTTCTGAAATGACAATCTTTATCTTCGGACCTCCCTTAGGTTTCAATAGAATGTGACTACCTTGTTCAAACGATCCATTCAATTGGGCATATTCCACCCCGCTATCCCATGTATGCCAGCCATTGACATCAGCAAATAGCTTCCACATTTGTTCTCTTGCAACTTCGTTCGTTGTAATAGAATACGTTTTTGACCACATATTTAAATTGTCTTATGTTCTGAATATTTCAGGAAATGAATGAACCGAAAAAATCGACGTTTCGCATCCCTATTCTTTCTATCTTCATGTGAGAAATCGTTTTGTAGCCACAAAGATAATATACCCGACAACAATAATCAAAGAATATAGAGCAATTTTGTCATAAAGAGTTTCATCTCCGATAATTCTCTTGCAGTAATCGGTTGATGTCGGAGAGGCGATAGAGGATTTTCCCTGCGATTTGGGTGTAGGGAATAATGCCCTTGTCGCGATAATCCTGCAAGGTGCGGGGGCTGACGAAAAGCCGTTCGCACACTTCTCTCCCCGTGAGATAGATTTCTCCTCCGAACAGCGGACGATGCGTTTGGGCAATCTCCCGAATACATTTGCTTACTTCTTGAATGCCCGAAATGAGTTGTTTCATTTCGGGCGTTTCTTTATTTATGATTTCGTGTTCCATAGTCATTGTATTTTTCGGTTCGACTTTTCGAGGAGTGCTTCCACATCCTCACGTTTGTAGTAGCACTTATGCCCGATTTGAATGAAGGGCAATACGGAAGTATCCCGATAATGCTGGAGCGTCCGTTTGCTGATGTTGAGTATTCGGCACACGTCCCCATTGTGCAACAGGTCAGGGACTTCGGGCTTCGTGCCGAAATTCTCTCTCATACAAAGAGCCAGTTCTTCGATGCTCTTTTTCAGTTCCTCCCAAGCGGAGGAGTCGATGGCTGTAAATCTCATATCAATATCGTTTTAATTGTTGTTATTTCCTCTTTTTGATGCAAATGTATGCAGTCGAAATCCTTGTTCTCTGACCTGATGAGATCAAAGGAAATCGCAGGAATTTGCAGGCAAATGTATAAGTAAAACCTATCTATTTTCAGAAGGGATTCCCTGCCTTTTCTCTCCGTTTCTCCAAATTCCTTCCGAGAGGAAAAATCCTGTTTCGATGCGAAAATAACGAACCAACATATACTGTTTACTCCATTCCTGCTAAGTGGATACTTCTGGCGTCGATATAGTATGAAGTGGCTCTGTTAGAGAGAATCTTCCTACCTGTCTTTTAGGCTTTTCCCTCTGCTTTCATCGAAAAGGCAAAGGCATGCATCTGCACGTAATTCGATACAGCCATTCGGGTAGCGTTTCCCGTTCTTCCATTTGTCTTTTTCTGATTTTTGAGGAGAAAATGTGAGGTATCCTTTCCTTTTGCCGAAGAAATATGCAGCACCTCGATGCAACAACGCCATAAGGCTTGGCTTCACTTGTTCGCCTCTTTAACTTGGTTTCAGCATCCGTTTTCGGATGAAAGTTCAAAATCAAGCAAATAAAAGAGATACGAACAATGAAAAAAGAAGAGAAGGACAACCTCTCCAAGAACACGCAAATAGAAGAGTTCCTTTCGGCTCGTTACGAGTTTCGGTACAATACCGTATTGCACCGAGCCGAGTACCGTCCACGAGGAACGGACGATTATACAGCCGTAGACCGCTACCGCATCAATACCCTTAAACGAGCTTTAGATAAGGAAGCCGATGTACAGGCCTCGCCCGAGAATCTGTACAGCATCATCGAAAGCGATTTCTCACCACGCATCAATCCCGTGCAAGCCTATTTCCAAGCGTTACCGCTGACGAAAGGGAATGCGGAAGCTATCACCGCCCTTTCCGACTGCGTGAGCGTAACCAATCCTGAGAAGTGGAAAGAATACCTCACCAAGTGGCTGGTGGCAGTGGTCGCCAATGTAATGGACGACAAGCAGTGTCGCAATCACACCTGCCTTGTGCTGACAGGCGAGCAGGGCAAGTTCAAGACAACGTTCCTTGACTTGCTCTGTCCACCGGCTCTATCCGATTACCGCTATACGGGAAAGATTTACCCGCAGGAAAAGGACGTGCTGAGCCTTATCGGGCAAAACCTCATCATCAACATTGACGACCAACTCAAAGCCCTCAACAAGCGGGACGAGAACGAACTGAAGAACCTCATTACCTGTCCGCAGGTGAAGTATCGTATGCCCTACGAGAAGCATATCGAGGAACGACCCCACTTGGCAAGTTTCGTGGCTTCGGTCAATGGCAACGATTTCCTCACCGACCCGACAGGAAGCAGACGCTTCCTGCCCTTTGAAGTGCTGGCAATAGATATAGACCGAGCCAAGAGCATTCCGATGGATGACGTTTACAGTGAAGCCAAGACCCTATTGAATGAAGGGTTTCGCTATTGGTTCAATGATGAAGAGATTATTGAATTGCATAGAAACAGCGAAGCCTTCCAAGTCTATACGACAGAGATGGAACTGTTGCTCCGCTATTTCACCTTTCCCACGGAGGCAGAGACGGCAACAAAACGCTTCTATATGACCAATTCGGAGATAGTGGGTTACCTCTCCTGCTATACCCGACAATCCCTCTCCGCCAAACGGATGGGGGAAGCCTTACGAAAGGCTGGCTATACAAAGGAGTGTCGCAGGATAAACGGCAATCCCGTATATGTCTATGCCGTCCGTAAGGTTTACCCCGAGCAACCGCCATAGCACTCTGTTGTTACCCACTCCTTTGCAATACCCCTTTCTCTTTTCTTTCCTATTCTCCTTACTACGTTACTACAACTACCGATAATACGATGAAAGAGAAAGGATTGCAGGAGGTCTCCATCTTGCGACACAGCTTACTACCATCTTTCTACGCTTCTACGGAAGAATGAATGAGAAAAGGTGTAGACAGGAGGTGTAGAAGGATAAAACAGAATGAAGTGTTACACTTTTCTCTTTCACTGTCAATCTCTTATCTGAATGTAGAAGAGTAGTAAGATAAAAAGAGGAAAATTCCAAAAAGAGAAAACAGAGCGAACTATGAATATGAACAATTCCAATCCAACGATAACAGCAATGAACAACGAATATTACGACCTACAATACATCAAGGCGATACCGATAGGCGACTACCTGCACGCCTGTGGCATCGAGCCTGCCGAGCTTTATAACGGCTATGCCCTTTATCACGCACCTTACCGAGAAGACCACAACGCCAGCTTGAAAGTGGACTTTCGGAAAAATCTGTGGCACGACTATGGGACAAGCCAAGGTGGAAGCATCATAGACCTTGTGATGCGGATGCGTGGATGCAGTGCCTACGAAGCAATGGCGCATCTTGCCGAAAGGAAAGCGATAACCCTCGCTTCCTCTTCCTTTCATCGTGAAACTCACACAGGACAGATAAGAGGTGAACAGCGACCAAGTAATGTAAGGCGTATTCTCTTCATCAGCGAAGAGTTGCCCCTGTATCTGCAAAACTATCTTCGAGAGGTACGCAGGATAGACCTTGCCGTGGCAAGTCCTTATCTCCGTCATATTCGCTACGAAGTAGGAGGAAGAGAGTATTCTGCCATCGGCTTTGCCAATCGTGCAGGAGGATATGAACTCCGAGACGACAAGACATTCAATGGAACGATAGCTCCAAAGGATATTTCTCTGATTGCAGGAGAAGCGAACAATGCTCCTCACTGCATCTTTGAGGGCTTTATGGATTTCCTTTCCCTTCTCACGATGAAAGAAAAAGAAACTGCTCCCTGCCTTGTACTGAACTCCGTCAGCAATCTCCCACGAGCCATTGCCTATCTCCACGAGAAAGGTATCGATTCCGTTCAAGCTTTCTTCGATAACGACCAAGCTGGACGACAAGCCCTACATTCTTTACAATCGGCAGGTATCAACGTGGAGGATATGAGCCGACACTATTCCCGATACAAAGACCTCAATGAGTACCACGTTGCCCAAAGAACAGGGCAAAAACAGGTGATACCACCTCGCAAACGAGGACTTAGACGATAAGGCAAAAGAGAGCAAACAACATTATTCTATCATCAGGTATTCAAAGATGCAGGAAATAAAATGTATGCGAATAAACGGCTTTGTTTCGATAGCTACGGCAGTTCCTCAGAACAGCAAGTTTGCAGAGCCAAACTTAGAAACAAAGCGTGCAGGCATTCACAGAATGCAACGTAACAAGAAAGAAGGACGAGCAGGGCGGAGCGGACATTTCAAGAAATGCCATAGCTCATTAGGGTATTTTCTTCACGCTGCACTCCGTTATCGCTAAAAATACCCTCCTGAGCCAAGGGACTTCGCCCCTTTGGATACCCCTAAATCAATCTTCAAACAATGGGCTACGCCGTATTACATATAGACAAGGCGAGAAGCAACGACTCGGGAAATACCGCTCATATAGCGCGGACATATACCCCGAGTAACGTCGATCCTTCTCGCACACACCTGAATAGGGAATTGGTGCAATTCCCTGCAAATGTGACCAACCGTAGCGAAGCGATAGAGCATCGCATCGCCACAGCCGGTATCTACCGAAAGGTAGCAAAGAACCAAGTCAAAGCCTTGCGCTTTATCCTGTCGAGTTCACCAGAGGATATGGCTCGTATAGAGCAGGAAGGACGCTTGTACGAATGGTGTGATGAATCGATGGATTGGCTTCGCTCCACTTTCGGGGCGGACAACGTGGTCGCTGCCACGCTGCACGCAGACGAGGAAACGCCCCATATTCACGCCACGGTCGTTCCGATTGTCACGGGCGAAAGAAGGAAAGCCAAAGAGGAAGCCGAGAATGGGAAGCGGAAGTACAAGACGAAGAAGAACAAGGTACGACTTTGTGCCGATGATGTGCTTACGCCCAAGAAACTGGAGCAGTATCAGACGGACTATGCCAAGCGAGTGCAACGGTTCGGATTGGAACGAGGCGTACACGGCTCGGAAGCCAAGCACCGTACCACTATGGAGTATTACAAGGAAATCCTCAAATCAACGAAAGAGAAGAAAGCCCAAGAAGCGGAACTCACAGCCAAGATAAAGGAGCTGGAGAAGCAGGCAGGCAAGCTCCGAATGAAAGGTACGCTGTACTCCCTCTTTGGCAACTCCGAACTCGACAAGGCAGAGAAGCGTATTGCAGACTTGGAACAGGAAGCCGAACGGCAACAGTATCTTTCGGAAAAGGAGAAAAACGAAATCCGAAAGGAAGTCGTTCTCTTGCAGGACACGGTCAAGGGAAAGGACAGAACTATTGCCGAATTGAAAGAAACCGTGCAGATTTACGAGGAAGAGCGGAATTGGATAAAACGTTTCTTCAGTGGCTTCTACCAGCTTTTGAATATCCGTCTGATGCTCAGAAAGATGAACTTCTCTGATGATAGGATAGCGGAGATGTATCGCACGGAAGCTCCCCAACGAGGAACGGCTAAAGCCTATTCGGGATTATACAAGAGAGAGTTTACGGAAGAGGACAGCGAAATCTGTATCATCAAGGATGAGAAGAAACGACCGCTCCTCACCATCAACGGGCTTCCCATTACCAATTGGTACGAGCAGAAATGGAAACAACTCATCAATCGCAACCGCTCGCAACGGCTGTAATTGCTTTTTTCTTTCACTGACAAGAAGAAAAACAAGAAAAGACGCTCACTTTCCCTCGAAAATATGTACCTTTGCAAGTAGTAAAAGTGAGCGTTCTTTGGCTATTCAAAACAATGTGCCTCAATGCACTCCGCTCATTTCTAAATCGTTACCTACCCATCTATCCCTAAATGGTAACACTCTATTCTTCAACAAGATAGCTCGCTAATGAAAAATCTCATTGGAGCTTTTTTGTGATAGATATAAACCATTCATTTATAAGATATTGTGAAGATGATTTTTTCTTGCTATGTTTCTTGAAAATTTATACTTGTAAATCTATGAAATTGATAAAATATTCTGCTTGTAATCTTATTTTGAAAACATTCTTTTGATTATAGGTTGTATTTGAAAGATAGTGCTCATTGTGTAAAGTCCTATTGGGCTTTTCAGATGACTGTTATCGGGAGGTGTGTCGATGGCACTTGCAATTAGTGTGACTTGTCCTGCGGGGTCGGGTAAATATTTTAGTCCGCTGATACTAAACATACTGATTTTTGTTGTTCCATCACTATATCTTTCGCCAATAGCTCGTGTGTTTTTCAGCTCTTCAAGCGTTGGAACTTTATCAAAGGTCTGTTCGTAAAACTCCACAACCGGGCTTTGATTGATGCCTGTATCCGTATGAATGTAAGCAATATAGAAGATGTTTTCCAGTTCTATTGCTATGATATCTTTCGGACGATAAAAGGTAATTGATTCAGGCAATGCGGGGTGTCGCTTCAATGGTACGGGCGGACTTTGTAAAAGCTCCTTAATTTGTGGCGATTTCCTCTCGAAGTCATCGCTCAAAACAACGCCTTTGTTGAGTGCATCAATGGCATCAATTGCCTGAGAGGTAATGCTTGGCTTGCTAAAACCATATTTGTGAAGCAGTGTAGCCATAGCAACAAGGGCTTTATTTCGATAGTGCTTTTTGCCTTTTTCTGCGGAAGGTTTCAAGGTACAATCCCAGCGTAATAAAAACTCGGGAAGTATAGTTTTCAATTGCTCTTGTGGCGTTTTGTTAGAAGAACCGGTCATTGCCCACCAAACAAGCCGAGCTAAATCGTCATCCATCGTTTCCACTAAATATTTTGCTGCTAACTTATCTAAAATTTGCGAATGTTTCATATTAATATCGATACGTTGTTTTTAATGATTTTCTACTGAGGAAAACAACCCTCACAACTGAAGAAAAGCTCACATAAAGCAAAAGGTTTAAAGCATACACTTTAAACCTTTTGTTATTTTGTTTGTTTTTATTTCAGCCAGTCGTATCCTTTTTCTTCCAACTCTAAGGCGAGTTCTTTTCCACCTGATTTCACGATTTTTCCATCGTGAAGCACGTGAACAAAATCAGGAACGATGTAATCCAACAAACGTTGGTAGTGAGTAATGACAATCACCGCATTATCTTTGCCTTTCAGTTTGTTTACCCCGTTTGCCACGATGCGTAGTGCGTCAATGTCAAGCCCTGAATCGGTCTCGTCCAAGATGGCTACTTTGGGTTCAAGCATTGCCATTTGGAAGATTTCGTTACGTTTTTTCTCTCCTCCCGAGAATCCTTCGTTGAGCGAACGGGACAAAAAGTCTTTGTTGATGTCCAAAAGTTCGGCCTTCTCGCGGATTTTTTTAAGGAGCTCTGCGGCGGGCATTTCTTCCTCTCCGCGAGCTTTGCGTGCCTCGTTTACCGCTGTTTTGATGAAGTTTGTAACGGAAATACCAGGGATTTCCACAGGATATTGAAAGGACATAAAAATTCCTTTGTGGGCTCTTTCTTCGGGAGCGTCTTCCAAGATGCTTTCTCCTTCCAAAATAATGTCTCCTTCGGTTACCTCAAAGGCTTCATTGCCCGAAACCACTGCCGAAAGCGTGGACTTTCCTGCTCCGTTAGGTCCCATAATGGCGTGAACCTCACCTGCTTTTACCGTAAGATTGATTCCTTTTAAAATTTCTTTATCCTCAACTGAGGCGTGTAGGTTTTTTATTTCTAACATTTTATATATATTTTTTAATTTGTTACTTAATTTGTTGTTATACTGATATTTTAAATATTTTAGTTTGGTGCAATATTAGAGCTTTTGGCTGAATTTTCATACCTTAAAAAGCAATTTCCACAGCAGAAGGGAAAAGCCTTTCGGGGTCAAAGAAAATTGAACAACTGTTTATCAGATGTTTCGTATCGGGTTGTGCAATCCCTTTGAAAACTTGTTTTCCGTTGACGATAACTGTTATTTCTTTGCCTAAATCTACTAATTGAGCGTTCAAATATAGTGTAAATTTGCCTTTTGATGCAGGAACGTGTGTTTTTTCATATTTGGTAAAGAAATTCCAACGCGGACTTTTTTCTACACCTTGATAGGTAACCGCATCAACTTGGACGTTTATGGTATTATCTGTAATTTCCATCGTGTAACGTGTACGGTCGGAAGTACGTTCTTGTACTGCAATGTTATAAAATCCTTTTCGATAGATGCCATCCATCGGAAAATCTTCCCAAACTACCTTTTTCGGGTGTGGATTTCGCTTGTACTGTTTCAGCCAAGGAGTGGTAGGAAAGTAATTTATATCGTGTCCCATACGAGGTATGAGTTCGATGTGATGAACAAACCCCTCAGGGTCTGCTTGTTGATGTTTTTCAAAGGCTTCTTGGGTGTATCGGGTAAGTAAATCGCGATGAAACATATAATCTTGCTCGCCTGTTCGGAGAGAAAAAGCAATATTTCTGCAATTTTCAACAGGAGCATTGATAAGTGGCTCACCCCCTGCCATTGGTCCTACCCCTGCCAAGTAATCTGCATAGAACGATGCCAAACGCTGACTGCCATAGCCTCCTTCTGAAATCCCGAAGAAATATACTTTATTAGCATCAATATCTCCTGAGAGAAAAGCCAAGCGAAGTAATTTTTCCCAAGCGAATTGTTTCCCCTTTTGCCACCAACGATACAACGCCCCCGTGTTGGGTATCTGCGGAATAAAGTAAGCTGATGGAGCGTCATTAAAGGCTTCCCCTAAGGCTATTCCAGCTGCCCACTCCTGATGTTTATCTGACGAACCGTGCAAGTAAAGAAAAAGCGGGTATCCCTCTTGTGGTTTACTTCCTTTGTAACCATAGTAATAAGGCATCACGGCATTTTTCTCCAAGTTCTCAGGAATGTTCCATTTGGAGGAAGTTCTCGAATTTAACGGATTTAATGCTCCTAACTTCTGTTCGGAAAACTTTTCATTTGCTTCTTTCCACGCTTTCCATATTTCTTGTTGGGCATTGGGTATTTCAGCAATTGACAACTTTTTACCTTCTTGGAAAAGTCCCGTTTTACCTGCCAAATGGTCTGCAAAAAATGGTTTAACACTTTCCTCAGATGTATTCTCTTTTGGGGTTTCTTGCTCTGACTGAGGAACTTCTTTACCGTTTGGGGCGTCAGAATGCTCCTTTTTGGTACAGGATGTAAAAAGCAACGTTGTAAGTGCTAATAATGAAAATATACGGTTCATAATCAATTTGTTTACACGAATAATATTTTTATGATTTGTTTTTATATAGATTTTATTTGTGTTGTTGTTTGTCCTGTGTTGCAAATCACATTGTACGGGCGAATTGCGATTCGCCCCTACGTGGGAACTGACAATGTAGACGAAATATATTTCGCCCCTACATAAAAATACGCTATCCCTCTTTTATTGATTAAGCAAACATATCACTTTCTTTGTCAGAATTCCATACATATTCAATATGCGTGGCGATTTGTTGTGCTTTTTCCTTGCTGAATTGATTCGCTACAAAATCCAATGTCATATCAATCCCTGCGGAAACACCTGACGAAGTATAAAACTTTCCATCCACCACCCATCGGGCTTTTCGCTTCCAGCAAACCTCAGGAGCCATTTGCATCGCCCAATCAAAAGCCTTTTTATTGGAGGTTGCTTCACGATTATTGAGCAATCCTGTTTTTGCAAGCAATACGCTACCTGTGCAAATACTTAGACAAAACGCAGCCTTTTCCGCAAATGAAAAAAGAGTTTCTATAAAAATGGAATCATCAACCAACCTTCTTGTTCCTTGTCCGCCTGGGATTACTAAAATGTCTGTTGGCTTGGCTTCCGTTATTTTCTGTGTGATAATTTGTGTTCCCTGTTTGCTTGTTATAATTCCCCCATTGATGGAAAAATATTTTAGATTGAATGTTTCCACTTTACCCAAAATCTCCACAGGACCAAACAAGTCCAACGTTTCAAAATCATCAAACAGTAGTAGGTTTATATTCCTCATATGACCACATTTAGATATTTCAGTAATGAAAGCGAATTGCAATTCGCCCCTACGTGGGACACATAATATACGGACGAAATGTATTTCGTCCCTACACGGATGCTGTTTGTTCCGTGTTGCAAATCACGATGTACGGGCGAAAAATATTTTGCCCCTACAAGGATATTACTCGTCCCATCTTGGACATTACTCGTCCCATCTTGGACATTACTCGTCCCATCTTGGACATTGTTCATCCCATCTTGGACATTGTTCGTTCCATCTTGGACATTGTTCGTCCTATCTTGGACATTGTTCGTCCTATCTTGGACATTGTTCGTTCTATCTTGGACATTGTTCGTCCCACATAGGAAATGCGTTATCCTTTATAGAAAAATATAATATTTAGATGGAAAATGTTTTTTCCTTGTACAAATATTGTTTTTTTTACGTAAAAATGCTTCAATGTTTGGTCGTATGTAATTCGTTACTACGTGGAACACGCGATATACAGACGAAATATATTTCGTTCCTACACGGATACTGTTTGTTTCGTGTTGTAAATCACAATGTACGGGCGAAAAATATTTCGCCCCTACGTGGAACACGTGATATACGGATGAAATATATTTCGTGCCGAATTATATTAAATGATGTAAGGGTGTATTGCAATACACCCCTACTGTATTAACGCCTTGTTATGGTTGTTTTCTTTGAAAAATAGCTTGATACTTGGCTTTTTTATCTTTCTTTTAAAGAAAAATTCTTGCCTGTCCGTGCTACGGATTAGCCGACGCTTCCTTCCAAAGAGATTTCCAATAATTTCTGAGCTTCTACGGCAAATTCCATCGGGAGTTTGTTTAAAACCTCCTTGCTGAAACCGTTTACAATCAGGGCGATGGCTTTTTCCGTGTCGATACCCCGTTGATTGCAGTAGAAAATTTGGTCTTCCCCAATTTTGGAAGTCGTTGCTTCGTGTTCTATTTGGGCAGTCTTGTTTTTTGCTTCGATATATGGAAAGGTATGAGCCCCACACTCGTTACCCATCAAAAGCGAATCACACTGCGAAAAGTTTCGTGCATTCTCCGCATTCGGACTTACTTTCACCAAGCCTCGGTAAGAATTCTGCGATTGTCCCGCAGAAATCCCTTTGGAAATAATGGTTGAACGGGTGTTTTTTCCTAAATGAATCATTTTTGTTCCTGTATCTGCCTGTTGGAAGTGATTCGTTACGGCGATGGAGTAAAATTCCCCAATCGAATTATCACCTTTCAGCACACACGAAGGATATTTCCACGTTACTGCGGAACCTGTCTCGACCTGTGTCCAAGATATTTTGGCGTTCTTTTCACATAATCCGCGTTTGGTTACAAAATTGAAAACGCCTCCTTTACCATCTTTATCGCCTGGAAACCAGTTCTGTACGGTTGAGTATTTTATCTCGGCATTGTCCAAAGCAATGAGTTCCACTACGGCAGCGTGCAATTGGTTTTCGTCACGTTGCGGAGCGGTACATCCTTCAAGATACGACACATAACTACCTTCATCGGCAATTACGAGCGTACGCTCAAACTGTCCCGTACCTGCCTGATTGATACGGAAATACGTTGAAAGTTCCATCGGACAACGAACGCCCTTTGGTATATAACAGAACGACCCATCGGAAAATACCGCCGAGTTCAGGGCAGCATAAAAATTGTCGGTTCGTGGTACTACCGAGCCGATGTATTTTTGCACCAATTCGGGGTGTTCTTGAATGGCTTCGGAAATGGAACAGAAAATAATTCCCTTTTCAGCCAACGTCTTTTTGAAAGTTGTCGCCACCGAAACGGAATCCATCACGATGTCCATCGCAACAGGAGCAACGCCCGTGAGACGTTTCTGCTCTTCGATGGAAATTCCTAACTTGTTAAAAGTTTCTAAAAGTTTCGGGTCTACTTCATCTAAACTTTCGTATTGCGGTTTTTGTTTGGGTGCGGAATAATACGAAATGTCTTGGAAATCAGGTTTTTCGTAATTTACATTTGCCCACTCGGGTTCTTCCATTTCTTTCCAAATGCGGAAAGCCTCGAGACGCCAATTGGTCATCCACTCAGGCTCGTTTTTCTTTTTGGAAATCGCAATTACAATTTCCTCATTGAGTCCCTTTGGGAATGTTTCGGCTTCGATGTCGGTATAAAAACCGTACGCATATTCTTTGGTTTGCAGTTCGTCGCGTAAATCGTCTTCTGTGTATTTTGCCATAGTTTTAGTTTTTAAGTTTAAGGTCTGAGGTTCAAAGTTCAAGGTTTAAAGAGTGGAACTCTGAATATGTAACCTTAAAATTATTTATATTTTATCCCTTTTAAATTGCTGTTAATTAAATAATTGATAAATGTATTTGTTTTTTTACTTAAAATCTCTGTTTGATTTTTTAATCTGATAAATTCTTCTTCGGAAATGAATCCTCTATCTAAAATTCGATACAATTGCGACCTTGTTTCTCCACAAGAAGCCTTCGCTATTGATAAAAATTGTACAAATTCCTTGTTGCCATTACGTTCAAAGCCTTCTGCTATATTATCCATTATTGACCCTGAGGCACCATCAATTTGATTACTTAAACGAAAATTATTTTTAAGTGCCGAATTTTCAATAATTTGATAAATATCATTGCTAAGTATTCTTGCTAATTGCCAAATCTCTAAGTCTTCAAATTTTTTTATTGTAGCCATATTGCGTTTTTAGGATTGGATGCGTAAAGTTTCGGACAAAACTCCAAACTTTGAACCTCAAACTTTGAACCTTGAATACTTACAACGAAAAACTCTCTCCGCAACCGCAAGTTCGGTTAGCGTTCGGATTGTTGAATACAAAACCTTTGCCGTTTAGTCCGCCTGAATATTCCAAAATAGTTCCTACTAAATAGAGAAAACTTTTTTTATTCACAGCGATTCGTATTGCGTTGTCTTCAAATATTTTATCGTTATCATCGGTGGTTTTATCGAATTTGAGTTCGTATGAAAGTCCGCTACATCCGCCACTTTTCACGCCCACTCGAACAAAATCGGTAGCAGGGTCAAAACCTTCTTCTTCCATTAAGGAAATCAGTTTCTTTTTTGCTTGTTCAGATACTTGAATCATTGTGTTTTATGTTTTGATTACTTTTTGAAAAAAGTAAATATATGATATATGTCAGTTTTTGGCGACAAAAATAGTACATATAATTCAAATACCAATATGTACATAATCAAATTATATGTATTTTGGTATAAGTTTTTCTTATTATTGTTTTCCGTAAAGGATTAAAAAGTAATATAGAAGTTATTTTGAAATGGAATCCAACAAATTGCGAATTTCATCACTATTCCACTTAGCAATTCTGTCGCTTTTTGCTCTAACAAGTCCTTGTTTATCAATGATATATCCCGAAGGTATTTTTTCTGAGTCAAAAGGCATTTTTTCTCCTATGATTAAATAAGTTACTTTAAAATCGTATCCTCTTTTAGCCATCAATTCTTCAACGGGAGCAGGTAACTCATTGGTAATGATGTAAAAATCAACTTTTTCTTTGTAATCATTATAAAGTTTTTGTATTCCTGATAGGTCGGCAACGCTGGTAACTCTCCAAGACGACCAAAAATAAACAAAAGAAGGTTTTTTTCCTTCTGATTGTGAAAAGTTAAATTCTTTGTTATCTCTGTCTTTTAATTTCCAATCAAAGTCAATTTTATATTGTTCATTTTCAGGAGGAATTTCCGCAGAGCTGGCAAATATTCTTTGCAAGATTATTTTACTTTCATATCCCAAAGGAGTTACAAAAAAGGAAATTACAAATAGGATAAGTACCAGATTTAAAATAGTTTTTAGTTTCATTGTTACGTAATTATAAAATATTTTGAAGATTCAAATGCAAGCTTATTTTAATTCCGCAAAAGTATGTAAATAATATAGCTTTACAAAATGTTTGAAAAACAACTCTTTATAATGATTAAAACAAAAAGGTTTTGAAATAGAAGGGAGCAAAGAATCAAGATGTGAATCATCTTTGTTTTCTTTGCTCCTTTTTTATATATTGTGTTATAAGCGTTCGGATTATAGCTCTAAAGCTGCTTTTGCATTTCCGTTCATTAAGATTTCTACGGGATTTTCAAGCGCTTCTTTTACAGCTACTAAGAAACCTACGGATTCGCGTCCGTCAATGATGCGATGGTCATACGAAAGTGCAACGTACATCACCGGAGCTACGACTATCTGTCCGTTTTTAACCACAGCTCGTTCTACAACATTGTGCATTCCTAAAATACCTGACTGTGGTGGATTGATAATAGGCGTAGAGAGCATCGAACCGAAGACACCTCCATTTGTGATAGTGAAAGTTCCTCCCGTCATTTCGTCAACGGTAATCTGACCATCGCGAGCACGTAACGCCAAACGCTTCACTTCTGCTTCCACACCGCGAAATGATAAATTTTCAGCGTTGCGAATCACCGGAACCATCAATCCTTTTGGGCCTGAAACGGCTATCGATATATCACAAAAGTTATACGTTACCTTTTCTTGCCCATCAATCATTGAATTTACGTCAGGATACATCTTTAAAGCCCTAACTACTGCCAATGTAAAGAATGACATAAACCCTAAATTTACATTATGTTTCTCCTTAAAGGCATCTTTGTACTGATTACGAAGCTCATAAATCGCAGTCATATCTACTTCGTTAAAAGTTGTGAGCATCGCTGTTTCATTTTTGGCAGATACTAACCGTTCTGCGACCTTACGGCGCAACATTGACATTTTTGTACGCGTTTCGCTGCGACTTCCGCCCGTTGGTGTTCCCATTGATGGCTTTGAAGCCTTTAAAGCATCGTATTTGGTGATACGTCCATCTCTGCCTGTGCCTTTTACTATCGATACAGGAATTTCTCTTTCTTCCAAAATTTTACGAGCTGACGGACTTGGTGTGTTGGTAGCGTAAGTTGTCTTCTCAACCGAAGTAGGTTTCGGTTCTTCTTTCTTAACTTCTTCTTTTTTAATCTCTTCTGTTTTTGATGTTGCTACGCCTGTCGGTTTGCTTGCTGATGTATCGATTAAACATACCACTTGTCCTACTTTTACAGCGTCTCCTTCCTCAGCTTGTAAGGTAATTACGCCACTGGCTTCGGCAGGAAGTTCAAGTGTTGCCTTATCTGAATCTACTTCGGCGATGGCTTGGTCTTTTTCTACGTAATCTCCTGTTTTTACCAACCAACGAGCGATTTCCACTTCCGTTATCGACTCCCCTGGTGAGGGAACTTTCATTTCTAACATAGCATTATTAGTTTTAAGTATGAGTTTTTATTTATTATAATTCGTTATTATTTATCTTGAAGTCTCAATGCCGAACTCTCTCCACTTTGCTTGCGGTATTGCTAACTTTACTACCGCATTAGCTTCCCTCATTTGCTCGTGAATTGCACTGAGTTTCTGAACAAATTCCTCTGTTTTGGCTTTGAGTTCCGCTTTGAGGCGTTCTTGTTCGTTATTAAGGGCAATTGCTTCCTCACATTGCTTTTCAAGTAGCGTAGTAAATTCGGAATCAATTCCTCTTTTCTGTACTTCTTGGGGATTATTTTTTAATCCCGCTACCATTACCTGAGCTTTTGCTACAAGTTCGGCATAACTTACCTTAGGTCTGCTTGATTTTGCCATTTTGTTTCTTTTTTAGTTCCTATTTAATTTTTAATTATCGAAAGAATACAATTATGTATTCCTATTTTCCTATACTGATTTCGTAACTCGGGGTGTGATATCTTCATCTTTGGTGTTTTTTACTTTCTATCAGAATTTTTTTTCTTACCTATGGGATAGAATTTTTATACTTTGTCATCTAAAAAACTATCTTTGGTAAGCATTTTCTGATATAAAGTAATCAATTTTCTATCATAAGTAGTTAGTTTCTGATATGAAGCAAGCTGTTTCTTGTCAGAAGCAATCAATTTCTGATGTGTAGCAAGCTATTCCTTGTCAGAAGCAATCAATTTCTGATGTGTAGCAAGCTATTCCTTGTCAGAAGCAATCAATTTCTGATGTGTAGTAACCGATGCCTGACGTGAAGCAATCAATCCCTGAGATAAAAAATAATAAAAAGAACGTGTTTTTTGTTATCTTGATATTTGGAAAACTACTTCCTGCATTTTTTTATCAATTTGCGGAGTGAAGTCGTTCCAATTTTCTATTTTGAATGTTTGTACCTTTTTAACGGACAATAAAAACCAATCTTTTTGAGAAAGTGCTTCTATTGCGTTGATAGTTTCCTGTTTTGAGGCTGTCTTTGAAAAATATACGCCTTCTTGTTCCTGAACAAAGTCATAGCCTTGCAGTAATTCCGTTATTTTGTCGCTTACTTGGTTGTATGGCACGCCACAATTCTGCTCTGCTACGGAAGGTTCGATATCAAAAAGGATTGCATACATTTTTATTGCTATATATTTGTTTTTTCTGTCCTGTTTTTCCGGCTATTAAAAATAAACAATCTTTTTAAAAGCCATTGGTTGTTAATTCTTTTATTGTATTAGGTTTACTAATATCACTCCATTCTTGGCTTCTTCGCCATATTTCTTAATGGCTTTTTCTCCTTTCAGAAATCTTAACTTGCTAATTTTATCAGAGTTCTGTTCCATCAATTTTAAAAACTCTTTTGCCTTATCAGTTTCGTTATCGGCGAAATATATTACTTCATTTGAAGAATTGATTTTTTCTTTTGTAGAAGAAGGTTTGGCTACATTCTTCTTATTTTTCTTTAAATGGAATTTTATTACGCCCTCTTTGGCATCTTCTCCATATGCTTCGATAGCTTCTTCTCCTTTTAATATATGAATGCCTACAATTTTTTCAGAGTCAATGGTGTGTAGGATAAGGTTTCCTACTTTTTTGTCTTTAATTGCTATATCATTTATTACCATTAACGGAGGTGTGGTGTTTGTATTGCCACATCTGATTCTCATTTGCTTTGGAATGGCATTCGCATCAATATCCTTGATTTGAGCTGATATAGCTACGGTAAACAAAGCGATTATCACGGTAAAGAGTTTTTTCATAATGGTGTAATATAAAAATTTTTGTTTATTTTAATATTATTCTGCTGAATGTCTATTCTTTTAATGGGCTATTTGTCAGGCTGAACGGAGTTGAGACCTTTTTTGTTTCTTCCCTTCGACTTCGCTCAGGGTGACAGGTGCTTCGCTCAGGGTGGCAGATACTTCGTTTAGGGTAACAAATACCTTTATTAAGGTAATACAACAGCAAAATTACGTATATTATTTCATTTTAAGTTATTTGTATGACGAAAACTTTGCCAAAGCTACGAAAGCTTTGGCAAAGTACACCATATATTATATATTCTTTTTCGCATCGGTGTTGCGGTCAAAGACCATTGCGATAGCCTCTGCGTGACGTTTGCGGTCGCGTGTGTAACTTCCCGAAGCAGGAGCCGAATACACCGTATTCGATGCCAAACGCCAGCTGACAAAGTCGAAGAACATCAACATATATCCGTAAGCTCCCATATTTTTAGGCTCTTCTTGTGCCCAAACAAAGTCATCTGCGTTTTTGTATTTGCTTACAACGGCTTTGATTTGCTCAACAGGAAGCGGGAATAACTGCTCAATGCGAACAAAGGCGACATCATCGCGTCCTAATTTCTCACGTTCGGCATAAAGGTCGTAATAGAAGCGTCCTGAACAGAAAACCAGCGTTTTCACTTTTGAAGCATCGGCATTTGGGTCGTCAATAACTTCTTGGAAATGCCCATTTGCCAAATCATCAACGGTAGATGCCACTTGCGGGTGGCGAAGTAAGCTCTTCGGTGTGAAAACTACGAGCGGCTTGCGGAAGTTTGTCTTCATCTGTCTTCTTAATAAATGGAAGAAGTTCGCCGGAGTGGTACAATTTGCTACATACATATTTTTGTCCGAGCATAATTGCAAATATCGTTCGATACGTGCCGAAGAGTGTTCCGAACCTTGCCCTTCATATCCGTGAGGAAGCAAAATTACTACGCCATCTTGGGTTTTCCATTTGTCTTCCCCGCAAGAAACGTACTGATCAAGCATAATTTGAGCCCCGTTTGAGAAATCTCCGAACTGAGCTTCCCAAATGGTTAGCGTATTGGGGCTTGCCATTGCGTAACCATACTCGTAACCTAACACAGCATACTCTGAAAGCAAGGAATTATAGACATAAAAGTTTCCTTTTGAGAACTTTTCGTGCTGTTTTAGGGCGGCAAGCGGCGTTATTTCCTCTTCCGTATCTTCGGTTTTTACCACAGCGTGCCGATGTGAGAACGTTCCTCGCTGAACGTCCTGCCCCGTTAGCCGAACGTCAAAACCTTCGGAAAGAAGGGTAGCAAACGCCAAGTGTTCAGCGCTACCCCAGTCGATACTATCCTTATCAAAGAAACCTTCTTTGCGGTCGGCGATGATTTTTTTGATTTTGCTGATGAATTTTTTGTCGGAAGGTAGCTCGGTGATGATTTTAGCGATTTCAGTTAAGTCTTTTTTGTTGAAAGAAGTGTCCACTTTTTCAAGCATTTTGGCACGTGATGCGATTTCAAAGCCTTTCCAGACCTCTTGCATAAAAGGTTTGATGATGGTTAGTTCTTCTTTTCGCGAAGTTTCCAAATCTTTGTCCAGTAATGCCTTGTAATCATTTTCAAGTTGGGTAACAAATTCCTGCTGAACGATGCCTTCTGCGATTAATTTCTGAGCATAAATATTTCTTGGGTTATCGTGTTTGCCGATAGCCTTATAAAGTACGGGTTGTGTAAAACGAGGTTCGTCTCCTTCGTTATGTCCGTACTTACGATAGCCCAACAGGTCGATAAATATGTCTCTTCCAAACTCTTGACGGAAATCCAATGCCAGAAGGAAGGCGTGTACTACCGCCTCTGCGTCATCTGAATTGACGTGTAGCACAGGCGAAGAGTTTACTTTGGCAATGTCAGTGCAATATATGGACGAGCGTGAATCGGTATAGTTAGTGGTAAACCCAACTTGGTTATTAACCACAATATGAAGAGTCCCGCCTGTCTTAAATCCGTTGAGCTGGCACATTTGTGTGATTTCATATACGACACCTTGCCCTGAAACTGCCGCATCACCGTGAATGGCAATCGGTAAAGCCTTTTTGATGTCGTTAGGATAGTATTTGTCTTGCTTAGCACGGGTAATCCCTTCGATGACAGCCCCAACGGTTTCCAGATGTGAAGGATTGGGAGCCAAATTCAGGCTTATTTTCTTGCCTGATTGGGTAACTCTCTCGGAAGCAATTCCTAAGTGATACTTAACATCGCCATCAAAATTGTCTTCCATTTCATAGTCTTTTCCGTCAAACTCAGAGAAAATATCTTGCGGATTTTTGTTGAAGATATTTGCCAAAACGTTCAGCCGACCTCGGTGAGCCATTCCCAAAACCAAGTGTTCTACGCCCTTTTCAGCGGCTTTTTCCACTACAAAATCCAAACCTGCTACCAGAGCATCGTTTCCTTCGAGCGAAAAACGCTTTTGCCCTACGTATTTTGTGTGCAGAAAATTCTCGAATGAAGTGGCTTCGTTCAGTTTTTTCAGAATTTGGATTTTTTCTTCTTTTGAGAATTGCGGTTTGTTGGCATTTTTGTGCAGTCTGTTCTCAATCCATTGCCGAACTTCCGCCTCTCGAATGTACGTGTATTCAATGCCTACGGAATTGCAGTAAATGCTTTTCAGTGTGTTGATAATGTTTCGCAGAGAAGTGGGCTGCAACCCGATTTCTTTGGCAGAATCAAACACAGTTTCCAAATCGGAGTTGGAAAGTCCGTAATTTTCGATGTTTAAATTCGGCAAGTATGCTTCACGTTCGCGAATCGGATTGATTCTGGTAAACAGATGACCATAAGTGCGATAGCTGTTAATCAAGTTCAGTACTTTGAATTCTTTTTGCAGTTGTTCAGAAGCCACATTTCCGCCCGAATCAACCTTTTGAGCCATTACCTGAACCGTGTCGTCATATGACGTGCCGTAATTTTCTTGTGCAAAATCGAAGCCCTGAAAAAAGGCTCTCCAACTTGCTTCAACCGAATCAGGGTTTTCGAGATATTTTTCGTATAAATCCCCAAAAAATGCCGTACTGGCAGCGTTCAAAAAAGAATATTTGTCCATAGTAAAAACGTTATTCGTGATAAGTGAATACAAAGATATAATTAAGTTTTGTATTTTCTATTTTTTTGAATTTTTTTTGAAAGGATATTTGCACGAATTTGGCAAAATTGAATGTGTGTGGTTTGATAAACTATTGGTAATTATAAGATTAATTTCTTTTTTGATATGGAAATAAATTTCATTTACTTGCTTTTTCTTTCGTTTTTAATTTCTGTTACTTTCAGAAGAAAAACCATTTTTAAGGTTTTGTATTGAATTTCCCGACTTGCCAAAACACAAAAAAATTTGGTTATTTGATTTTTAAATCATACCTTGCCACCTTTCAAATTTTACCTAACGGAATAATGCAAAACAAAGTAAAGTACGAGTTGGAATTTGCGATTCACGCATCTCCTCAAATGTTATATCAATATATATCATCTCCATCGGGTTTGTCGGAGTGGTACGCTGATAATGTGAATACAAGGGGAGAAATTTATACTTTTATTTGGAGTGATGCTGAAGAAAAAGCAAAATTACTCCGAAAGAAATTAGATGAATCAATAAAATTCAGGTGGTTGAATAGCGGAAATGATACTTACTTTGAAATGAAAATCGTCGTTGATGAAATTACCGATGATGTATCATTAGTAATTATCGATTTTGCAACTCCTGAAGATTTGGAAGAATCTAAAATGCTGTGGGAGAATCAAGTAGCAGAACTAAAACACGTGTTAGGTTCAGTTTAAAACTAAGATAAAAGTAAATGAAAATAAATTATAATGGGGCAATTTTAGCCTCTGATGAAGCTTTTTTACCTATTGAAAGTAGGGCATTTAAGTACGGTGATGCCGTTTTCGATACTTTAAAATATACCAACCAAAAACTTCTTTTCTGGGAAGAACACTATCTTCGTTTGATGGCGGCAATGCGTATTCTTCGTATGGAAATTCCGATGTCATTTACGTTAGAATTTTTAGAAGAAGAAATTGTTAAAACTATAAAAACCAATGATTTGGAAAACTCTTCCGTTCGGGTGCGGATAACAATTTCACGAAAAATGGGAGGTCTGTACACGCCTCAAACCAATGAGGTGGATTATCTTATTGAAACGCAAAAGCTTGATTCTTACTTTTTTGAAATAAATGAGAATCCTTACGAAGTGGAGCTTTTCAAAGATTTTTACGTGCAACCCGATTTGCTGGCAAATGTGAAGCACACCAATCGTTTGATAAATGTTGTAGGGAGTGTTTTTGCCAAAGAGAATGATTATCAGAATTGCATCCTTCTGAATTCCAATAAAAACGTTGTCGGGGCTTTGAACGGAAATCTGTTTGTAGTAGAAGGGAATACGCTAAAAACTCCTTTGCTTACCGATGGTTGCTTAAATGGAATTACACGCAAGATATTACTAAATATACTCAAAAAAACTTCTGATTTTGAGGTGATTGAAACTTCAATATCGCCTTTTGAACTTCAAAAGGCAGATGAGTTATTTATAACAAATAGTATTATTGGTATTCAACCAATTACGAAATATCGTAAAAAAGAATATACAAACACAGTTGCCAGAAATTTGGTCGGAAAACTCAATACGGTTGCTCGTTTTGGAAAGATTTAAAGATAATTTATATTCGTTCTAAATTTAGAAAATAAGAGAACAATTTTAAAAATAAATATCTTTGCCCCCTGAAAAATCAGTTTTTAAGAAATGAGAACCAAATCAATAAAGAAAAATGTTATCAATGTCGTGACTTTGGGATGCTCCAAAAACGTATATGATAGCGAGGTTTTGATGGGACAATTAAAGGCAGGAGGAAAGCAAGTTGTTCACGAAAAAGAAGGTAACATTGTGGTTATCAATACGTGCGGTTTTATCAATAACGCCAAAGAAGAAAGCATAAATACCATTTTGGATTATGTACAACGAAAGGAAGAAGGGCTTGTTGATAAAGTGTACGTAATGGGCTGTTTGAGCGAACGTTATAAGCCTGATTTGGAAAAGGAAATTCCTGATGTTGACCAATATTTCGGAACAACCGAACTTCCAGCATTGTTGAAAGTTCTTGGAGCAGATTACAAACACGAGCTTATAGGTGAGCGACTTACCACAACGCCAAAAAATTACGCTTACCTAAAAATTGCCGAAGGTTGCGACCGTCCGTGTAGCTTTTGTGCTATTCCGCTGATGCGTGGAAGTCACCGAAGCACGCCTATTGAAGATTTGGTCACTGAAGCCGAAAAACTTGCTGCCAAAGGAGTTAAGGAATTGATTCTGATAGCACA
The DNA here is from genome assembly GCF_002302635.1 of Capnocytophaga stomatis. Lineage (NCBI taxonomy): Bacteria > Pseudomonadati > Bacteroidota > Flavobacteriia > Flavobacteriales > Flavobacteriaceae > Capnocytophaga > Capnocytophaga stomatis. The sequence goes on from NZ_CP022387.1 coordinate 2,078,115, forward strand.
AGACCTAACATATTACGGATTAGACCTTTACAAAGAACGAAAATTAGCAGATTTGTTGCGAGCTTTGGTAAAGGTGGAAGGCATTGAATGGATTCGATTGCATTACGCTTTTCCGACAGGCTTCCCGATGGACGTGATTGAGGTAATGAAAGAAGAACCTAAAATTTGTAATTATTTGGATATTCCGTTGCAACACATTTCAGATTCCATTTTGAAGAGTATGCGACGTGGTACAAGCAAGGAAAAGACAACCAAATTATTGAAAGATTTTCGGGAAAAACTACCTGAAATGGCAATTCGTACTACTTTGATTGTAGGCTATCCCGGTGAAACAGAGCAGGATTTCAATACGTTGAAAGAATTTGTGAAGGAAATGCGTTTCGACCGATTAGGTTGCTTTACGTACAGCCACGAGGAAAACACGCACGCTTATAATTTGGTTGATGATGTTCCGGAAGAGGTGAAATTGCAACGAGCCAACGAAATTATGGAAATTCAGTCCCAAATTTCCTGGGAGTTAAATCAGGAAAAAGTTGGAAAAACATTCCGTTGTTTAATTGACCGAAAAGAAGGAAATTACTTCATAGGTCGTACCGAATATGATTCTCCAGATGTTGATAATGAAGTACTTATCGATGCTAAAAAGCATTATGTTAAAACAGGAGAATTTTTGATGGTAAAAATCACAGATGCAGCAGATTATGATTTGTATGCCGAACCAATCAATAACTAAAATTTGTATCTAAATTAATTGTTGATTTTAAGTGAATTACATACAAAAGAGAAAGTTTTTTCCTTCTGTTTGGAATAATTAAACAATAAAATTGTATTTTTGTAAAATTCAGATTAAAAACGAGAAAAATGGAACTACAAGGACGTATAAAATTAATATCCAATACTCAAACCTTCGGGACGAATGGTTTTCAAAAGCGTGAAGTGGTGATTACCACAGAAGAGCAATATCCTCAGCACGTTATCTTTGAATTTACGCAAGAAAAGTGTGCTTTGTTGGATGCTTTTCGTGTAGGTCAGTTGGTGAAAATAAGTTTCAATGTACGTGGTAGAGAGTGGATTAACCCTCAAGGAGAAGCTAAGTATTTCAATTCATTGCAAGGCTGGCGTATTGAAAATATGGAAATGGCACAACAAGCCTACCAACAGCAACAATACCAACAACCTTATCCGAATCAGCAATACCAGCAACCGTATCAACAACAGACTTACGGAGGAAATCCGTCTTTTCCAAATCAGGTAACTCCACCGCCAATGCCACCACAAGGAGGTTTTGAAACTACACATACGAATACGGAAGATTTTGACGATTTACCTTTCTAAAAGTTGATTTTTTTAGAAGAAAATATACCTTTTCCTTCTCCCGAAACTGCTTCGGAAGAAGGAATTGTTGCTTATGGTTATGACTTAACGTCAAAACGTTTGCTTGAGGCTTATCGAAAAGGGATTTTTCCTTGGTACAATGAGGAAGAGCCTGTTTTGTGGTGGTCGCCCAATCCCAGATTTGTGCTTTTTTCTGAAAAATTACATATTTCTAAAAATATAGGTAAATTACTTCGGAAAAATATTTATCAAGTAACTTATAATGAGTGTTTTGAAGAGGTGATTCTGAATTGTGCTTCTATTGAGCGTAAAGACCAAGAAGGTACGTGGATTCACCCTGAAATTATTTCGGCTTATTGCGAATTACACCGAATGGGATATGCTTTTTCGGTAGAAGTTTGGGAAGAAAACGAGCTTGTTGGCGGGCTTTATGGAATCAAAATGGGGAATATTTTCTGCGGAGAGAGTATGTTTAGCAAGAAAAATAATGCTTCACAGTACGGTTTTATTACTTTTTTGCAGCATTATCCCGAAATAAAATTAGTGGACTGCCAAGTTTATAGTGAATATTTGGAAAAACTTGGTGCGGAGGAAATCCCACGAACTATTTTTTTGGAAATTCTTAAAAAGAATATAGTTTCTCTCTGACTCTCTCTTCGATTTTTTGACAGAAAATTCCAATTTCTTCAAGTAATTTTTCTGTCATCGAAATAACTTTATGTGATGTTTCTCTCTGGATTATTTATAGAATTTTAATTTCGTTTTTTGGAAAATTGGTGTTTTATAAGGAGTTATTCTATTTCTTAATTTATTCAATAAAATCATTTTTTAATTTTTAAAAGAAAATTATCGGAACTGGTAGAAATAAATTATTTCGAAAAGGTAAAAATATTAACAAAAATTATCTCAAGTTTTTTTGTTGCTGTAAAAAAAATCGTAATTTTGTGACATTAATTTCAAAACAATTAAAATATGTCAAAACAATTATTTTGGTTACTTGTTTGCTTCTTTTCGACCTTTTCGTTGGTGGCACAAGTGACTGTAACTGGTAAAATTACCGATGAAGCTAATGGTCCGTTGCCAGGAGCCAATGTTCTGGTAAAAGGAACTACGCACGGAGTTGTTTCCGATTTTGACGGGAACTATACGATTCAAGCCAATCCAGGAGATGTGCTTGAATTTTCATTTATTGGATTTCAAACCCAAACTAAAAAAGTAGCGGGGGGGGGTAAATCACTGATAATCAATATTTTACTAAAAGAGGATACACAGCAGCTGGAGGACGTAGTTGTAGTAGGTTACGGAACTCAGAAAAAAGCGAATCTTACCGGAACGGTTAATACCGTTAAAGCAGAGGCTATTCAAGGAAAAGCAACCACGTCATTAACCAATGCATTACAAGGGGTTGCTCCAGGGGTGACTGTTATTTCTCGTCCGGGCGATATCGGAGGAGATATGGGTAGTGTTAATATCAGAGGTAGAGGAAATCTTGGTACAGCGGCTCCTCTCTATGTGGTTGATGGAGTACCAGTAAGTGCAGCAGATTTTCAGCGTCTTTACGCAGGTGATATTGAAAGTATCAGTATATTAAAGGATGCTGCTGCTTCTGCTATTTATGGTTCACGTGCTGCTTATGGAGTTTTCTTGGTAACAACTAAAAAAGGCAAAGAAGGAAAAGCCAGTATTTCTTACAACGGATATTATGGTTTCCAATCTCCCACTGTTCTTCCTAAAAAATTAAATGCGTACGATTATGCTACACTTTTAAATGAAGCTAACATAAACGCAGGTAAAAACGCCATTTACAATCAAGCTGCGATGGACAGAATCGTAGCACAGGATTCACCCGACTTATATCCTAATAATGATTGGTATTCATTGGTTTTCAGAAAACATATTCCCATTCAAGAACATAATTTGAGTGTTTCCGGAGGAGGAAAAACACGTTATTTCGTCAGCGGAACATTCTATGAGCAAGAATCCGTGGTGAAAGGACGTTTGTTAGACAGATACAGCTTCAGAGCCAATACCGAGCGTGATTTTACGGATAAATTTACTTTGGGAACGAATATTTCATATGTTCGTGATGACTATAAACGAGATGGAAATTTCTCAATTACCGACTTAGACCGAATGACACCATTAACTGTGGCACGTCACACTGACGGTAGTTGGGGAACCGTAACTGGTGGTAACCAAAGTACAGTTCTGGCAGAGAATAACCCACTTCGAAAAATTGCGGAATATGGAAGGCATAATTATGTTACAACACGTTTTAATGGTTCATTAAATGGAGTCTGGAAACCGCTGAAAGGGCTAAGTGTAACCGGGCAACTTTCGTATAGAACAGTTGATAAAAGAGAAACTGATTTTGAGAACAAAGTAGAGCAACTTACAGGTTTTATTTCCAAAAAACCTTTAAAAGGTACAGATGGGCAAACTGTTAATAAAATGACTAAGACTTGGGAACACGTGCAAAATCTTATTTCTCAAGTATATGCTAATTATGATTTTTCAGTTGAAAATAATAACTTCTCGTTGATGGCAGGAACACAGTACGAGGATTATAAGTACGAGTGGCTTCGTGCTTCAAGAAAAGATTTTCCTAATAATACTTTAAACTCAATAAATGCAGGTTCTGGAAAGGCTGAGAATTTAGGTAATGATGGTTCCATACAAGAACGAGTGTTTCTGTCTTATTTCGGTAGATTCAAGTATAATTATGATGGAAAATATTTATTTGAGGCTAACGTACGTGCTGACCAATCGTCACAATTTCCCAAAGATAATAGATTAGGCGTTTTCCCTTCGTTTTCTGCAGCGTATCGTATCAGCCAGGAAGAGTTTATGAAAAATATTGAATGGCTTTCCGACTTAAAATTACGTGCTTCGTGGGGTAAATTAGGAAATGTGGACAACGTTGGCTATTACGACTATTATGATGCCCTTGGGGTTGGGTCTGCGTATATTATTGATGGTGTCAAAGCTGATGGGGCTTGGCCTTCAATCCAAGTTAATAAAAATTTAACTTGGGAAACTGTTACAATGACTAATTTAGGGATTGATGCTTCATTTTTCAAAAACTCATTAAATGTTCAGTTAGACGTTTTTGATAAGTTAACATCAAACATCTTATTGAAAATGCCACAACCTTATGAATTAGGATTGGTTACTAATAGGAATTATGACGAAAGAGCAGCTAAAAATGCTGGAAAGGTTTCAAATAAAGGTGTTGAAGCTCTTGTTTCCTATAAGGGAGAAGTGGGAGATTTCAAATATGGTATTTCTGCTAATGTATCTAAAATTTGGAACAAGGTTGTGGACTTGAACGGACAGGACAATCAAATAGATGGTAACTTTATTTTGAAAGAAGGGGAAGCTATTGGTTCTTTCTTTGGTTATAAGGCTCTTGGACTGTTCAAAGACGCGGAAGAAGTTAAAAATCACGTGAAACAAAGTGCCAATACCGCTGCCGGAGATATTAAATATGCTGATGTTGACGGGAATGCCAAATTAGATGCCAATGACCGTACTATTTTAGGGAATGATGTTCCTTACTTTACGTATGGCTTAGGTTTTGATGTTTCGTACAAAGGTTTTGATCTTTCCGTACAAGGACAAGGTGTAAGAGATGTAATGGTTTATTTGTCAGGTGAGGCATCACAAGCATTCTTCAATGGGGCTGGTGCTAAAGAATATCACTTAGGTCGTTGGACACCGCAAAATCCTGATCCTAACGCAAATTATCCTCGATTGTTGATAACATCAGCTAATGCACACAATTCCATAGCCTCTTCTTTTTGGTTATATGATGCTGATTATTTCCGCATAAAAAGCATTATTTTGGGGTATACAATGCCGCAAGACGTTAGTAAGTATATGGGATGCCAAAAGGTAAGATTTTACCTTTCAGGAACAAACTTATTAACATTCAGAGCCGATAAACGTATGAAAGATTTTGATCCTGAGGCTCCTTCTGCCAGAGGAACATATCCTAATATGAAAAATATTACTTTTGGAGTAAACGTATCATTTTAAAAAAAATAACTGTATGAAAACGAAATATATAATACCATTTTTTATAGCCCTACTTTTTGTAGGATGTGATTTGGATAGAGAACCTCAAGATAAAATTTTTTCAGACAGTTTCTGGAAAACAGAAAATGATGTTACTCGAGCTTTGATGGGATGTTATGCACATATTCCTGCCAGTGTATATAACGCATATCTAGATGGATATGCCGATAATAGTTACTGTCAATATCCTTGGGAAAGTAAAGCTACTGTAATTTCTGCAGGAGATATTACTGATAATGAGGATTTTGGTTATGGTTTTGTAGGTCTTCGTCGTTTTAACTATTTTTTAGAAAATGTTGATAAAGCCCCTATCTCAGAAACTTTGAAAAAGCAAACTAAAGCCGAAGTTCGCACTCTTAGAGCTTGGTTTTATTTCAATTTGGCGTCTCGATTTGGTGATGTTCCTTTAATTAAAACATATATTACCGAAACGGAAGAAGGACAAATAGCACCTACTTCAGAGAAAGAAGTCATTAACTTTGTTATAAGTGAGTTAGAACAGAGTATTCCTGACTTGCCAACGAACCCTTCTGTGAAAAGTCGTTTGGGTCAAGCAGCTGCCTATGCAGTAAAAGCCCGTGTGCATTTATTTTACGGTCAGTATCCTCAGGTTGTAGAAGCAACTCAAGCCATTATGGGTATGGGATATGATTTGTTTAAAATAAAGTCAGATTTAGGTAGTGAACAAGACGATTATTCTAAATTTATAGATTTTACAAACGACGAACATAAACAAAAATTTTATAGCGGTCTCCGTAGTTATGAAAAATTGTTTTGGGACGAAAATAAGGGTAATGTTGAGGTTATTTTTAATCAAGAGTTTATAGAGGATAGTTTCAACTATATAAGTTTGTACTTATTGTCAAGTAATGCTGGGGGAGGTTGGAGTTCAATAACTCCTACCGTAGATTTGGTAAATGCTTATTGGAAGTCAGATGGAACTACTTTTACGCCTCCATCAGCAGAACAACGTAAAGCCAATTACAATGATGGTAAGTACAAGCCTGAGTATTTAGATGAATTCAAAAATCGTGATACTCGTTTGTATGCAACAATTCTGTACCCTGGTGCCATTTGGAAGGCTAATTTAGGAGATGATACTTTCGTTTGGCAGAATAACGGTAAGGCTAGTAATACTTCTAAAACAGGATATAACTATCGTAAAATGGTTGATCCTAATGGGGAGGATATATACAGAAAAGTGAATGATTTTCCACTTATTCGTTATGCTGAGGTTTTACTAATGTATGCAGAAGCTCAAAACGAAGTAGCTGGTGCTGACGCTACGGTCTATGAAGCTTTGCATAAGATCAGAGAACGTGTGGGAATGCCCGATGTAGCCGCAGGACTTTCAAAAGAGGAAATGCGTGAGGTTATTCGTAATGAACGCCGAATTGAGTTAGCTTGCGAAGGACATCGTTGGAACGATATCCGTCGTTGGGGAATTTCATCTCAAGTAATGAAAGATATTTACAGTATTCACGGTGAGTTAGCTCAGAAACGTCGTTGGGAAGATAAATTTATGCGTATGCCTTATCCGATTTCTGCAATTGACAGAAATCCTAAACTCAAAGATGCTCAAAAAGCAAAAGGATATTAATATTTTCTCAGTGAAAGAGCTAAAGTATGGTTGAAAGATTTGTCTGTTGTCAGTATTTCCACTACAACGAAAATTTATCCAATTGGTGATGCTCCTGAATTGGGAGTTCCTGCTGATTGGTCAAAACCCGATAAATATCGAGTAGAAGCTAATAATGGTAATTTTGCTGAATGGACAATCGAAGTTACCTCTTTCAAAAAATAGCAAATAATTGCTTTTATAACATATAAACAAACTGTAGAAGCTGCCTATATTAGGCAGCTTTTTTTAATATTTATTCAATAATTTATTGATTATTAGTTTTTTATGAGAAATGAAATTGTTAGCTTAATAAAAATTTTCACTTATTCAAAACTTCAACAAGTCGAATAAATTAAAAATTATTAAAGAATTGATTTTAAACGTCATTTTTACTATTTTTGCAACCAATTTTCAACGAAAAAATTCAATTTCAAAAAAATGCTTGACAGATTAAACATTGTAAAACAACGTTTTGACGAAATTTCGGATTTGATTATCCAACCCGATGTTATTTCCGACCAAAAACGTTACATTCAGCTTAACAAAGAATACAAGGAACTTAAAGAACTTATCGATAAAAGAGAAGAATACATTTTAGTAACTTCAAACATTAGCGAAGCCGAGGACATTATCGCCAATGAAACCGACCCCGAAATGGTGGAAATGGCAAAAATGCAATTGGACGAAGCCAAAGAAAAACTTCCGCAGTTGGAGGAGGAAATTCGCTTTATGCTTATCCCTAAAGACCCTGAAGATGCCAAAAATGCCGTGATGGAAATCCGTGCGGGAACGGGAGGCGACGAGGCTTCAATCTTCGCAGGAGACTTATATCGAATGTACACTAAATATTGTCAATCAAAGGGTTGGAGTACATCGGTGATGGACTTCAATGAAGGAACTTCGGGTGGATATAAAGAAATTATTTTCGAAGTTACGGGCGACAACGTGTACGGAACGCTCAAATTTGAAGCCGGTGTGCATCGTGTGCAACGCGTTCCGCAAACTGAAACACAAGGACGCGTACATACCTCAGCCGCAACGGTTATGGTACTCCCCGAGGCAGAAGAATTTGATGTGGAATTGGATATGGCAGATGTTAAAATCATCAGAACTACCTCAACAGGACCCGGAGGACAGTCGGTGAACACTACCTATTCCGCCATTCAGTTGCAGCACATTCCCACAGGGATTGAAGTACGTTGCCAAGACGAAAAATCACAGCATAAAAACTTGGATAAAGCCTTGAAAGTGTTGCGTTCGCGTTTGTACGAAATGGAATTGGCAAAAAAAATGGAGGAAGATTCAGCCAGACGTAAAAGTATGGTTTCCAGTGGGGACAGAAGTGCCAAAATCCGTACGTATAACTATCCGCAAGGGCGTGTAACTGACCACCGCATCGGGCTGACACTCTACGATTTACAGAATGTAATGAACGGCGATGTACAACGCCTTATCGACGAGCTACAACTTGCCGAAAACACCGAAAAACTCAAGGAAAACGATATGTTTTAATAATATTGGGAAAGACGATGAATTTCATCGTCTTTCTTTTATATACAGCTATAAAGCAACACAAGAATATTTAATTCACACTTTTTCTAAGAATGAAAAATATATTACTGGACATAGGAACAAATTCGATAGGATGGGTATTAGTTGATAAAACTAAATCCGAAATAGAAGATTTGGGAGTTTTTACTAATAACAAAAGTACAGCCAAACCCTTTCTCAAATGGGCAGGAGGAAAAACGCAACTGATTTCGGAGATAGAAAGAAATTTACCTTCAAAACTTGTGCAAGGTAATTTTACCTATATCGAACCTTTTGTAGGGAGCGGAGCGGTTTTGTTTTGGATGTTGAACAATTTTCCAAATTTGAAAAAGGCGGTAATCAACGATATTAACCAAGACCTTATCAATACTTATAAAACCATTGCTTCGAATCCCAAAGAACTCATTTCTATTCTTGAAATTTTGCAAAATGAATACCACGATTTAGACGGAAACGACGACAAGAAAAAACAATATTATTACGACAAAAGAGCTTTGTACAATACTCGAAAGGAAGAAAGAACAAGCCAATCGGCATTGTTTATTTTCTTAAACCGAACTTGTTTCAATGGCTTGTATCGTGTCAATAGGAAAAATGAATTTAATGTACCGATGGGAAGCTACAAAAAGCCAACCATTTGTGATACAGAAAATCTTTTGGCGGTAAGTGAGGCTTTGCAGAAAGTAGAAATTTTATGTGGCGATTTTGAGCAAACACTATCTTATGCAGATGAAAAGTCGTTGTTTTATTTCGATCCTCCCTATAAACCGCTTAGTGAAACTTCGAGTTTCAATTCGTATGCAAAAGACGAATTTAATGATGATGAACAAATTCGTTTGAGAGATTTTTGCAATAGATTAGATGCTTTAAACCATACTTGGATTTTGAGCAATTCGGATGTAAAAGGAAAAAATGCAGAAGATAATTTTTTTGATGACCTTTATGCTGAATTTTCAATCCAAAGAGTAAATGCCAAACGAAGCATCAACGCCAATCATAAAAAAAGAGGTCTATTGACTGAATTATTAATTACCAACCATATTTAAAAAACTTATGATTAGTAGTAAAGTAATAGAAGTGATGGCTCCCTTTTTTGAAATTATTAAAAATTCGAAGGGGAAAACCATCGGACAAATCAAATCCAAATTACATATAGAAAGAGATAAAATGAAAAAGGGGGCATCGGGACTCATTATTGAAAATCTTTTAGGAATTCAAAACAATAATCTTGCGGATGCTGATATAACAGAAATAGGCTGTGAGGTAAAAATATTACCTCTCCAAAAAAATAAAAATGGGGAGATAAAGGTAAAAGAACCCACACAAATACAGATGATAAACTATTTTGAGGTAGCCAATGAAACTTGGGAAACTGCTAAACTTCGCAAGAAAATCAACTTAACTTTTTGGGTAGTTTATTTAGCCAAAGAAAACGGAACTTCGCTCAATCAAGATGATTATAAAATTGTGGATTATTTTTTAGATCATCCCGATCATTCAAAAATGGAAATTTTTAAAAACGATTGGGAACTCATACAAAGTTACATTCAAAAAGGTTGGGCAGATAAACTCTCGTGCAGTATGGGAGAATTTATCGAACCAAAAACCAAAGGAAAAAATAATCAAGACCTAACCAATGCTCCTGACGGAAAAGGAGGTACAACAAAAGCCAGAAGACGAGCCTTTTATTACAAAAAGAATTATACAAACACCCAAATAGTTCCGCATATCGATACAACAAAAATATAATGCTCACCCCTTACTACATATCAAACAACAAAGATTTTTATCTTCTGCACGGAGATACAATGGAACTTTTGCCTCAAATGAATCGTAAGTTTGATATGATATTTGCTGATCCACCTTATTTTTTATCCAATGACGGACTTTCTATCCAAAACGGACAAATTGTAAGCGTAAATAAAGGTAAGTGGGATAAATCACAAGGCTTTGAATTTATCAACGATTTCAACCGAAAATGGCTATCTTTGGTACGAGAAAAAATGAAAGACGATGCCACGATTTGGATTAGCGGAACGATGCACAATATTTTTTCAGTGGGACAAATCCTCACGGAATTGGGCTTTAAGATCCTCAATATCATTACTTGGGAAAAGACCAATCCGCCACCCAATTTTTCGTGTCGCTACTTTACCCATTCTACGGAGCAAATCATTTGGGCGAGGAAACACGAAAAAGTTCCGCATTATTTCAATTACGAACTAATGAAACAACTCAACGGTAACAAGCAAATGAAAGATGTTTGGCGACTCCCTGCCATTGCCCCTTGGGAAAAATCGTGTGGTAAACACCCTACACAAAAGCCCCTTTCGGTTTTAACGCGACTGATATTGGCTTCTACCCAGCCCAATGCGTGGATTCTCGACCCATTTACGGGAAGTTCTACCACGGGCATCGCAGCCAATCTTTTCGGAAGAAATTTTATAGGTATCGACAAAGAAAAAGATTTTTTGGAACTCAGCAAAAACAGAAGAGAAGAGATAGAAAATCCTAAAACAGTTATCATTTACAAGCAAAAAATTAGTAAGACTAATATGGTAAATGGTTAGAAACATTTGATAATTTTAACAACTTGTAGAGATAACAAAATTTTATTTACAATTGCTAAAAAATAAAAATGCTATGGAAAACAATCTATTTAAAATCTACGAATATTTTGATAATAACGAAATTGATAGAAAAAATATTTACAGCAAATACGGTTCGTGGTTAGGCGATGTCAATTGCTTGTGTTATCCTTTCTGTTCGGCTCCTGATGATATTCCAGAGGATTATGATTATGCCGAAGAAATTAAACAGACGAACCAAATTTTTTCCATTTTCGGATTTGGAGAACTTAATGATGAAGATATTGAAGATATCAGATGTGGTTGTGGTTATGTACTGATGCACTACTTGTTTAAAGTCCGCAGAAATATCGGATTGGCAAAAACTTACTATGTTTCGTTCTCGATGATGCAAGCCGGAGGCGAGTTTGTCTATATTCATTGTAATGATGTGGATTTGCAGATGACTTACAAGGAAATGATACTAAAGAGTCACGCTTTTGAATATGAAACTGCCGATGAAACCGAAAAGTATCACTTTGACGAACTCCTGAAGTTTGCAGAAGAAGTTTGTAAAGAAATTGAAATTGAAACAGAGCAAAACAAAGGCTCTTTTGAAAAGGAAAACACAGCCGATGAGGAGAATTTTGATGAACTGATTCGCTTACTGAATTACAATAACTATCTGTCGGACAATGAGATTTCCGAATTAAAAACCGATTGGAAGAATATCAATGAAAATCGTAAGGCTTTTGCAGAAAGGTTAATTGATGAAGGCATTTGGTTTGAGGAAGATTTGGAATATCTTGACCAGCAAGAAAAAGAGTATCTGTTATATTGGGCGTTCACTGAAAAATTTGATGTATTTAAAGACGATTGGAAGTTTGATACCAAGGAATTGAGTAAATATATTTCGGAAAAAATAGGTCAGCCTTTCAAAGTGACTTTTAAGGAAGTGGGCAACGATTGGGGGCTTGTTCAGGAAAAATTGGAAAATCTATCAGATTACACTTTACTTGACATTGCCAGCGGAAATGACGATTGTAATTTTATCGTTGCAAAGAAAGAAGATAAAGATGTTATCTACGCTTTAGCTAATGAGTTAAACATCCCGATTGTGTAGGAAAGGAATAGGGAAAAATAGAACAATTGAGTTTTTGAAATGAAACGATACAAAAATAAGTTTGTATTTTAGAGATTAAAAAGACGAACATTTGCAAGATATGCTATCTCAAATAACAGAGAATTAGTCTTATACACAGGCGATTTACTTGTCCATAAGGCAAATCAGAATATCTAAAAATAAATCATACGATGGCAAAGAAAAGAGCTACCCTCCCAAGTGATATTTATAAAATATTGGAAGACAAAGATTTTGAAACATTTCAAAAAATATTTGAAAAGTGTGATATTAACGCTTATGAAAGGGATTATATCAAAAGACCAGCACTTTGTTTTTATGACATTCCGGTAGAATGGATGCAATGGTTGATAGAAAATGGAGCAAATATTGAAGCAACAGATTCTTATGGAAGAACAGCTTTATGGTATCATTCTTCTGTAAATAATGTTGAAATAGTGAGTACTTTACTAGCTTTAGGAGCAAACATTCACACTTCTGACACCTATAAAAATGGAGTTTTGCACGCTGCATCGGGTAGATTTGAAGTAACAAAGTTGTTAGTAGAGCGAGAAGCAGACATTTTCGCTAAAAATGATAGAGGTTTCACGCCTTTACAAGAAATGCTAAGCCGATGTCAGAATGCAGATATTCCAAAAGTAGCGAAAAGTGCAGCATTATTGCTCAAATCGGGTGAAAAAATTACCAAATTTACCAAAGAACAAGTCGTTCGCATTGGTAAAAATTTTGAGTTTCATCGTGAACGATTCAATCCTGAGTTTTTGGAAGAAACAGAAAACGGATTAGAGGAACTTTATAAGTTATTTGATGTTCAGCCTGTAGCAAAACGCATTCAGCACGATGGGACTTCGCCAATAATTGTTCCCGATAATGATTTTGAAAAGCAGTTTGAATATCTTTGGGATTTTCTGGTACCGAGTTCGGGTAGTTCAAAAACGATTCAAGGTGAAGTTATTCGTATTTCAGGAAAAATTCGTGATGAAATATTGCGAAATGGAGCTGGCAATTGGGATAAACATTTCAAAAAAATGCTTTCATCAATGATAGATTATTTCCAAAAAGGAAATCCTCTGCAAGAAACCTCAATGGAAAAAGCTAAAGAACTAAAAACACTTCTTTATGAAGGTGATGATGACGGAGAAAACTCATTTGAATTAGCAAAATTGGCTGTTTTGTGGGTAACGCAGAATCCAAAACCTATCATTTTAGAAAAAGTAGAGTATAAAAGATAAGGCGGAAGTGAAGTAGAAATTTGACATTTGTATCAGCAAAGAAGAAACATTTTAAGAATAAAAAAGAATGGAAAAGCTAATATATTATTATAATAAGGATATCAATTGCGTGGAGGTACTTCCGGAGTATTTATCCAAAGGCATCAAAATGGCGAAAAATTATCATTGCGGACTTCGAATTACTGCGGATTTTGCAGGTTTTTTTGGTCAGTTTGAAGCAACTGGTGAAAAGGTTATTTTAGATTTGTCTCCCCTGAAAAATTATCCTGATTTACCGGAACTTATCATTGAAGATAATTTTAAAATTGATGAGGTTGTAGGAGTAGAGGTGCTATACACGTTACAAAAATTAACCATTCTGAATGTAAAAAAAGTAAGTAAAAAGCTACAAATCGATGTTTCGCAGATTCCTAACTTGGTCGATTTGCGTTTTGATTTCTATCCCTGTATTTTGGGGCTTGGCAAGGCTATAAATCTTAATCGTTTACATATTTGGTCGTACAATAAGGAAGATTTAACAGAATTAAAGGATTTAACTCTTCTAACGGATTTATTATTGGTGCGTCCTTCGATTCAAAGGCTGTCAGGGATTGAAAATATGACTCGTTTAGAGAAGTTTGAGATTACATACGCCCGAAAGTTGGAGGATATTTCAGCATTGAAAGAATTACAAAAGAAACATATAATCAATCATTTGGCTTTACCTCAAAAGTTTTGGTAAAACAAAAATAGAAAAACTATGGAGGATTTATTTTTACTTGAAGACAATGACGATTTTACCATTGCGTTATACGAAATTCTCGCAGAAAAATGCAATCATAATCCTAATTTACTAAATTCTGTACAGAAAAAAATATTTTTGTGCATATTGTTAGAAAATTTTGGTCAGGCAGATGGTATTTTGGGCTTTTTACAAGAGGAATATTCTGAATATAACGACGAAGTCATTGAAGCATTGCGAGAGATAGGAGCTTTAAAATCAGCGGAGATTGTAACTAAGGCAGTTAAACTACTTCCTGCCGATGGTTCTTGGTTTTTTGAGACTTCTGATGAGTATTCGGAAAAGTTGATGGCTGAACTTGACAGCGAATTTTCATACTATCCCGATGGTTTTATGGGCGATTTGTATCGTAAGTATGCGGAAAAACATAGGGAAGAATTATGTTGTATGGAAAAGTAAACACATAAGCGGCATTTAATCGAAAAACAACAAATTCATATTATGGGAATACAAATAATCTGGCAAAAAATACGTGAGGAACTTGAAAAAATGAATCCGAAAGTAGGAAAAAGTTTCAATCCACCTGCCGAAGAAGAGAAAATACATCAGTTAGAAGCAATTATAGAACAAAAATTGCCTGAGGATTTTAAAAATTATCTTCGTACGTTTAACGGACAAAATCATCAATGGTATGAAACGCTTTTTGTTGGCTATAATGCATTACTTTCCGTTGATGAAATTATTTCGGATTATGAAATGGCATTTGAAGATGAGGAAGTTATCGATTGGTTAACTCCAAATAAAATTCAGCCCAGCATTTGGAACAAGGGGTGGATACCTTTTGCTAATTTCAACGGCACACAACGGATTTTCATTGACTTAAATCCTGCTTGCAATGGTGTTTATGGGCAAATTATACAACTTTGGTCGGGTATTGATATGGAAAGTGATGAAGTGGTGATTGCAAATTCGTTTTATGAGTTCTCCGAAAAAGTATTACAGTCCCTACAAGAGAAAAGTTACAACCTTGAAGATGATGTAATTAATGTAGAATGGTTCGTGTAAAAGTGTTTCATATCTCTTCAATAGACAAATGAACTAAAGAATAGAAAAAACAGCTGGTAATTATGAGTTTTGGCGGACATATATTAGATATGATAAAAAGAACAAACGCAAACAATGCTTTGCGTGAAAAATATCGTTCCAAAAAAGATAAAAAGACTAAAAGTTTATACAAATTAGAAAATGATTCTCCTTTGATTGATAAATCGAAATCGATTTCTAAAGAAGAATTAGAAAAAATAAAGTCAGATATAAGACATAAACTAATAAAAGAACGGCAAAAGGAAGCTATTTTAATTGGTTGTCTCTCCATATTATCATTTTTATTATTGTATTGCTTCTTATATCTTTTTTTTAAAAACTAATTTATTTAATACAACGTCCATACAAAAACAAAAAATAATTAAAAATAAAACAAACAAAAATCGCTAATTCAAAATAGCAGAAAAACACGTATCTTTGAAGGCTTAAATGATAATTTTTTTCCTCTCTTAAAGAAGAAATCATCTTAATTACAGCATTATAACACAATAAAAACAAAAAATATTAGTATATGACATTACAAAAACTAATAGAACAAATTCGGAAAAAGAAATCGCTTTTATGTGTAGGACTCGATACAGATTTGACAAAAGTTCCTGCCCATTTGTTACAAACCGAAGACCCTATTTTTGAGTTCAACAAAGCCATTATTGACGCAACGCATCCTTATACGGTGGCTTACAAACCCAATACGGCATTTTATGAGGCTTATGGCGTGAAAGGTTGGCAATCGCTGGCAAAAACCATTGCGTATATCAATGAAAATCATCCTGATATATTCACCATCGCCGATGCGAAACGCGGTGATATCGGTAATACGTCGGCAATGTACGCTCAGGCTTTCTTCAATGATTTACAGTTTGACAGCGTTACGGTTGCTCCGTATATGGGAAGGGATTCGGTAGAGCCTTTTTTAGCTTTTGAAGATAAAATTACTATACTTTTAGCACTGACTTCTAATGAAGGAGCTTTTGATTTTCAAACGAAAATGGTAAACGATGAAGAGCTTTACAAAAAAGTATTACGAACTTCCTTAACTTGGAAAAATAGCCAAAACCTAATGTATGTAGTAGGAGCAACCAAAGCCGAGTACCTGAAAGAAATCCGTAAAATTGTCCCGAACCACTTTTTGTTAGTTCCGGGTGTGGGAGCTCAAGGCGGTAGTTTGGATGAAGTTTGCGAGTACGGACTCAATACAGACAATGGCTTACTGATAAATTCCTCCCGAGGCATTATTTATGCTTCCAATGGTAAAGATTTTGCCGAAAAAGCTCGCGAGGAAGCTCAAAAGCTACAACAACAAATGGAAAAATGGGTGCGATAAAAAATAAAAAAGCAACGGATTTAAAAGAAATAATCCGTTGCTTTTTAATATTAAATTAATTTGATGCTTAATATTTTGTATCCAGCTTGATATATTCTAAAAATTCTTTACGAACTTCCGGATTTTTGAATTTTCCTCCGAATTCGGCAGTTACAGTGCTGCTTTCAATATCCTTAATTCCTCGTGAATTAACGCACAAATGTTTAGCATCAATCACACAAGCTACATCTTCCGTTCCTAAAGCTCGTTGCATCTCTTGAACAATCTGTAAAGTCAAACGTTCTTGCACTTGCGGGCGTTTTGCGTAATATTCAACAATGCGATTCATTTTCGAGAGTCCGATAACCTTTCCGTTAGAAATATATCCCACGTGAGCTCTTCCCACAATAGGCAAAAGATGATGCTCGCAAGTGGAGTAAACCACGATATTTTTTTCAACCAGCATCTCTCCGTATTGGTAGTTGTTATCAAAGGTAGAAGCCGACGGACGACGGTCAGGGTGCAATCCTCCAAAAATTTCTTTAACGAACATTTTGGCAACTCGTTTTGGAGTTCCTCTTAAGCTGTCGTCGGTTAGGTCTAAGCCCAAAGTGTGCATAATTTGCCTTATGTTTTCTTCAATTATACTGATTTTTTCAGCGTCTGTTTTGTCGAAAGCATCGGCACGCAAGGGAGTTTTTGCAGAAGTACATACGTGGTTATCGCCCAAAATATCTTCTTCTGAAATATGTTTATCTGTCATTTCTTTAATATTAATTCTTAAAAAATTCGTTTTAAAAAGTTTGCAAAGATACTCTTTTAATTTGGAAAAAACCTTATTTTTATCTTTCCTTTTTTATTCTTTCTTAGATAATGTACTGATTTTATTTACGATAAGAGCCACAGCTCCGTCTCCGGTTACATTACAAGCAGTCCCGAAACTATCCATTGCAATATAAAGAGCAATCATAAGAGCCTGTTGCTGAGCGTCAAATCCCAACATTGTTTGCAAAATCCCGAGAGCAGCCATTATCGCTCCCCCAGGAACACCAGGTGCGGCAACCATCATTATTCCGAGCATCAAAATCAGCCCTGAAAAGGATTCAAAATCAATAGTTTGTCCGCTCATCAGCATTAAAGCCATCGCACAAGCTGTGATTTTCATTGTACTTCCCGAAAGATGAATCGTAGCACAAAGAGGAACTACAAAACCGGCAATACGCTCAGGAACACCCATCTTGATAACTTGCCTCAAAGTAACGGGAATTGTCGCGGCTGAGGATTGCGTTCCGAGAGCGGTCGCATAAGCGAGCATCATCTTAAGAAGCGACCTCATCGGGCTTTTTCCTGAGATTAATCCGGCTAAAATAAATTGCAAAATGAGCAAAGCAATGTGCATTACGAAAATAATTCCGATAATTTTGAAGAAAACACTTATCACTGAAACAACCTTTCCGCCGTAAGCAATCTCCGAGAAAATACTCATAATGTAAAAAGGCAAAAGCGGAATAATAACTTTTCCAATGACAAGAGTGATAATATCTTTAAAATCTTTTAATACCTCTCCCAAAGTTGAATTACTTTTCAGTGATAAACCAACTCCTATCATAAAAGCAAGCACTAAGGCACTCATAACATCAAGTATCGGAGGGATATTGATGGTAAAAAAAGCTTCTAACGAACGTTCAGCCGCTTGAGTTGAGGTAACCGATGTTTGTTCGCCAATCGCCGCAGGAAACAAGGCACTCCCAACGAAATAAGTGGAAAAACCAGAAAAAATAGTGAATGAATATGCAATTACAACAGTTACAAACAGTAGTTTTCCTGCATTTTTGCCAAGCTCGGCAATGGCTGGCATTACAAGTCCCATAATAATTAATGGAATTGAAAAACCGAGAAAACTTCCAAACAACTTGTTGAAAGTAACAAAAGTGCGGTTCAGCCAAAGAGGAGCATAAAGTCCTACAACAATCCCGACTACAATAGCCAAGAAAACCCTGAAAAGTAAATTGTTAAAAAGCTTCATAACACAATATTTTTTAGATTTTTATATATTTTTTCTGATGAATTACCATCGGATTATGGCACTTGCCCACGTAAATCCACTACCGAAGGCAGCTAAAATTACCAAATCTCCGTCTTTGATTTTTCCTAACTGATGAGCTTCTGTCAGTGCAATAGGAATGGAAGCTGCTGTTGTATTTCCGTATTTCATAATATTGTTATAAACTTGGTCATTCGTTAACCCGAATTTTTGTTGAATGAATTGTGAAATACGCAAATTTGCCTGATGTGGAATTAACATATCAATATCTTTTTGAGTTAGTCCGTTGGCATTGAGTCCTTCTTGAATAACTTCAGAGAAGCGAACAACAGCATTTTTGAAAACGTGTTGCCCATTCATATAAGGGAAATAGCTTACGTCATCAGGATTATTTTCAGTTACAATGTCTGTAACCCAGCGTTTTCCGATTCCGGGAGCGATAAGAGCCAATTCTTCTGCGTGAAGTCCTTCGCTATGCAAATGAGTGGATAAAATTCCTTTTTCAGGATTTGTTTCCCGTGATACGATGGCAGCACCCGCTCCGTCTCCAAAGATAACAGAAACGTTACGCCCTCGTGTGGAAAAATCCAGCCCTGGAGAGTGTGTTTCGGAGCCGATAATTAAAATATTTTTATACATTCCTGTTTTGATGTATTGGTCAGCTATGG
The DNA here is from genome assembly GCF_002302635.1 of Capnocytophaga stomatis. Taxonomy (NCBI): domain Bacteria; kingdom Pseudomonadati; phylum Bacteroidota; class Flavobacteriia; order Flavobacteriales; family Flavobacteriaceae; genus Capnocytophaga; species Capnocytophaga stomatis. The sequence continues at coordinate 2,097,479 of NZ_CP022387.1, forward strand.
AAAGTGCATAAACAAACCCCGAACATTGATTCCGGATATCCAAGGCTCCCACAGTTTTTAATCCTAATTCCTTTTGAACCAACACTCCGCAACCGGGAAAGTAGTAATCAGGACTTAAGGTGGCGAAGATGATAAAATCAATATCATTTTTGTCAATTCCTGCATTTTCAATGGCTTTCAAACTTGCCTTGACTCCCATACTGGTTGTAGTGTCTTTTCCTTTGATGATATGTCTGCGTTCTTGAATTCCTGTACGTTCTTGAATCCAAGCATCACTTGTGTCCATTAATTTTGATAAATCATCATTAGTTACAATATTGTCAGGGACATAAAACCCCAATCCTTTGATTTTTGAACGGTATGTCATAATTATTAAATTTTTTTAATCATAAATTTACCCAAAACTTATGAGTTTTATACTTTTAGATAGTGATACGATTGAGTGTATTTCGCAATCTGGTTGTAAAATTATAAACATTGATTAAAAAAACAAAATAGTATTCAACTTTTGTTGAAATTTTTGAAGGAGATTGGAAAGATTTATTATAAATCAAAAAAGCTGTCCGAAAAGGACAGCTTTTTTGTGCGGTGATTATTTTTTTGGATATCCCTCTGTTTGCTCAAGTTTGGGATCTCCATTAAGTGTAGCCGAATTTATTGGCATTAGAAGCCTATATTTTTCGCTTTGGTTGAGAATTGGTGTCGTACTACCATAGTTTATATTTTGGGAGAACACCAATGGCTCTCCGGAAGCATCTTGCATACGGCGAACATCAAACCAACGTTTGTTTTCACACACAAATTCCTTGTCTCTTTCTAAAAGAATTGCCAGCTCATTTTCAGCAAACGAGCCATTTGTGTATCCGTGAGTTGATGCAACATAATTGCTTCCGTAAGCTCTTTTACGGATTTCGTTAATCTCTTCGGAAGGGTCTTGATTCTTTTTATTTTTAATTTCTGCAAGCATTAATAATACATCAGCATAACGATAAATAGGGATATCATCAGCATAACGACGTACATTGGAAGAGTTAATCATTCCGATGAATTTAGGCATAACTACTGCTGGATTCCCCTTGCTTGAATCGGAGTAAAAATCAAAAAAAGTAACATTTCTTCGAGTATCTTCCATATCAAATTTCTCAAAGAAAGCATATTTATACTCAATTCTTAGAACTCCTCCCGCACTGACTATTTTTAAAGGGTCGTTTTCGTATTGTGTTCCATCTGCTTTATATTTCCCGTTAAATAAGCCATCGGTACTGTATAAAAATAAAGAGGAACTATTGGTAGCTTCTGTTTCTAAGAATGGGATTGTAAAGATAATCTCTGCGTTTTCCTTATTACCATACCTAAAAACATTATTAAAGTCAGGTAATAAACTGTATTTTCCACTACTTTTAACTGTGTTTAGAGCTTCTTCTGCTTTCTCCAAATCTCCCGATACATCGGTAGGAGTTTGATTACCGGTAGTTACTTTGGCAGACCAAAGATATATTTCTGCTTTAAGCATTAATGTTGCATAACGTGTCCATTGAGATTTGGTGTCCACAGTTGAATTCCCGAAGTAATCTTCTGATTTTTTGATATCTTCTTTGATAAAATCCAATGTTTCTTTCGCAGTGGCTCTGGCTGTATATAACTGCTCTGCCGTAACCGATCCTTTGGCTACTTCTGGTTTCGTTTTTATGGGAACACCACCATAAGTTCTGTACAACCAAAAGTAATACCAAGCCCTAAGTCCATAAGCCTGCCCCAAATAAAAATTCTTTTGGTTTTCTGAAAGATAATTTGCCTGATTTAATTGGTCTATAGCTAAATTTATGTTTAAAATTCTACCATAAAATCCTGCCCAATTATGAAAAGCTCCATCAAAATTATCCTTAGTAAAATTTTGAAGAATCGTATTTTCGTAATTCAGACTTGTACCCAAGCTACTGGTTCCTGATTTTAATAATCCTCCCCTGAGTTCTCCAAGCATAAAGTATGTGAAAGCATTCCCTCGAAAATTTGAATGTAAACCAATCATAAATCCTTTTGCTTGTGCTTCTGTTTTCCAAAAATTATTACTTCCGTAGTAATCTTCTGGTGATAAATCCAAATCAGAACAGGCTGTTCCAATAAACAACAAGAACACTCCTATGTAATATCTAATATTTTTCATCATTTCAATTTTAAAAAGTTAAATTAATTCCCAGAATAATTGTTTTAGGCAAGGAATATCCTAATCCATAGGTGAAACCACCTGTTTCGGGGGTATATGTTTTTGCATTTGTCCAATAGCCTAAATTTTGACCTGTAAGGGAAATATCTAAATCACTTAAATACAATTTCTGAGCCATTTCTTTGTCAAATCTGTAAGATAATGATACCTCACGGAAAGCCAAATAACTTGCATTATAGGTAAACATTGAAGAAACTCTGTTATAGTTTGATTTTCCGTTTTGGTCTGCCCACAGATAACGCGGATATCTGGCATTAGGATTTTCGGGTGTCCACGTATCTCTAACGTCAGTTGTTGTGTTGAATGTTCCTTGCATATTTCCCAAAAGCCAAGGAAGAGAACCGTTCCCTGCGGCTAAATACTGCTTATGTCCCAGAGCATAGTCCATACGAACATATAATGAAACCCCCTTGTATTTAAGAGTAGAAGTTAATCCCCCTGTCCATTTCGGAGTTGAATTTCCTACTTTCTCCTTATCAAACTGATCTATTTTTCCATCACCGTTAATGTCTTTCCAAATAACATCACCAGGCTGGATAGGCAGACCTTTGGCTTTTTCGGCATCTGTGAGTTTTGCCCACTCTTCAGGTCCGTAAAGTTTTCTATTGGTCGTTTCATCTATTCGGTTGTTGGCTATTTCACGTACGTGAGCCTCATCTCTGAAAATGCCTTCGGCTATGAAAACGTAAATATCACCTGGTGTTTGCCCTTCTTGATAACCACCTACCCACATTTTTTTACCTGTGGTACCGTCATATACTTCAAAGGCATTTTGACGGTTACGGTCTAACCCGTTATCCATCAATTTCACAACGGTATTAACGTTGTAAGTGGCATTAGCTGTAACTGTCCAATCCCAATTATCATTTTTGATAAAATTAAACGTTCCTTCAATTTCCACTCCAGTATTTCGGAATTTTCCGGTGTTGGAATTAATCCCCGAAATTCCTGATGAGATTGGAAGTGGAAGCGTTGCGTACTTATCCAAAGTCAAGCGGTTATAGTAAGTAGTGTTCAAAGTGTATCGGTTATTTAGAAAACCGAGATCTAAACCACCTTCAAAGGTACGTGATTTTTCCCACTGTAACCCTGGATTTGGAAGATTTCCTATAAGGTAGCCGACTTCCGTTTTATATTTGGTGGTTGAATAACTCCCTTGTAAAGTGTAAGCCCCTATTCCCGAAGCATTTCCGTTAAGACCGAAACTTCCTCTTATCTTACCGAATGAGAGAATGTCCGTTATATTTTGTAGAAAATTTTCCTTGGTAAAGACCCATCCTGCTGAGACACCAGGAAATACCCCCCAACGATTATCTCCCAGTAAACTTGAATATCCATCTTTACGTATTGTAAATGAGGCTAAATATTTAGCATCGTAGTCATAATTTAAACGACCTGCATAAGACTTGATACGAATGCGTGAATGGTGAGAATCAATTCCCCGTTTGCCTTCGGCCGTTGAGGTTAATCCCAAATCTCTAAAATCATCGGTAGGTGCCTCGCGTCCTGATGCACTAAATCCTCTATTGTAGTTGTCGTAAAATTCATACAATGCCATTGCGTCAAGAGTGTGTTTGCCCAAAGTAGTTTTGTAATTCAAAATACTATTATATGTCTGACGCAAAGTCCTGCTAAAACTTGCTGAAGTTGATCGGTCTTGGTTTACAACATTAGGTGCAGCTAAATAATCTTTATTGAAAGATTCATAAATTCCTTCATCAAACATTATGTGTCCGTTTAATGTCAAAGACAAACCCTTATACAAATCAACTTTGAATGTTTGTCCAAAATTAAATTTGTTGGTTACATTATCACGAAAAAATTTCCCTGCATTTACCAGAGGGTTTCCATCACCTCCTCCTCTACCAAGTACCACCTCTCCATTCACATATTGTTTTTGTGTAGGAGGTGTTGTTAAAGCTCGTCCGTAATAATGCAAATCACTTGTTTGATTTATGTTATCTTGCCAAGTAGCACGGGCAATTGAAAAGTTACTTGATGAGAGCAACCAAGGCTTTAACCTATATTCGCCATTAAAAACAAAATTTAAACGTTTATACTCATTCCCAATGGGAAATCCTTCTTGAAAATAATATCCTAAACCTGCATAATATTTTCCTTTTTCGTTACCTCCCGACATTGATAACGAATAATCTTGTGTTAGAGAAAAAGGTCGGAAAGATGTTTTTTTGGTATCGTAATCAGAGAAGATTATTTCTTTACCCGTTACGGGGTCGATCATTGTTTCCCAGCCCTCAGCAAGAAGTTGTTGTCTCTGGGCTGCTGTAAGCGTTTCAGAAAACATTGGGCTAAACGCCGCGTTTGCAGCATCACGCCCCACATTTGGGTTTATCACATTACCGTTGGCGTCAAAGTGCTTATTACCTATTCCGTAACCTCCCGGGGTATTAAGAGATGCCGTAGTAGTATAACCTTTCCAAGCTCCACTAGAATCTTGATAGATATTTGCAGCCGCGTTAACAGAATTCCGTTGCCAGTATAAATACTCTCGGGCATCCAAGTAATCGTATAAAAAGCTTTGGAATCCATACCCTGTTTTAGCATTGATATTAAGTGAAGACACTCCCGCTTTTCCTCGTTTGGTTGTTACCAATATGACACCATTATTGGCACGGGCCCCATAAATGGCAGTAGCTCCTGCGTCTTTCAAGACCTCCATTGATTCGATGTCGTTGGGGTTTATGTCATTGAGTCCCCCTCGCACTTGCCCATCAATGACTATCAAGGGTGATCCTGATCCGTCTAAGTTGGTTCCCCCACGTAGAACAATGGAAGGGGTAGCACCAGGTTTCCCTGATGACTGTGTTACTCGAACCCCCGAAACTGCTCCTGAAAGGGCTTGAGCAGGATTTGAAAACGAGCCTTTCTCCAAAAGGTCTTTTTTAACCGTGGCAATGGAATTGGTCAGTTTTGCTTTTTCTCGAGTTCCGCCATACCCCGTAACCACTACTTCCGAGAGTGTACTCGCTTCTTCTTTTAATAAAACATTGATTATAAGCAATTTACCCCCCCCCAATATGGATGCATTTTTTGCTATGATTCTGGCTTGAGTTTGAAATCCAACGTAAGAGAATTCTAGTACATCTCCCTCCTCTGCTTGAATTTCATAATTCCCATCAAGGTCAGAAACGACTCCTTTTGAGGTCCCCTTGACCACAATACTCGCTCCGGGTAATGGACTTTTACTTTCATCAGTAACTTGTCCTGTTACTTTTACTTGTGCCGAAAGCGATAAAGCTGAAAGCATCAGCACAAACATCATTACTACCTGTTTAAACATATTTTTATTATTTTAAAATTATTTTTTATCCAGATTTATTGTAAAATACTTTCTCAAAAGATATATTTTTTTGTTTTTCCTTGTGATTTAGGAAACTCTTTTGCAGAAAAATCATTCCAAATAAGCACTCTTAATTAGTTAAATTTCCTAAGGTTGGATGTTGAGATGGAATACAATAAACAAATTTCGTTTGACGTTGCTAAAGTAAGAAAATATTTCTTTTTTACAAAAAAAATTAACATTTAAGTATTTCGAAAAATTTCGATTTAAACATTTATTGTGTTTCGTTTTTTATTTTTTTGCTTCTATAATACACTTAAAAAAGTTTATGATAATAATCATTCGGAAAACTTTTTTGTTAATCAAAAAAATAATAGGATATTTGCAAACAAGTAGTACAGAGATTACATTTTGCAATTTTGAAAAGATGAGAAAAATAGTACAAAGCATATTTTATGTTGTAGGAATTGCTTTCATAGCAGGATTCCTTATCAATGCTGTTGCGGTAACAAATGAGGAAAATAATATTTTTGAGTCAGATACTCTTGAAGAAGTAAAATCTGATAAGTATAACGTTTATGCTATTGATTTACCTTCGGAGATGGATTTTGCGGGAGAGAGGGTCCCACTAGAAATCTCTGATGTTTATGAGCGTTTGGACAGGGAGTTTTTAGTCAACACCTATTGGCAATCCAACGGTTTGCTGTTAATTAAGCGTTCCAATAAATATTTTCCTGTTATTGAGCCTATTTTGAAACGTAATGGCATTCCTGATGACTTCAAGTATTTGGCATTGATTGAAAGCGGATTGCTTGATGTGGTTTCTCCTTCGGGGGCAAGTGGTTTTTGGCAATTTATGAAGCCTGCAGCCATAGAATACGGTTTGGAGGTAAGTAGCACTGTTGATGAGCGTTATCATTTGGAAAAAGCCACGCAAGCTGCTTGTGATTATCTGAAAAAAGCCAAGGAAAGTACAGGTAGTTGGACAATGGCAGCCGCAGCCTATAATGCAGGAATGGCAGGAATGACTCGCCAAATTGCGGCACAGCAAACTTCTGACTACTATGACTTGTGGCTAAATTCAGAAACTTCGCGTTACGTCTTCCGAATTTTGGCGGTGAAAGAAATTATGAAAAATCCGAAACGTTACGGATTCAATTTTGAGAAGCGTCATCTTTACAATGAAGTACCAACTTACAACGTAAAAGTGGATACGAGCATAACTAATTTGGTAGATTTTGCCAAGAAGCATAACATTACTTACAAAGAATTGAAAATTCATAACTCGTGGCTTCGTGACCGAAAATTGGAAAATAAAAACAGAAAAACATATTATATTAAAATCCCTAAAAAATAAAAGATTTTTAAAAATACAAAGTCCGTTTTTGAAATAAAAACGGACTTTTTTTATGATTTTTATTTTTCTCGGGTAGGACTAAAAGTCAGATTTTCAATTTCTTTTTTGCCATCTAACGTAACAAAAGCAAAATTAAAATGCCATTTCACAAGCCGAACTTCGTGTGTTGAAAAATTCCCGACAGGAAGTTTTAGCAAAAGCTTATTCCAACCTTTATTTAAAGTTACCGAGATAGGATTTCGTACTTCAAAATTTTCGTTCGTTAGCGGAATTTCATTCGATTTTTCTTTATGAGAAGAAGCCCACACAGGCGGTAAAATTTCCGTTCCGTTAATCCAAATTTTACTTTCTTTGTAATCCCATTTTCCTTGTGGAGGCGGTAAATCTTTTTCAGAACGGCTGTAATTCTGTGTGGTAGCCCACAACCCAACAGATTGTTTTTTAGGCGAATAGACATACGTATAAGCATACGCCGTGTGGTTGGGCTGTGGATTTTCGTAAAAACTTTTCACAATTTTTCCCCAAACGTGTCGCAAATAAACGCCCGCCCCGATGGCTGTTTTCGTACCATATTTTTTCCCATTGTAAAAATAACTTTCTGCAAAATTTTCTTGCTCGGGAGGGAAAGTTTTTGTTAGATTTCCTTCATTAGGAAAAGCATCGGTAATTTGCCATTTCATATGTGTTTGTTTTACATAAGCAAAAGGTAAATTACTGAAATATAGTTTTTTATGCCATAACATTCGGCGTTCAAAATCGTGAAAAGCAATGAAGTTTTCATCTTTTTCCGAAAATAAATTTGTTCCTTTTACGTCAAAATATTCTGTCCCTCCACCAAGCCAAGTACGCTCTGCCAAAGCCAACATCGACGGATAAAAATTATTCTGAATGATGATTTCTTTTTCATCAGGAATGAATCGGTCGTGCCAAACCGCAACAATGGCTCCTGCGTGGTTGTCATCTCCTTTTTTTACATTCAGAATACGACTATTGTACAAAGCAATTAAATCGGCAAATGCATCAAAATGATTGATATAATGCAAACGACAATCAATGGCAGGAATGCCTTTTTGTACCTTCCCTCGATAGCTCCACAGTTGCGTCATATCAATTTCCCCTTCTTTATAGTCCCAACCAGGGTTCCAAGAAATCACTTTTTTACCCTTTTTCCGAATGAAACGAACCATTTCGGGGACAAAATCAGGGTTGGTAAACTCTACTTCATCTGTCCCAATATGGAAGTACGGCACATCGAAATAAGGCATCATTTCATCAAGTAATTCTTTGAGAATCAGCATTCCTTTTTCGGCTTGCATATCACATTTAAACGCTTTTTGGAACGCCAAACTATGTCCTGGCATATCAATTTCAGGAATTAAAAGCACATTGTGTTGCTTGCAGAAATCGACAAGTTCCTTAGCTTGCTCCAAAGTGTAGAATTTGGCGTGCATTCGCTCGTAACTCGAACTATCATTCAAAATCGGATATCGCTTACTTTCCAATCTCCAACCTTGATTTTCAGTTAGATGCCAATGAAAAACATTGATTTTATATTGCGAAAGAATTTTGATTTCTTGCTTTAATTCTTCCAATGAAATAAACGTACGCCCCACATCTTGCATAAATCCGCGAATGCGAAACGCAGGATAATCCACTATGGAACAGCCTTCAAAATAGGTTTTCCCTTTGGGTGATTTTAGTTGCCGAAGCGTTTGCATTGCCCAGTAAACGCCTTTCTCGGTTATGGCTTCGATTTGTATTTTTCGTTTGGAAACGATTAATCGGTATGCCTCTTCTTTGTTTAGTTCGGCTTGCGGAATACTACTAACTAACTTTATTTCAACAGATTGCTTAGCCGAAGATGAAATTTCTCCGCCCATTTCCGAAATAAATTGTCGCCACTGTTCTTGCAAAACCGAAGTTTCCAAACGCACTTTTTTGAAGCAAAAAGTCTCTCCATTAGGCTGAATGTGCTGTGGCTTGGGCAATAAATGGTCAATCCCAGCATAAGATAACGATGTGAAAATCAGTAAAAAGTAGAATAACACGTGTTTCATAAAAAAATATACATTTGACCGACAAAAATAGGTTTATTTTCCGATAAAAACACTATTTTTTCTTTTAATTTGGTATTTTTGAAAATTTGTGAAATCGGTTGAAATAGCGTAAATTTGCAAGAAAAATCACTACAAATGACAGGTTTTGATAATGAAATGATGAAACGATGTATTCAACTGGCAAACAACGGTTTAGGTTCTACTTATCCAAATCCAATGGTGGGCAGTGTCATTACTTGTAAGGGAAAAATCATCGGTGAAGGCTGGCACAAAAAAGCAGGCGAACCACACGCAGAAGTAAACGCCATTAATTCAGTGAAAAACAAAGAATTACTCACAAAAAGTAGCATTTACGTAAGTTTGGAGCCTTGTAGCCATTTCGGAAAGACGCCTCCGTGTAGTGATTTGATTATCAAGCATAAAATCCCGAAAGTAATTATCGGGACAACCGACCCTTTTGCCAAAGTGTGTGGAAACGGAATCAAAAAACTAAAAGACGCTGGTTGTGAGGTAATTGTAGGTATTTTGGAGAAAGAGTGCCAGGAATTAAACAAACGTTTTTTTACGTTTCATCAAAAAAAACGCCCCTATATTTTCTTGAAATGGGCAGAAACTCGTGATGGTTTTATCGCTCCCGAAACTAAAAATGAAATTGCTCCGAAGTGGATAACAAACTCATACTCAAAGCAATTCGTTCACAAAATGCGAAGCCAAGAACAGGCAATTTTGGTAGGTACAAATACGGTTTTACACGACAATCCGAAATTGAACACGCGTGATTGGTTCGGGCAAAATCCATTGCGGATGATTATCGACCGAAATTTGAAAACACCACGAAATTTTTCGGTTTGGGACGATACGCAACCTACGTTATTTCTTTCTGAAAAAACAGAAAATCAGTTATTTACAAATACTTGTTTTGAAAAAACTGATTTTTCGGAAAATCTACCTCAACAAATTTGCGACATTCTGTATAAAAAAAATATCCAAAGCCTTATCGTGGAAGGCGGAAGCACTGTGTTACAGCAATTTATAAATGAAAATCTGTGGGACGAAGCCTTTATTTTCAAAGGAAATACCTCGTTTGGAATCGGAAGGCAAGCTCCTGATTTTCAACAAAAAACGCTGATAACGATTTACGAATTTGAAAACGATAAATTATTCATTTACAAAAACTTATAGTTTTTTATAAATTGTATATGGAAGATACGTTTAAAACGATAGAAAATCCGGTTAAAGAGGTCATTTTCAAGGAGAAAAGTAGCAAGTTTTTGGGCTACGCCTTTCCCGTAAAAACCGAAGAAGAAATAAAACAACATCTTGAAGCCGTCAAAAAAGAACATTATTCGGCTCGGCATTGGTGCTATGCTTGGCAGTTAGGTCACGGAAAATCAATGCATTATCGGGCAAATGACGATGGCGAACCCAACAACTCGGCGGGCATTCCCATTTACGGACAAATTCAATCTTTTGAACTTACGGATATTTTGGTAATCGTAGTGCGTTATTTTGGCGGTATCAAATTGGGCGTTGGCGGACTGGTGCAAGCCTACAAAACATCAGCACAACTCACCTTGCAAGAGGCTGAAATTATGGAAAAAATTGTTACCCAAACGCTTGTCATCGCATTCGATTACAAAGATATGAACAAAGTAATGCGAATCATCAAAGAACGTAACTTACAGATTATCAATCAAAAAATGGAACTAAACTGCATTTTGTTCATTGAAGTCCGTCAAAGTGAATGGGAGGAAGTTCGAGCAATTTTCCAAACTGTTTACGGCATTTCATTACTTGACGATGAGGGGTGATTTTTTCAAATCCAAATCATCAAAAACACCAATCCCGAAGAGGGCAAAATCATATTTTGCAGGGTCGGTCGGGTCAAATTTCCGCAAGTGATTATCAAGCTCTGACAAGGCTTCCACATCGTTTTTGGGTCGGGTGATAAGCCCCAAACTTCTGGCTACATTTCCCGAATGAACGTCTAACGGGCAGGACAATAACGAAGGCGAAATCCCTTTCCAAATTCCGAAATCAACGCCCGCATTATCACATCGAACCATCCAACGCAAAAACATATTAAAACGCTTGGCAACCGAACCTTTACGCGGGTCGGGTAAGTGTTTTGAAGTTCTCTGACATTTTAAATCGTTAAAAAACAGCTGTTTAAAATTTGAAATTCCTAATTGTAAGTCGTTGTTTTCGATACTTTGGGCAAAGGCTTTTTCCAGTCCGTTGTGATGTGTGTAAATATTTTTTAAACTTAAAACGAATTGCTCCAAATCCTGCCCGTTAAAGGTGCGATGCACAAAATTTTGAAGCCGTTCCAAATCATTTTCCGAATGCGACATTACAAAATCATAAGGCGAATTTCCAAGTAAATCCATTAATTTCAATCCGTTGGAAATGATTGTTTTACGTTGTCCCCAAGCGATTACAGATATCAGAAAACCTGCAATTTCGATGTCTTCTTTTGCAGAAAAATTTTTTGGAATTTGAATTGGGTCAGTTTCAATAAATTCAGGTCGATTGTATTGTATTACTTTTTCATCAAGAAAAGATTTTAATTCGTTGAAATTCATATTTTTAACTTGATTTTTCGATGTGCAAAGATAAAATTTCTTTTCGAAAAGTTGTACAAATATTGTTTTTATCAAAAAAAATAGTACGTTTGCCCCGTGTTTCATTGAAATACGAGTAGCTTTTTTATTAATAAGGTAGAAAAATTATAACAAGAAAAATATAAAAAAGAGATTATTTTTTCTGTTTACACTTTTTGTTTGTATTGCAAATGCACAAAGTAGCGTATATTCGTTAGAGTTTGGCTCAAATTTCGGTTTTGCAAACGCTACATCTATTAGTCAGATATATGACAGATTAAAAGAAAATAATTTTCCTGCTTTGTCGGAAAAATTAAATTCGTTTGGTATTACACAAGGTGGGGTAACTTTGATTTTGAGAAGAAATAGATGGGGATTTTTGCTTGAAACTTCTGCTTCACATTTCAAAACTTCTGAAAATGAAGCCAAACATTATTACAGCGGAAATTCTGAATTGTATTCATTAGGAGTTATTTATGAGCTTTTTCAAAAAAAAATCTTTACACTTTCTCCCTATGTCACCATTGGCGGTCAAGATGCAGAAATCTTTTTAGACTATAAGTTTGAAAGAGGAGTAACACCAACTTCACTTCGTATTACGGGTGATGAAACTAATTTTACTCTCGGAACAAGGCTTTATTTCAGAGTAGCATCTTGGAACGAAAACCGATTGAGTTTATCCGTGAATACAGATGCTTATTATCGGTATTCTGTGTCAAGAGTTTGGCGTTTTAACAATATGTTGATAGATTCGGGTAAATTTAATTTGTCATCTTTCGGATTTTTAGCGGGATTATCCGTAAAATATTATTTCTAAGGAATTTAAGAAGAGGCTGAAAAAAGCCTCTTTTTTATATTATTCTACCATCAACCATCGTTAATTTTCGGTCTGCCATATTGGCTAATTCTTCGTTGTGGGTTACAATCACAAAAGTTTGATTGAATGTTTTTCGCAAATCAAAGAATAATTTATGCAGATTTTCAGCACTTTCCGAGTCCAAATTTCCGCTGGGTTCATCAGCAAAAACCACCGAAGGATGATTCATCAATGCTCTTGCAACTGAAACGCGTTGTTGTTCTCCACCTGATAAAGTACTGGGTTTGTGGTCAAATCTGTCCGATAAATTCAGGAAAGCCAGCAATTCTTTGGCTCTTTTCTCAGCTTCTTTTTTGGGAGTTCCTTTTATGAAAGCCGGAATGCAAACATTTTCCAAAGCCGTGAATTCAGGCAATAATTGATGAAATTGGAAAATAAATCCGATGTGTTCGTTTCTGAATTTTGACAAAGCTTTGGAAGACAGGCTTTTTATATCTACATTATTGATAAACAGAGAAGTATCTTGATTGTTGTTTGCAGAATCTAACGTACCTAAAATGTGAAGCAGAGTAGTTTTTCCGGCTCCCGAAGCTCCTACAATCGAAACGATTTCTCCTTTATTCACTTGGATATCAACACCTTTCAGGACTTCTAAATCTCCGTAGGTTTTATGTATGTTTTTAGCTTTAATCATAATAAAAAGGAAATATTACAAACTTTCGATTTTTTGTTTTGCCAGGTTAAGAATTTTGTTTACCTGCTCATCAAAAGTTAAATGTGAATTATCAATTTCAATAGCGTCTTCCGCTTTTTTAAGAGGAGATTCTTTTCGCGTAGTATCAAGAAAATCACGTTGTTGTACGTTTTTTAGAACTTCTTCAAAAGATACATTTTCACCCTTTTCTTGAAGTTCTTTATATCTGCGTTCGGCACGGATTTGCTCTGAAGCTGTCATAAAAATCTTGAGTTCGGCGTCAGGAAAAACCACCGTCCCGATGTCACGTCCGTCCATAACGATGCCTTTTTCTTGGCTCATTTTTCTTTGTAAATCAACTAAATAGCTTCGTATTTCTGGAATTTTAGCAATTTCACTCACTAAATTGGCGACTTCAATACTGCGGATTTCTCGCTCAATATTTTTCCCGTTTAGGTACATTTCCGAAAAGCCCAATTCAGGATTATATCTAAAAGATAAATCACTGTTTTTCAGTTTTTTGATTAATTCCTCTTTCTTAATATGAATCGTATTTTCAAACTTCCCTGTTTTTTCGTTTTCTACGCCAGCGGTTGCTATATATCCTTCTTTTACAGCCAAATATGTTACAGCCCGATACATCGCTCCCGTATCCACATAGACGTATCCCAATTGTTGTGCTACTTTTTTGGCTGTACTACTTTTTCCAGTTGAAGAAAATCCGTCAATGGCAATGATTATTTTCTGCATTTTTTGTGAGTTATATTCCGCAAAGATACTACTATTTGTTAAATTTTGAAATAAAACAGTGTTGAATGCAGAGGCAAATCGTTGCGTTTTTGGCTGTAATGAATATAAAATTTATTAAAAAAATACAAATATTTTTTATTTTTGATGTAACAAATGAATTTGAAGTGTTACTAATACACAAAACAAGAAAATGAAGTCATTAGAAAAAGAATTTTTGGAACGCATCGAAAAGCATAGAGGCATACTTTTTAAGATTGCCAAAATGTATATGGATGATATCGACGACCAAAGAGACCTTTTTCAAGAAATTACCTATCAGTTGTGGAAGGCTTATCCCAGTTTTCAGGGCAAGAGCGAATTTTCAACTTGGATGTATCGGGTGGCACTCAATACGGCGATTGTTTTTCTGAAATCGGAAAAGAAAAAAGATTTTATTTCGAGAGACGATAACTTACACAGTATCAAAATTAAAGACGAGGACAGCTCGGAAGAGGAACACCAAATTAAAATAATGTACGACGCAATTCATTTACTAAACCCGATTGATAAAGCCTTGATATTTTATTATTTAGAAGATTATTCGGGTAAGGAGATAGCCGAGCAAATGGGACTTTCGGAAGTGAATGTACGCGTGAAACTCAGCCGAGCAAAAAGTAAACTTAGTGAAATAGTCAAAAAATTAAATGTTTAGAACGATGGATAACTTTAAAGAACTTTGGAATAAAGACCAAATTACCGAAACACCTGAAATTTCGCTCGAAAAACAGCAGCAAATTCGTTTGCCTTTGGAGAAAATACGAGCCAATATGAAGAGAGAGTACAAATTCACCATATTTTCTTTTCCGTTGTTATTCCTATTGTTATTCTTTTTCGACGGATTTTACCAAATATCCATTTTTTTGATGTTGATGGGGCTTGCTGTTTTGATTACCGTGTATTATTTCAGCAAATTTCGAGTTTTTTATAAAAAAATCAACACACAAGGGCTTGATACGTACCATAATCTACTGAATTTAAGATATGAATTGGTGCTAAATTCCGAATTGTATAAATCGTATTATTTGTGCTTTGTGCCTTTGGCATTTTCAGCCTATGTATTGTTTTTTTCCGTGGAACAAAATCTTTACGAAATAGGGAAAATTTTTCTTTCAATGATATTTGGTGTCGTTTTTGTTTATTTCTACGGAAAGATTTGGCTCAAAGAGATGTATGGGAAATATATTTTGGAAATTTCGGAATTAGTAAACCAAATGAATGACCAGCAAGATGATTTTCAGTATGATAGAGCTACTGTGAAAATGGAAAAATATTTCTCTTTTTTTGAAAATACACAGCCTTCATTTGTTGAAAAATTTGGTAAGGCAGGAAAGGTTTTGCATATCATTTTTTGGATTTTTGTATTTTTTGTGGCATTATTTATCTTGGGTTTTATAGTAGGATTTTTTGGAGTAATGTTTAATAATAATTTTTAGAATATAGTTTTATGAAAAGTATTTGGAAAGCGACTTATGCCTGTAATAAAATCAGAATTGAAAACACTTGGTTTCACGGAGAGCGGTTGTACGTCAATGACGAACTTCAAGATGAACAAAGTAATATATTTAATGCTTTATTAACGGGGCATCTTTTTGATGGGGAGATAAAAAAAAACATAAAAGTCAATATTTTTTTCCATTTTGTTCGGATGAAATGTAATCTTTTTGTTGATGACAAATTTGTGGAACTTACTCAAATGAAATAAAAAAAGAGGCTATGAAGATAGCCTCTTTTTTATGATTTTATAAAAATTACTTCACATTAAATGCTTTTTCTTGTGGGAAATAAGCTGTACTTCCTAATTGCTCTTCAATGCGGATTAATTGGTTGTATTTTGCCATACGGTCAGAACGTGAAGCAGAACCTGTTTTGATTTGTCCTGTATTCAACGCAACAGCCAAGTCAGCAATTGTGTTGTCCTCAGTTTCACCTGAACGATGTGACATTACTGAAGTGTAACCTGCTCTGTGAGCCATTTCAACAGCTGCGATAGTTTCAGAAAGCGTTCCGATTTGGTTTACTTTAATCAAGATAGAGTTAGCAACACCTTTCTCAATTCCTCTTTCAAGGATAGAAACATTTGTTACAAACAAATCATCTCCAACCAATTGTACTTTATGTCCGATTTTGTCAGTAAGCATTTTCCAGCCTTCCCAATCGTTTTGGTCCATTCCGTCCTCAATAGAAATGATAGGATATTTCTCTACCAATTCAGCCAAGTAATTTACTTGCTCTTCACGAGTACGTACTTTTCCTTTGCTTCCTTCAAATTTGGTGTAGTCGTATTTTCCGTCTGCATAGAACTCTGATGAAGCACAGTCCAAAGCGATTTTGATTTCTTCACCCCATTTGTAACCAGCATTTTCAACTGCTTTTTTGATAGAATCCAAAGCGTCTTCTGTTCCTTCGAAAGTGGGAGCAAATCCTCCTTCGTCACCCACGGCAGTGCTTAATCCTCTGTCGTGCAATACTTTTTTCAAGTTGTGGAATATTTCCGCTCCCATTTGGATAGATTGAGAGAAGTTTGCTGCTTTCACAGGCATAATCATAAATTCTTGGAAAGCAATCGGGGCATCAGAGTGTGAACCTCCGTTGATGATGTTCATCATTGGTACAGGCAGTGTGTGAGCACTTACTCCACCAACGTAACGATATAAAGGCAATCCTAACTCCTCAGCAGCAGCTTTTGCAACAGCCAAAGAAACTCCTAAAATAGCGTTAGCTCCCAAGTTTGATTTATTTGGAGTTCCATCTAACTTAATCATTGTTTGGTCGATAAGGTTTTGTTCAAAAACGCTCATTCCAACAATTTCTTCAGCAATAACTTCATTAACGTTGGAAACGGCTTTTAAAACACCTTTACCCATATAATTTTTTCCGCCATCGCGAAGCTCAACAGCCTCATACTCACCAGTTGAAGCTCCTGACGGAACAGCTGCTCTTCCTAAGTAACCGTTTTCTGTTAAAACATCTACCTCTACCGTAGGATTCCCTCTTGAATCCAAAATTTGTCGTGCGTGTACGCTTACAATAATACTCATATTTTCTATTATTTAATTAAAACTTCTTTTTATCAATTAACAATGAACAACTACCAATGAACTATTTTTCAGAGAAATAAGAATAGTACTTTTTCATAGTAAATTATTATTTATTCATTCTCTCATTGGTCATTATCAAATTGTTATTTGTTCATTGAAAACTTGTTATTTGTTAATTATTCTCCATCATTTCCGCAAACTGGTCGAACAGATACGTTGCATCGTTAGGACCAGGTCCTGCTTCAGGGTGATACTGAACGCTGAAACATTTTTTGCCTTTAATGCGAATTCCCATCACGGTGTCGTCATTCAAGTGTGTGTGGGTAATTTCTATATTCGGGTTTGATTCAGCTTGCTTTCTATCTACCGCAAATCCGTGGTTTTGAGATGTTATTTCACCTTTTCCTGTCAAAATATTTTTCACAGGATGGTTGATTCCTCTGTGTCCGTTATGCATTTTGTACGTTGGAATTCCGTTTGCCAATGCAATAATTTGGTGTCCCAAACAAATTCCAAAAATAGGTAAATCTTGAGCAATCATTTCTTTTACTTGGGCAATAACCTCAGTAAGTGGCTCAGGGTCACCAGGCCCGTTTGATAAGAAATATCCGTCAGGATTCCAAGCTTTTAGCTCTTCCAAAGGAGTGTTATATGGGAATACTTTTATGTACATATCTCGTGCAGCCATATTTCGTAGGATATTCTTTTTAATTCCAAAATCCAATGCTGCAACTTTGTATTTTGCATTTTCGTTACCAAAAAAATAAGGTTTAGTAACTGACACTTTTGAAGCCAATTCTAAACCTTTCATATCTGGAATTTCTTTTAATTTTGCTTTAAGGATTTCTAAATCACTTATTTCAGTTGAAATAACAGCATTCATTGAGCCATTATCACGAATGTGAGCCACCAAAGCTCGTGTGTCCACTTCGCAAATAGCTACTAAGTTTGTGCGGTCAAAAAAATCTTTCAGTGAGCCGGAAGCACTCGGACGAGAATAATCATAGCTGAAATTTCGGCAAACTAATCCGGCTATTTTGATACCATCAGACTCGTTTTCATCATCATTAATTCCGTAGTTGCCAATATGGGCGTTGGCAGTTACCATAATTTGCCCATAATATGAAGGGTCAGTGAAAATTTCTTGATAACCCGTCATTCCTGTATTGAAACAAACTTCACCAAAAACAGTTCCTTCATTTCCAACGCTTTTTCCGTAGAAGGCTGTTCCGTCGGCAAGTAAAATAACTGCTTTTTTCTTTTCTTGATATTTCATTTTTTTAGCTCTGAATTTTGACCGCAAATATAAGCAAAAAAGTGGGAAAAGAAAACTGAAAAGAGAAAAAATAATAAAAGGTCTTGCAGGTGATAATTCTCTTTTCTGCAAGACCTTTTTTTACTTGTTTTATATTTGTTTTAGTTTTTATTGAAAACTTCTAAAGCTGCTTTGTCGTCCAATTTTTTGATTTCTTCCAACAAGATTTTTTTCATTCGCTTGGTAATTTTTTCGCTTGACTTTTGACCGTAAATGTTGTTCATCTCTTTAGGGTCTTTTTTCAAGTCATAAAGTTCCCAACCATTGTAGCGTTTGTAATAACGGATGATTTTGTAACGCTTATCTTTTATACCGAAGTGTGGCGAAACTGCGTGTTCTCCGTTTTCATAATAGTGATAATAAACCGTTTCACGAACCTTTTTGCAAGGTTTTTTCAACACAGGCAAGAACGATTCTCCTTGTATGTCAGAAGGAATTGCAACACCAGCCATTTCCAGAAGAGTAGGGGCGATGTCAACATTCATTACGTAGCTTTCTGTGGTTTTTCCTTTTTTGATGAATTTCGGATATTTGATAACCATTGGGGTGCGGAATGATTCCTCGTACATCCAGCGTTTGTCATACCAGCCGTGTTCGCCCATATAAAATCCTTGGTCGGAAAGATAAATAACTATTGTGTTGTCAGATAAATTATTTTTATCCAAATAGTTCATCATACGGCCAATATTTCTGTCAAGAGATACCGCAGTGGCGTAATAATCACGCATATAGCGTTGGAATTTCCATTCGGTAAGGGCGTTGCCTGTTAAGTTTTTCTTCTCTAAATCCGCTTGAATGGCGTGGTAGAAATTACCATAGGCTTTTCGCTGCTCGGGAGTCATTCGGTTAAAATTACTGTCCTTGTCCTCCTCACCAGGAGCAAACATTTTCAGGTCATATCCCATTCTCAAATCTTTGGCGATGCTCATTTCTTGCATTGAGGCGGGAATACGCCCGTTGTAATTGTCATAGAAAGTATCCGGAAGGGGGAAATTTACATTTTCAAAAGTTCCTAAGTCTTGTATGTCAGGCATCCAAGTTCGGTGAGTGGCTTTCTGTCCTACGATTAAGCAGAAGGGTTTATCTGTATTTCGATTATCAAGCCATTTTTCAGCTTCATCTTCCACGATATCAGTTACATATCCTTGTTCACGAACGGTTTTTCCGTCTTCAATAATGAAATCAGGATTGAAATAATGACCTTGCCCGATTAAAATTTTGAAGAAATCAAACCCTTTTGGGTCTCTTCCTAAGTGGTATTTTCCAATCCAAGCGGTCTGATAACCATTTTGTTGCAGAAGATTAACGAACTGCTGCTGGCTTGAATTGTAACGCGAAGTTTCGTTATCGGTATATCCGTTTTTGTGGCTGAATTTTCCAGTTAAGATACACGCACGGCTTGGTCCGCAGATAGAGTTTGCGACATACGCCTTGTTAAAAGTCAAGCCTTGGTCGGATAACTTGTCGATGTTTGGCGTATATGAAGTTTCACCTTTATTATACGCCCCGATAGATTGAAATGAGTGGTCGTCGGAAATGATGATGACGATGTTTGGTTGTTTCTGTTGTCCCCAAGCGATGAGCGAAAGGAAGAAACTGAACAAAATAGTAATTTTTTTCATCTTAATAAAAATATTTGGTATAGTTGATTATTTAAAAAATCTACATTTGAGAATCGGCTTCATCAATGTATGCCTTCCGAACTTTTTTAAACAGTTCCGAAGAATAAACGAAATCCGTAACAGCCTCGTTATCTGTTCTGAAAATAGTTTCCTTGGAGCCTTCCCATTCTTTATATCCGTTTTTAAGGAAAATAATTTTTTCTCCGATTTCCATTACGGAATTCATATCGTGTGTGTTAATTACAGTTGTTATGTTGAATTCTTCGGTAATTTCTTTGATAAGATTATCGATAACGATGGCGGTTTTTGGGTCAAGCCCTGAATTGGGTTCGTCACAAAACAAATAATTAGGTCGGTTTACGATGGCACGTGCAATGGCAACTCGCTTTTGCATTCCTCCTGAAATTTCGGACGGAAGCTTATTTTCGGCATTTACCAGATTTACTCTATTTAGCACCATATCAGCACGTTCTCGGATTTCTTCTTTTGTTTTTGTTGAGAACATTTTTAGCGGAAACATCACATTTTCAAGCACAGTCATCGAATCGAACAAAGCACTTCCTTGGAAAACCATTCCCATTTTTTGGCGTAATTTTGTTCGTTCGTTGCGTTTCATTTCGGCATATCGCACTCCGTCATAAATGATATCTCCCTCATCTGGAGTGAAAAGACCTAATAAAGATTTAAGGAAAACCGTTTTACCGGAACCGCTTTGCCCGATGATTAAATTGGTTTTTCCTTTTTCAAAAATGGTTGAAATTCCTTTCAGAACAGGAACTCCGTTGAACGATTTATGTAAATTTTCTACTTGAATCATTTTCTGTTAATGTTGCGTGTTGTTTTTTTTCGGGAAAGAAACCTAAGCGTAAAACAATTGTGTTATAATTGAATTGGAAAGAATGATTACGATACTTGTCCAAACGAAAGAAGTAGTACTCGCCTTTCCTACATCCAAAGCTCCACCTCTCATAAAATAACCGTGATAAGCGGGAATTGTAGCCAAGAAGAAAGCAAAAACAATCGTTTTGGTAAAGGCATAAATTAAGCTATAAACCTTAAAATCAAGTTGGACTCCTTGTACAAATTCGCTTGAAGTGGTATATCCGCTCACTACGGCTGATGCCCAACCTCCCAAAATACCCAAGTACATTCCCATTGCAATGAGAAACGGAAGTAGCAAAAGGGCAATTATTTTCGGGAAAACCAAGTAATTCAACGAGTTGATTCCCATCATATCAAGTGCGTCGATTTGCTCGGTTACACGCATCGTCCCAATACTTGAGGTAATAAAAGAACCTACTTTTCCTGCCAAAATGATAGCAACAAATGTAGGAGCAAACTCCAAAATAATCGACTGACGTGTAGCAAAACCAATTAAATACTTAGGAATGAAAGGATTGTCGATATTTAATGCCGTTTGAACAGAAACAACTCCTCCCACAAAAAAGGAAATAAAAGCAACAATACCGATAGAGCTGAAAATCAAGTCATCAATTTCCCGAAGAATCAAATCTTTCATAATTGACCAACGGGTTCTCTTTCGGAATATGTTGTAGAGCATAATAAAATATCCTCCAATAGCAGCGATGTGTTTCATACGAAAAAAATTATGCTATTTAGCGAATTTTTAGGTTATTAAATCAAAGAAAATTAACCGACTAAGATAACATTTAATTAAAATATTGGCAAAAGTAGTAAAAAAAATATCACTGACAAAATCTGTATTTTAATTAAATTCTTCATTTTGAATGCTACCAATTAACTTGCAAACAGAAAAATATCCATAAATTTGCACCCCAAAAATACATTTTACAATTAACAAACAGAATGAAATTAGAAAAAGAAATACAATTCATTTTAGCACTTGATGCATTAAAAAACATACAACGAAGAAATTATATTTTGGACGATTCTCGCAGGGAAAATTCCGCTGAACATAGCTGGCAAATAATGGTTTTTGCTCAGATTTTACATCCATACGCTAAAAATAAGGAAGAGATTGATTTACTTAGAGTTATCAGGATGTTATCAATTCACGATGTAGTGGAAATTGATGCCGGAGATACTTTTGTTTTTGATGAGCAAGCGATGGTTGGCAAGTATGAAAGAGAATTGGCTTCTGCAAAGCGGATTTTTGGAATTTTAGACGAACCTCTTTGTAGTGAATTTTTGAATTTGTGGGAAGAATTTGAGGCAGAGCAAACTCCAGATGCCATTTTTGCGTGTGCTGTGGACAGAATAATGCCTTTCGTCCTCAATACGCATACTTCAGCTAAAAGTTGGTTACAGGCGGAAGTAAATGAGCAACAAATCAGAAAAGTAATTGAAAATACTGTAAAAAGGGCTTCCGATGCAATGGGAGAAACTTTTGATATACTACTAAAGAAAGCTTTGGACGAAAATAAAGTTTTCTGCAAATAGAAATTGCAATGGTGGAAAAGGTACATATAATATTAAGGTATAGAAAAGAAATTTTTATACTTGCGAAAAAATAGTAATAATTGAAGGAGAAGATACTGAGGAATTTCTGTTTGAGTAAAATATAATTGATAAAAATTTGCATATTACACAAATAGTTGTAATTTTGCACCCCAATTTCAGATACTTGTGTATTTGGAATATATAATAAGGAATGTTTAATTTTTAAAACTAGTAATGTGGATACATTAAGCTACAAAACAATTTCAGTGAACAAAAACACCGCTAACAAGAAGTGGGTTTTGGTAGATGCTGAAGGACAGACATTAGGTCGTCTTGCTTCAAAAGTGGCTAAATTGCTACGTGGCAAGTACAAGCCTGAATTTACGCCACACGTTGATTGCGGGGATAACGTAATTGTTATCAATGCTGAGAAAATCAACTTAACTGGTAACAAGTGGAACGATAAAGAATATCTTCGTTATACAGGTTACCCAGGAGGGCAGAGAGTACAAATAGCTAAGGACGTCTTAGCAAAACACCCTGAACGCATAATTGAAAAAGCAGTTAAAGGTATGTTGCCTAAAAACAAATTGGGTGTAGCGATTTTACGTAATTTGAAAGTGTATGTAGGTACAGAGCACAAACACGAAGCTCAACAACCTACTACCATTAACTTAAACGATTTGAAATAATGGAAGTAATTCACAAAATTGGTAGAAGAAAAACTGCCGTTGCACGTATCTACTTAAAACCAGGCAACGGAACTATCAGTGTAAACAAAAGAGAGTTAAATGATTACTTTACTACTTCAGCTCTTCAATACAAAGTGAAGCAACCATTTTTGTTGTTAGGAACAGAAGATGCTTACGATGTAAAAGTAAACGTATATGGTGGAGGAATTACAGGGCAAGCGGAAGCAATCCGTTTGGCAATTTCCAGAGCTCTTTGTGAAGTTGACGCTGAGAACAGAACTACGCTAAAACCTGAAGGATTATTAACGAGAGACCCTCGTATGGTTGAGCGTAAGAAATTCGGTCAGAAAAAAGCTCGTAAGAGATTCCAATTCTCTAAACGTTAATACGTTATCAGAACGATTAAAGAAAATAAAAACATTGTTGTCGTTGTTCCTTTTCAAAAGGAATTTAGTTTAGCATCCAAATGTTGTTGGCAAACAGGTTGTTTCCTCTTCAACATTGCTAAATCAACGGAACGTAAACTACTAAAGAAATGGCAAATAACATAGAAATTAAAGAATTGCTAGATGCTGGTGTTCATTTTGGACACTTGACTAGAAAGTGGAATCCGAATATGGCTCCATACATTTATATGGAACGTAATGGAATTCACGTTATTAACCTATATAAAACAGCAGCAAAAATCGAAGAAGCAAGTGAGGCTTTAAGAAAAATCGCAGCTTCAGGAAAAAAAGTGCTTTTTGTTGCCACTAAAAAACAAGCAAAGGATGTAGTTGCTGAAAAAGCAGCTTCTGTTAAAATGCCTTACATCACAGAAAGATGGCCAGGAGGTATGTTAACAAACTTTGTTACTATCCGTAAAGCGGTTAAAAAAATGTCTTCTATCGATAAAATGAAAAAAGATGGAACATTCGAGACCCTTTCAAAAAGAGAAAAATTACAAATCGAGCGTTTAAGAGAAAAACTTGAGAAAAACTTAGGTTCTATCGCTGATATGTCTCGCCTTCCAGGTGCTTTATTTGTAGTTGATACGATGCGTGAACACATTGCTGTGAAAGAAGCTCAAAAATTAAACATTCCTATTTTTGCAATGGTGGATACAAATTCAGACCCTCGTGAGGTGGACTATGTTATCCCAGCAAATGATGACGCTTCAAAATCAATTGAGAAAATCCTTACGTATGTAACAGAAGCTATTAACGAAGGACTTTCAGGAAGAACATCTGATAAAGAAAGCAAAGAGGCAGAAACTGCTGAATAATTATTGAATTGTTTGAGATTGTTCGTTTTTAATTTAAAAAATGAACTTTCAAAAACATCAAACAAAATAATAAAGTAATTATGTTTGCAAAGTGATGTGCCTTTGAAACATAGTTACTTTGTTTTTTTATAAAATAAGTTAATTAATTCATTAAAAACGATTAAATACTATGGCAAATATTACAGCCGCAGAAGTAAACAAATTAAGACAGGCAACGGGTGCCGGTATGATGGACTGCAAAGCTGCTTTGGTTGAAGCAGAAGGAGATTTTGACAAAGCTATTGAAATCTTGCGTAAAAAAGGACAAAAAGTAGCTGCAAAAAGAGCTGATCGTGATTCAAGCGAAGGAGCTGTTATCGCAAAAGTAAATGCTGATAATACAAAAGGAGCTATCGTTTCTTTGAACTGTGAAACGGATTTCGTTGCTAAAAACGAAGCTTTTGTGGCATTAGCGAAAGATTTAGCAGAGTTAGCTTTGTCAGTAAATTCAAAAGAGGAATTGTTAGCTGCTGATTACAAAGGAATTTCAGTTGCTGATAAGTTGACTGAGCAAACAGGAGTTATCGGTGAAAAAATTGAAATCGGTGCATTCGAGAAATTAGAAGGAGCTTTTGTAGGTGGATACATTCACCACGGAAATAAAATCGCTTCATTGGTAGGCTTGTCAGCTAGTATTTCAGATGCAAGTGACGTGTCTAAAAACTTAGCAATGCAAGTTGCTGCAATGGGGGCAGAAACCTTATCGTATAAAGATTTCTCTTCTGAATATCTTGCTAAAGAAACGGAAGCTCGTATCGCAATCATTGAAAAAGAAAATGAAGAGTTAGCACGTTTGGGCAAACCTCTTAAAAATGTTCCTAAATTTGTTTCTTACGCTCAATTAACAGAAGAGGTGTTGAAACAAGCAGAGGAAGATGCAAAAGCAGAGTTAAAAGCAGAAGGAAAACCAGAGCAAATTTGGGATAAAATTCTTCCAGGTAAATTACAAAGATTCATCAGCGATAACACAACATTAGACCAAGAAAAAGCTTTGTTAGACCAAGTTTATATCTCTGACGAATCTAAAAAAGTATCTGAATACGTAAAATCAAAAGGTGTGGAAATCACTGGATTTAAACGTGTTGCACTATAATTTAGTTAAGAAGTTAAAACTTAATATAATCAATCGGGTTCGTTTTTTATGAATCCGATTTTTTATTTTATAAGATTGTAATTTGTAGGCAATGTTTTTAAATTTATTTTGTTATTTTGAGCTATTAGTGAAATGTAATTTTTCAATTAAGAAAACTAAAATTTTTTGATAGAAATATAATATTTAGTTAGAAAAATATTGTTTTTTCAATAAATCTTTCTACTTTAGCAGGCAAAATTCAAAATACAGATGGAAAATAGAGAATTATTTCGTTTTGTGAAAGCAGAGTCTTGGGCAAATTCATTGTCTGATGAGCAAATCATTGAATTACTGAAAGATACTGACTTTTCTCGTGAGCAAACTGATGAAGGGCGTGATTTTTGCTACTTCTTACATAAATATTTTAAAGTAGATGAAACTCAAACTTCTGACTATGTGTTTATGGCATATACATTGACGCAGCCTGAAAATTTGGAGCGTGCCTCAATGTATGATATGGTTTTGGAAGAGAATGAATATTTTGATATTCATAGAATTAGTGTATTCAGAAATGGAAAAATAATTGATAAAACTTCTGATACAACGGTAAAAGTTTTGGATAACGAGAATCAAAGTGGGCGTGGGGTTTTGAGCAGTTCCAAAAAATTGAATTTTTCAATTAAGGATTTACATTTGAACGATATTCTTATTCTGGAGGATATGAGAACGAAAGTCTTCACAGAAAAGGAGTTTTTGCGTCGTGATTTTGTTAAAAATGTGTATGTTACGCCAGATACATATTGGGCTTATGGTAAATATCATTATAAATTTATCAATAATAGAAATAAGCGAGTGGCTTACAAAAATGTATTTTTCCGTGATGAAGATCGAAATGTACTCCCAAGCGAAGTTAAATATCTGAATCAAGGTGAGGCTTTTGAAATTCTGAAAACGGACTACATCAATCCGGTTGACCCAAGTCGTGAAATTTTTTCGTTTATAGATTTTGCCACAGAAAGCAATTGGAAGGATTTGTCAAATTACATTTATCCGTTTTATAAGGAAGTTTTTGAAAAATCTGATTTAGAGAGTTTTGCCCCTGATTTTGTTGAGAAACTCAATGCAATACCATCATTTGACGAAAAAATTCAGTATGCAATTGAGTATGTGCAAAACAATATTTATTATGTGTACAATGCTGATGAAATGAACGGACATAAGCCACAGGAACCAGCAGTAACATATCAAAATAAACAAGGTGATTGTAAAGCTAAGTCAGTGTTACTCAAAACAATATTGGATTATCTCGGAGTGGAATCGTCTATTGTATTGGTAAATTATAATTCGGATTTTTATCTGAAATACTATCTGCCTTCGTTGTTGGCGTTCAATCACGTTATTGTAAAAATTAATTACAAAGGAGAGGAATATCTTATTGATGTAACGGCACGAAATGAGTTTGGACGTTTGCAGAACAGAGCCGTAATCAGTTTCTGTTTTTATATGGAAATAGCTCCAAATCAGGAATTAAAAGTGCGTAAACCTATTCGTTTCAAAAAGTACTGTATTGAAGAAACTGTTAGTTTGGATGCGAAGGGAGATACAGGCAAAATAGTTCTGAATACGATATATCGATACGGTAGAGCCAATTCAATGAGGGGGTATTTTAAATCTAAGAATAAAAAAGAAATATTGGATAGCTGGAACAGTTCGTTATTTTACAGTTTAAATTATTGTAATGACCGAAAAGGCAAAGATTTTCGTGATATTTTTAAAAATGCCTCTTTGCAAATTGTAAGTGATAATAAGTCTGAAAATGAGTTTGTTGTTAGATATGAAGCCGACATTCAAGACCCTTATTTCACAGACCCGAAGGGAGCACGTTTCTTGATGTACTTTGACGGAGCTCTTCTTAAAAATAGCATAAGGGATTATCAGCATAGCGATTCGGGTTTTTGGCATAATTTTGATAGTGAATACTATGAAATTACACTAACAACAGACCAAAAAATTGACACAAAAGAAAAATACACTATCCAAGAGTGTGATATAAAAAATGAATTTTTCACACATAAAACAGAAAAATTTATCACAAAAAACTCAGGAAAAGTAACAGTTGCGTACAATCCTTTGACAAATGTTGAGATTCCTTTAGAGAAGTTTGAAGCCGTTCGTGAAGATTATCATAAAGTAGCAGACAGCAATTTTGGAATCGGAATTGATATTATTGAAGGAGGAATTCTAAACTCGTTAAAGCGAATATTTAAATAATTTTTTAAATTTTTGAGATTTTGGAATTTTTCCAAAATCTCAAAAATTCTTATTCTAAAATGTAAATGGGATATCGTAAATGTGACTTCTCGTAATGAGGTGTTTGCCTGTAAATCCAGTTTAGTTGTTCATAACTATCATTGGCAAAAAGTTTATTTTTCTTTTTCATAACCTCCAGAGAAGCTTTTAAATGCGGATTGTTATTTAAAAACTCTAAGGCAATTTCCTCAAAAACGTATGGAGAAAAATGTTCTTTTTGTTGTAAAATAGCATCGAAGAAATTCCAATTAAAAAAAGAATCAACAGATTCAGGCTCAAGAGTTTCGATCAAATATCTTTTTGCAGGTTGATTTACTTCCACAATCCAATCACCCTTTTTTATTTGAATGCTATCCTTGTGTTTTGAAACTTCTGTATTGAAATGTAAGTAGTGTCCTTCAAAAGGTTTTTCAACCGTGCTATAATTTTCAATTCGGTAGTAATCAATGTACATCAAAGAATCTTTTTGAATTTCTTTTATTTCTACCTTGTTGATTTTCAGTCTTTCTATTACATTGTTCCAAGCTTTCGGAATTATATATGCTTTGGGCGTTTTTACACTTTTTTCTGCAATAAAATGTTCGTAATACGGAATTTCTTTAATGAAAGGTTTTTCTTTATTGTATTTTAATCTTGGCAAACCTGTAACTTCGCTAATCAAAGTATCAGCTTTGTATCCGTGGAATGAAATTTTTGAAACTTTTGTGCTGTCCAACTTCCACCGAATTTGAAAATCAATTTTAGCTAAATCCTCTTCAAATTGTTTGATTCTTAAATGTTTAATGTTTTTAGAATCCGAATTTAAAATATCCAAAAGGCTTTTCATCATCTCGTAATTGGCTTCCACTCGCTGTTTGTAAGGTTTCAGCATATGAGTTTCAATCAAAATTCCCATACAATTCCACAAATTCACATATCCTGTGGAATAACGAGGCGAATCAACACCACTGCTATATCCTTCAGCATCAGGAGGTTTATTCCAAACATTCACATACGGAATCAAATGCCAGAAAGGTTTTGGTAGAGAATCATTTTTAAATTCATTCTGCTGTTTTATTAACAAATCTGACAAACGAGGAATTAACGTATCACGCATATAAGTTCCTACAAATGAACCAGATTTATCAGGTTGGGAGATTCCATACGTTAAGATGTGCTGATAATCAGCACCATTTGTAACGTGATTATCTATAAAAATGTCAGGCTGAACCAGATGAAATATTTTAGCAAACGAAAGGGCATTTTCAGAATCATTTTTGATAAAATCACGGTTTAAATCAAGATTTTTGGCATTTCCTCTGAAACCATATTCCTTAGGTCCGTTTTGGTTTACACGTGAAGTTGAATTCCGATTTAAAGCTCCACCAATGTTATACACAGGAATAGCTACAATAACTACATTATCAGGTACTTGTATTTGTTTTTCGGCTAAGTTTCTGAATAGAAGCATCGTAGCATCAATGCCGTCGGTTTCCCCGGGATGAATTCCGTTATTTATTAAAACAATCGTTTTTTCTTTCTGGAGTTTTGCAAAATTGAATTCAGCATCGGAACTATACGTAACAATGTGTAAAGGCAAACCGCAATCTGTTTGTCCCATCGTTTTCAGGCTGACGGAACTATATTCTCTTGATAAGTTTTTATAAAAATCTATAACTTCGTCATAAGTAGCACTTTCTGTTCCGTTTGAAGTTTCAAAACGCGTTACAAATCCTTCTTTCGGAGAGAAGAAGATGGTTTCGCAAGAAACAAGAAAAGATGCAAAGAAGAGAAAAGTTAAAAAGAATCTCATATTTTGAAAGATTTTACAATTGCTCAATTCCCCATTCAGAAACGTATCTTTCATATTCCATAGGGCTGATGGAACGAATACCTTCTTTCAGCAAACGAACTTTATAACCTAAAGAAAGAGCGTCGTTTACACTGTAGGCTACGCAAAAATCTCCTGCTAACCCGCAGAAAGTTAGTTCTGTAACATTTTTGTCTTTTAAGAATCCGTGAAGTCCCGTACTATTGAGTTTGTTATTGTCAAAAAAGGCACTATAACTATCAACCTCAGGATTCATTCCTTTGCGGAAAATCGCGGAGATAGGACATTTGTCTAAATCTTTATGCAAGTCAGCCCCGAAGGTACCCTGCACGCAGTGATTAGGCCACAGTATTTGATTAATTCCGTGCAAATCAATCATTTCAAAAGTATTTTTTCCTTTGTGATTAGAGGCAAAACTCTGGTGATTTTGCGGGTGCCAATCCTGAGTTGCTACAATAATATCATAACCGGAATGCATTTCTTTATTTATAAAAGGTATGATTTTATCACCCTCAGCTACAGGTAATGCTCCGGTTGGCATAAAGTCATTTTGTACATCAATAATAATGAGTGCTTTCATAAGAATCATCAAGTTTTAAAATCAGAAATATCACACAGATTTTGATTGAATATTCTTAAAAAAATCTGTGTGATTTGGAATTAATAATAAAGGTGAAAAGTTAAACTTAAATTATTCGATGGTTATTTCATCAACAAATAAAAACCCTAATTTGCCTTTGGCTTGCGTGTGCCAATTTGGAATGCTGTGTTCCGAAGCGATTTTTATTTTTACGTAACGTGTTTTTGTTGGGTTGAATGATAAAGAATGTGTACGGATTTCGCTTTTGTGTCCTTCTGCTTCCTGCGGATAGGTTTCAGAAGCTACTTCTTGGAAATTTTTCCCGTCGTCGGATACAGCTACCGAAAAATTGCGAGCGTCATAAATCCAATCACCTGTGATAACGTTTGCATTGAAAGCTACTTTTGAAATTTCGGTAACATCAACTAAATCAATCACTGCTTCCAAATCGTTTCCTGAAAAAGCAATCCAACGTCCTGTTCTGAAATTTTGGTCTCCCACACAGCCGTCCACCAAAGTAGAAGCTCCATTGAATTTGTATGAGGAATAAATTTCAGTTTTCATATCAATGGCTCTCGCAGTAGCCTTGTTGAATTTGAAATCTTCCGAGAAAATGCGTGTTTTTCCGTTTTCACGAATTCCGATGGCACGCAATTGTGCATCTTTTCTGATTTTGATAGGTTGGGTATATTTTTCTGATTTTTCGGTAGGCTCACTTCCGTCTAAAGTATAGAAAACGGGAGCGTTATCAACCGTTGCGAAAGCTACTTCAATAGCACCCTCTTTTTCCAAAGCAGTGATATCTGCCTTTAAATCAAAGATATGTGTAGCGTAATTGTATCCGTACAATTCGTAGATTTTAATCAGCGGAACTACACGTTGCAAGAAATCGGCATAGTTTTTCTTTTCGGGTTGCGTCCATTGTACTTCAGCCAAAGCAGCATATCGAGGCAAAGCCATATATTGCACTTGTTTGAAGGTTTTTATGTATTCCGTCCAGATATTGGCTTGCACGCCCAAAATGTGTTTTCTTTGCTCAGGGGTAAGTGCATCAGGAATAGGCTCGAAGCTGTATGCTCTTTCTACAGGAATATATCCACCGATGGCAAGAGGTTCGTTTTCAGTATCTTTCGATTGATAATAGTCGAAATAAAGAAAGGACATCGGCGTCATAATAGCATCGTGACCGGTTTGTGCTGCGAATGTTCCGCCTTCGATGCCTCTCCACGACATCACAGTAGCATTCGGAGCGATTCCTCCTTCCAAAATTTCGTCCCAACCGATAATTTTTCGTCCTCTTTTGGCAAGAACTCGCTCGGCAAACGAAATTACGTGACTTTGAAGATACTCCTCAGCCGTGTGTTTATCATCTTTTTTGATGCCTAATTCTTTGATTTTTAGCTGACATTTAGGGCATTTTTCCCAACGAACTTTCGGGCTTTCATCACCACCGATGTGAATATATTCTGAAGGAAAAATATCGGCAACTTCATTCAAAATATCTTCGATGAATCCGTAAACTTTCTGATTTCCAGCACAAAGCACATCATCAGAAACTCCCCATTGCGTCCAAACCTCGTACGGACCTCCAGTACAGCCTAATTCGGGATAAGTTGCCAAAACAGCTTGCATATGCCCGGGCAGGTCAATTTCAGGAATTACAGTAATGTGACGCTCTTTTGCGTAGGCTACGATTTCTTTAAGCTCGTCTTGAGTATAGAAACCTTCGTAGGGTTTTCCGTCGTATTCTCCAGAATTTCTACCGATTACGGTTTCTTTACGTTTTGAACCTATTTTTGTTAGTTCAGGATATTTTTTGCTTTCCACACGCCAACCTTGGTCGTCCGTTAAATGCCAATGGAAAGTGTTCATATTGTGTAATGCCAACATATCCACGAAAATTTTGATGGAATCCACCGGGAAGAAATGGCGAGCTACATCCAAATGTGCTCCGCGATAACCGAAGCGAGGTTCGTCTGAAATTGAAACAAAACCAATCTCAATTTCTTGAACTTTTTTAACAGGTATTGATTTTCGAAGAGTTTGAATTCCGTAAAAAACGCCTGCTTCGATTGCTCCTTCGATGATTATAGTTTTTTCATTTACAGTGAGTTGATAAGCCTCTTTGTTTTCAGATGAAAGTCCTGTTTTTAGCTGAATGGTATTTTCTGTATTTTCAGCTCCAGATGTTGAAGTTAGGGATATTCCTGATTGTTTTTCAATGTATTCGGAGAGGAATGCGGCATTTTTTTTCAGAATTTCATTCCCTTCCGGATAAATGATTTTTGTAGAAGAGTTTAGCACAAAATTGCCTTCTTTTTCGTTACTAATTTGTTTGGACATTGGAATGATTTGAAAATCAGCTTTTGAAGTTTCTTTTTTTGTTTGACAAGAAACAATAAACAAAGCTCCCGCCAAATAAGTTAGTATAGATTTTATCTTCATAAAATTGAAATTATTGGTTCGACCCGACAAAGGTAGTTATTTTTTCTGTTAAACAAAACAAAAGCGATTCTTAATAAAGTTAATTGTTATAATGTAGTACATAAAGCCAAATCGTCATTTTAAAATTTATAAAATAAAAGCCTAAGTGTTTTAAGAATTTTTGAGTGTGTTTTTATTTGTTGAAAAATATTTATCATAAGTGTAAAAAAGTTGCGAAAATATCATTCTTTGATTGTTTGTAATTGCCTTTGTTTTAGTCTTTTAAAAGAAATTTTTATTTAAATTTAATGTTAAGTTTTTCCGTTTTTGTTTGCAGAATAAATTTAATGATTTAATTTTGCCCCCAAAATTGAGAAAAAATATAATCGTTTAATTAAATTCAAATTTTTAGCATGAGAAAAATTATTACTTACGTGGCTGCCTTTTGTGCATTAGCCACAGCAACGAATTGCGTGAAAGAAGTAGAGTACGACGATCTTAAGTTGAGTTCTGAGAAGAGTTCACTTAGAGCGGGGGAGACAACAACTTTTCAAGTTACTTCAGGTAGTGGAGAGTATGATGTGATGAGTGCCCAAGAGAGTGTGGTGAAAGCATCAAGGTCAGAGTCTGTAGTAACTTTGAGAGGTATTGGTAAAGGGGAAACTACAGTTACAGTACAAGACAAAGTTACCGGGCAAAAATCAGCCATAAAAGTAACTGTACTTAAAGCTTTAGAAAATCTTTCCCTTGATAAAGCAGAAATTAATGTAGCACCGAGAGAGTCTGCGATTGTGAATATCAGAACAGGAAATGGTGTTTATGAGTTGAGTGTAGCAAATACAAATGTAGCAAGAGCTACTGTTTCTGGTTCAAAAATAACAGTGGAAGCGAGAACTATCGGTTCAACAACGCTTACTGTTAAGGACAAGGAATCAAACAAAACGGCTCAAGTAAAGATTTCTGTTGTTGAAAAACTGTCTTTAAGCAAATCGGAATTGGTTGTAAGAGCAAATGGCTCAGAAGTTCTTTCTGTTGTGGGAAGTGGTCAATACGTTGTAAAAAGCAGTGATGAAGCAATAGCTAAAGCAACTTTATCTGGAAATAAGATTACAGTTAAATCTGGAAAAGCAGGAAGTGCTACAGTAAGCGTTACAGACGTAAAAACAGGAAAAGCTTCTGATGTGAAAGTTGTAGTTCTTGCAGATGTATCTCTTTCAAAAAGAGAAGTAACTTTGGAAAGAGGGAAAGAAAATCAAGAAGTTGTAATTAATTCTGGTAGTGGAGAATATACAGTTTCTTCAGCTAACTCAAACGTAGCAACAGCATCTATCTCTGGTGGAAAATTGATTATCAGAGGTGTTTCTCAAGGAACAACCCAAATCACTGTAAAAGATAGTAAAACAGGAAAAGTTGCTGAAGTAAGAGTAGTGGTAACTGTAGCTAACATTACTTTATCTTCTTTATCAGCAACATTGAGAGCGACAGAAACTACAAATATAAACATTTTAACAGGTAGTGGTAGCTATGAAGCAACATCAAGTAGTATCGCAGTTGCTACAACTTCTGTCAACGGCAATAGAGTAGTTATTGTAGGTAAGGTTATCGGATCAGCAAAAGTTACTGTTAAGGATAAAATTACAGGTAAAACAGCGGTTATTAATGTAACTGTATCTGCAAAAAACAATATAAAATTGGCTCAAACTACCACAGAAATAAAAGCAGGTATCACAAGAAACGTGGTAATTAGTACAGGAAGTGGTAATTATGTTGCAGTTTCAGGAAATGCTGGAGTAGCGACAGCAAATATTTCAGGAAATGTATTGATTGTTAAAGGTGTTAAATCAGGGAGTACAAACATAACAATTTCAAATGGTATAGATAACCCTACTGTTTTGAGTGTTAAGGTGGTAGCTCCAGCTCCGGTTGTTCCACCAACTTCTACAAAAGGTGACGTAGGAGAGTTGGCAATTGTAGAAGGAGGAACTTTCCAAATGGGAACGCCTTCAAGAGGAGAAGGAGATGAAATTCTACACACTGTAACTTTAAGCAGTTTCAAAATAAGTAAACACGAGATTACAAATGCTCAATACGCTAAATTTTTGACAGCCAAAGGAAATCAAAGAGAGAATGGAGCGATATGGTATCAAGGAAAAGATATTGTTAAGGAAGGAAACGGTTTTAAGGCTAGAGCTGGTAGAGAAAATTATCCTGTAGTATTTGTTACTTGGCACGGAGCGAAAGCCTATGCGGAGTGGGTTGGTGGAAGTCTTCCTACAGAAGCACAGTGGGAATATGCAGCTCGTGGAGGAAACAAAAGTAAGGGGTATACTTATTCAGGAAGCAATAATCTTGATGAAGTTGCTTGGTATTTGGATAACTCAGGAGGAAGACTTCACGAAGTTGGGACTAGAAAACCGAATGAACTAGGAATATACGATATGAGTGGTAACGTTTGGGAGTGGACAGCTGATTTGTACGGGGTATATACTACAACACCACAAACTGACCCAACAGGAGCAACCACTGGAAATAATCGTGTAAGACGCGGAGCTAGTGCCTTCTGTACTCCAAACACTAACCGTGCTACAAACAGAAGTAACCGTGCACCTAACGGAATCCGTCACAATCTTGGATTTAGAGTTGTATTTAAATAAACTTCTAAAATAACAATATTTAAAAAAAGAAACGTCTTTCATTGAAAGACGTTTCTTTTTCGTTATAATCTTTGGCCATTTTTAGAATATATATTACTTATAATATCTTTTTTGTCTTTCTGAAGTAGAATTAAAATCAGAAATGTTTTATCTCAAAAAGGCTTTATTAGTATCAAATGATAATAATTATAGGATGATTTTTCCCTCCGATTGTTTAATAACTTTTCATTCTATGTAATTATAGTTAGTTATTTCTAAGTTTCAGATATTAAAGATTAATAAATAAAAAAGCAGATCGTTAAGACCTGCTTTTTTAGAATTTTTTCTATAATTATTTCACTCCGTGCATCCAACGGGTAATGAATGGCCCCATTAGGAATAACACTACACCACAACCGATAGCTATAAAGCCTAACATTGTGAATACAGAAAGTCCTTTATTGAGTGATTCTCCTTTGATGACGTTAGCTACTGAAACACCTGCCGAATTATCAACCAATTTTTCGTAATCGTCAAAGGTTGCTACTTCTGTATGTACTTCACTTCCTTTGAAAGATAAAAATTCTTGGGTTGCCGATTTAATAATTTTTTCTCGTTTCATTCCGCTGTAATTCTCCGCATCTTCCAATACTTCTTTAATAGTTACTGTAGATTTGGCATATTGTCTTTGCGGATTTTTTTCATTTATTTTCTTAATGAATTCATCAGAAACTAAAACTGCTTCAACTGATTTATCTTCCAATTGATTCTTAAACTCATTTTCAGATAAAATAGCCTTCAAATCATTATCAATATCCGAATTTTGGAATGCATCACTCTCAACAATAGTCTTTTCGTTTACTGTAGTAAGTTTAGAGATATGTTTTCCTCCTTGATGTGCAATGGAAGAAGATAAAAACCAGATTCCCATCATAAACGCTACCATATGTTTTGGTGAAAGTTTCGTTACTAATGATAAACCTACGGGTGAAAGTGTTAGTTCCCCAAGAGTGTGTAATAAGTACAAGAAAACCATAAATATAGCAGGCACCATTCCTAATTTCGCGTAGCTGCCACCGAATTTAAGTACCAAGAAACCAAGTCCTAACAATAGCAAACCTGTTCCAAACTTGTACGGAGCAGCTGGTTCTTTGTTCAAATTAGATAGCTTTATCCATATCCAAGAAAAAACAGGAGCGAAAAGCATTATAAACAATGGGTTGAATGACTGAAAGAAAGTAGTTTTGATTCCCACACCAAAAATTTCTTTATGTACGTTGCGTGCAGTAAATAGGTTTAGTGCCGAACCAGCCAACTCGAAGAACGTCCAGAATATCGTGGTGAACATTAGTAATAAAACCACTACCCAAATACGTTGTTTGGCAACCGTTTCCATTTTGCTGGCTTGGAATAACAAATATCCAATGATAATAAGAGCCAAACTTCCAAGCAAAACATCTACAACATCATTGTATTGAATTAAAATCCACGAGATAGTAACTAAAACCACGATAGCAGCATACGGAAGCACATTGTTTGGAACGAAACTCACCACATTTTTAGTTGGTTTCTCATCAGGAGCTAATCCTACGTTCTCAAAAACACTTGTTCTGCTAGCGAAGAAGAATATAATATACCCCAATAACATTCCGATACCGGCTGTTAAGAATCCGTATTGCCAACCTTCATTCTCCCCGATGGCACCACAAGTTAAAGGAGCTAAGAATGCACCCATATTTATCCCCATATAGAATAAAGTGAACGCCCCGTCACGTCTTTTATCTCCGTCGGCATAAAAACGACCAATCATTGAAGAGATATTCGGTTTGAAGAAACCATTTCCTACCACAAGTAAAGCTAACCCGATGAAGAAAGTAGTTTGATTGTTCATAAATAAAGTAAACTGCCCCGCTGCCATCAATATCGCACCGATAACAATTGCTTTGCGAAAACCGATAAGTTTATCAGCGAAGTATCCGCCAAGTATTGGCGTTAAGTAAACTAATGCACCGTAAGCTCCGTAAATTCCGAAAGCCTTTGCATCATCAAACTGGAACCCGCCATCAATTAAATTCGCAGTCATATAAAGGATAAGGAGTGCCCGCATACCATAGTAGCTGAAGCGTTCCCATAGCTCCACCATAAAAAGGGTAAAAAGGGCTTTGGGATGGATTTTCCTATTGGAGAAAATAACAAACCCTACCCACAGCGCAACGCCAAGCCACGCTATTAACATCAATTTGTAATCTGGATTTAACATAGTATATTTATTATTAAATTAATTCATTATTATATTGTTATATTTATAGAGTAAATGTAAAAAACTCACTGAACAATTTATTACATTATTCTTTATTTTACTCCTTTTTCTCTTAAAGCTCGATTGAGTGATTTCAAAATAGAAAGACCTATGATTGTTGCTACTAATAATAGCCCAAAGTTTACCCAAAAGAATGTAGATTTGTGTTCATATCCGTACCACATTCCGGCAAGTACACCCGATAGTTTATTTCCAATGGCTGTTGATAAGAAAAATCCTCCCATCATAAGAGCTGTAATACGAGGCGGTGAAAGCTTTGACACAAGTGAAAGACCCATAGGTGACAAGCAAAGTTCTCCCAAAGTAATAATACCATATGCAACAACCAACCATAATGCTGAAGCTTTTACCATTCCGTTTTCAGAAGCATACATAGCACCTACCATCACAAGGCAACTTAATGCAGAAATGAACATTCCTAATACAATTTTGGCAGGAGTAGTTGGCTCGCTTCCTCGTTTACGTAAAAACATAAACAGACCTACCACCACAGGCGTCAAAACAATTACCCAAAACGGATTAATTGATTGAAACAACTCCGGATTATATAAAAACACCTTCTGATTAGGGTTTGCTGCTAACTCGGCTTTTTGTTTCTCAGGAAGATTTCGGAAATAGATGTCCTTTCCTATTTCTTTCTTAGGCTTATCGTTTTCATCTTTCACAATTCTATATTCCGAATCGTACATAGTTGTTTCCTTATCCTGAAAATCTTTAACTTCCACGAGGTAAATGCTTTCCATTGGCTTTTCTATAGAAGCCGGCACACTGCGGTCAGTATAATACTTCGCCCACGTAGTAAGTACGGTTCCGTTTTGTTTAAAAACAGCCCAGAACATTAAACTTACAGCGAAGATTGCTAATAATGCACCAATAGGTTTTTTATCGCTCTGTGAAGCACGTGCATATAGCGAAAAGTAAAAGAATACAACCGGAATGCAAGCAAAAATGAACGCATCTGTACTGTCACTTCCTAAAATGTTACCAGGAATTGCCCAACCTATCGCACCCGTTATGATAGCTGGTAAAAATACCTTCACAAGAACTGAAGTTATGGTTGTATCTCCTTCCTGTACTGGCTTTAAAACGTTTGCGTGCAAAATGTGTTTACGTCCCATAGTAAAGATAATCAATCCTAAGAATATTCCGACACCTGCGGTTATAAATGCTTCACTCCACCCGAATTTGTTACGCATAAAGGCAGCAATGATATTACAAATAAACGCACCAATATTAATTCCCATATAGAATATATTGTATCCTGAATCTTTGTTTTCTTGATAAGGTTCTTCGGAATAAAGATTTCCTAAGAGAGTAGAAATACTCGGCTTGAAAAAACCATTTCCTACAATGATTAATCCCATTGAGGCATAAAACATTGCAAGGTCTTGGAAGAGTCCTAAACCTATGTATCCCAATCCCATTAAAGTTCCTCCGATGTAAATAGCTTTGACATATCCTAAGATTCTGTCAGCCAAAAATCCACCTAAAAAAGGAGTAAGATATGTAAGTGCAATGAACGTTCCGAATATATCATATGCATTTTTATCATCTATGGCAAGACCTCCGGTATTTTTCGGGTCAATCATATATAAAACAAAGATTCCGAGCATTAAATAATACCCGAAACGCTCCCACATTTCCGTGAAAAATAAATAAAATAGTCCCCGAGGATGTTTTCTGTTATTAGTCATAGTATATTAAATTTGTTTTCTATTTAGTTACTTGTCTTTTTTTATGAAATTATTGAAATTAAACTATTTTCGGTAAATATTTTTATTTCATTAATCTTCATTATACTAATTACATTGAATGATTTTTAACTTTTAGCAGCTTTTACAAATTCATTTAAGTTGTTGTATAATGAAATCCACTCATCGGCATCAAACATCAATGTAACAAGACTTAAAAAACGACGTAAATCTCTTTCCAATTCCTTGCGTTGCTTAGTTGCAGAAGTAGTTTCACGAAGTTCGGCATTGGCTTGAGCTTGCTCACTGTAATGCAATTTAAACTCTTCGTGCTTTGTTTTTAAATTCTCAAAAGCAACTTCAAGCGATAAGTTTTTTAAGTGATTTTGATTCTCTTCAGATGAAAGTGCCTCGATGAGTTTTCCTAACTGAACGGTTTGTTCTGCATACGAAAGCTGGTCTTGCTTAAGACCGTGTATTTTAAATTGATTGTAAAGAGCAATAGCATCATCAATGTTAGGAGCAGAAGAAACACGCGTGTAACCTGAAAGAAATATCTTCATATCCGAAAAAGCCTTATCACGTTCTCTATTAGCTTGAGCTACGGTCTTTCCTTTTCCGCTAAATGTTTTCTTTGAAATTACAGCGTAATACTTTTGATATGAAACTTCTAATTTATTCATAAACAAATGCGTTTTCGCTTCACTAATTTCTGATTGCTTTACAGCTTCAATTACTCGTTGTGCAAGAGCTGCTAAGTCTTTTGTTGATAATTTTCTGTAATTTACCTTCATTTTGTAATCATTTTAGGTGTTATCTGTTTATTTATTAATATTTGTTTACTAATTTATATGTTTTTATTTCTACATCACTCAGTGTTGTAAGTTTGATTCGTTAAAATAAATTTATGTTACTTGACGTAACTAATTTAATTTTACAATTTAAATTAAACTCTCTTGTTGAATTGAATTTAATACTATATTTTAAATTTATTTCACTTAGTGTAATTAATTTAATTTTGTATTTTTAATTTGCTTCACTCTATGCATTGAGTTTAATTTGAAGAATTAAACTTGTTGCATTGAGTGTATTAAATTTGTTTTAGTGTTTTGTTATTGAAAACATAATGTTGTGATTTTGCTTGGATGATTTAATATGTTCTCAAAATTTTCCCAAAGGTACGTAAAAAATTTTTATTGTATGTTAAAAAGAATAAATGTTTTTTTGTGTTTAGTCTTTTAAAACCCTGAAAAACATTAATATCTCCACTTTTTAATGACTTCTTCACTGATAAATTCTGAAACGACTTCTTCTAAAACTTCTTCAAATTTTGCCCATTTTTCATCGGAAACATAATTAAGTTGTAAGAAAATTAAACATCCTTTTAAGTAATCACTGAAATCGTCAAACAATTTTGTCAGATAAGGTAGCGTATCATGATCAAAATAATAAATTTCGTGCGTTTTTGTATGGAAGCAGAACATATTTCCATTGCCTAAATAATCTCCGAACCATACTAAGTAGGGAAGAACCTTTTTGTCTTCTTCGGAAAAGTCAGGACCATATTCAGCATCCTCTTCCCACCACTCTTTTAAATAGCTTATATTCTTTAAATCAATAAGTTCTTCTCCAATATCAGCTACTCCGAATGTTTTGTAAAAAAGTTTTAAGCTGTCAGGAAGTTTTGCTCCTAAATGCTTTTCAATCTCTTGGATTTCTTCTTCGGTAACTACTTCAGGAAGTTCATCTCCGTCGGCGGTCAGAATAAAACGTGTATTCTTCTCCCAATTTTCATCTCCGATTTTTTTAAATGGAATGATAATATCTTCTTTTTTAGTAATTTCAAACATAATGTATTATTTTTGTATTGTTTATTTTTTTAAAAGTATATAGATTTTACTTCTATGTTTTTATTTTACTATATTTTTATAATATTTTTTACATTCCCCCGCCTCCTTGAAAGGAAGATTTTG
Organism: Capnocytophaga stomatis; assembly: GCF_002302635.1. Lineage (NCBI taxonomy): Bacteria > Pseudomonadati > Bacteroidota > Flavobacteriia > Flavobacteriales > Flavobacteriaceae > Capnocytophaga > Capnocytophaga stomatis. Next base: position 2,138,525 of record NZ_CP022387.1, read on the forward strand.
TTGTGATTGCATTTCCCCAATTCCCCCTTTGAAGAGGGTTAGGGGGATGTGATATTGCTATTATCATTTCATTATATTTTTATAATAGTTTTTCCTTATAAGTATATATTACATATACCGATTATGATGTTTTCATATCTATTTGGGCGTATGCAATACGCCCTTACAGTATTTTTTACATCCCCCTGCTCCCTTGAAAGGGGGATTTTGTTGTGATTGCATTTCCCCAATTCCCCCTTTCAAGGGGGTAGGGGGGATGTTATATTGTTTTTATCATTTCATCATATTTTTATAATAGTTTTTTCTTATAAGTATATATTACATATACCGATTATGATGTTTTCATATCTATTTGGGCGTATGCAATACGCCCTTACAGTATTTTTTACATCCTCCTGCTCCCTTGAAAGGGGGATTTTGTTGTGATTGCATTTCCCCAATTCCCCCTTTGAAGAGGGTTAGGGGGATGTGATATTGCTATTATCATTTCATTATATTTTTATAATAGTTTTTCCTTATAAGTATATATTACATATACCGATTATGATGTTTTCATATCTATTTGGGCGTATGCAATACGCCCTTACAGTATTTTTTACATCCCCCTGCTTACTTCAAAGAAATAATTATAATTGCCTGCGTGGCTCACGCTCCCCCTTTGAAGGGGGTTAGGGGGATGTTACATTGTTTTTATCATTTCATTATATTTTTATAATAATTTTTTCTTATAAGTATATATTACATATACCGATTATGATGTTTTCATATCTATTTGGGCGTATGCAATACGCCCTTACAGTATTTTTTACATCCCCCTGCCCCCTTGAAAGGGGGATTTTGTTGTGATTGCATTTCCCCAATTCTCCCTTTGAAGGGGGTTAGTGGGATGCTAACCAATTCTTTAAACTCTTTTTAAAACTTTATAATTTTTGCAACAGATATTCCGTCATCTTTTGGTAAAGTTGCAAGCGTGTATATCCACCGTAAATGCCGTGGTCTTTATCCGGATAGATTAGCCAATCAAAATTCTTATTTAGCTGAATGAGTTGATTGATTAACACCATTGCGTTTTGAACGTGTACGTTGTCATCAGCTGTTCCGTGAATAAGTAAATAGTTTCCTTTCAGTTTTTTAGCGTGTATGATAGGCGAATTATTATCATACCCTGATGGGTTTTCTTGCGGAGTTTGCATAAATCGTTCCGTGTAAATGGTATCATAAAAACGCCACGAAGTCACCGGAGCTACCGCGATGGCTGTTTTAAATACATCACCGGCTTGAAACAAACAGTTAGAGGACATAAATCCTCCGAAACTCCAACCCCAAATCCCGATGCGGTTTTTATCAATATAGGGCTGTTCTGCAAAATAACGCGCTGCAAATATTTGGTCTTCTACCTCGTATTTTCCAAGTTCCTTGTAAGTACATTTCTTGAAGTCACTACCTTTATAACCCGTTCCGCGACCGTCCACACAAGCAACCAAATATCCTTCTTGCGTTAGAAGAAAATGCCAAAAATCATTGCTGTCAAACCATTTGTTGCTAACTTCTTGTGAACCCGGTCCCGAATATTGATACATTAATAGAGGATATTTTTTATTTGGGTCGAAATCCTTCGGTTTGATAATGTAGGCATTTAATTTTCCGTTAGGTGTACTTAATTCAAAGAATTCTTTTTTAGCCAAACGATATTGGGAAATGTTTTCACTGTATTTTGAATTATCTAAGATATCTTTTACCTTTTTCCCGTCTTTACTATTATTAAGTGTGTAGTGTGTTGGCTTAGTTACACTTGAAAATTGATTTATATATAATGAAAAATCAGGACTAAACGTAGCATTGTTAGTTCCTTCATCAGCGGAAAGCTGTTTTTTGTTTTTTCCATTAATAGAAATGCTGTAAATGCCTCTGTTTATCGATCCATTTTCAGTAGATTGGTAGAAAATAAGCCCACTTTTTGGGTCATATCCATAGCATTTGGTTACTTCCCAATTACCTTTTGTTATTTGTTTTTTTAATTTTCCATTTTTATCATAATGATAAATGTGATTAAAGCCATCTTTTTCAGAAGTAATTAAAAAACTGTTGTCAGTTAAGAAAATTAGATTGTCTGAAATATCTACATAAGTGTTGTTTTGTTCATTTACTACCGAATGAACTTGATTTGTCTGTGAGTTTATGAAATTTAGGTTAAAATTATTTTGATGTCTGTTGAGAGTTTGTATACTTAGTATATTTTTATCATTTGTCCATCGAAGGCGAGGTATATAATAGTATAAATCATCTTGTGCACTGAGTGAATTTTGTTTACTGGAGTGATTTAAACTTGTTGCAATGGGTGTGTTAAATGTTTTTTGAGAAGAAATATCGTAAATGTGTACAGAAACTTTTGAATTAGGTTCTCCGGCTTTTGGATATTTGAATACTTGTTGTGTAGGATAGAGTTCTTTTCTATAAATGTCCATTGAAAACTCTGGAACTTGGCTTTCATCAAATCGGATGTAGGCTAATTTTGTTCCATCAGCATTCCAATCAAATGCTCTCACAAAGCTGAATTCTTCTTCATATACCCAATCAGTTATTCCGTTGATAATTTTATTTTTCTTTCCATCGGAAGTAATTTGCGTGGTTTTGTTGGTTGTTATATTATATATGTACAAATTATTTTCATATGCATAAGCGATTTTATTTCCGTCGGGCGAAAAGGTTGGCTCTTGGATTTTATTTTCACTGATGAATATTCCTTGTTTCGTCTCCAAATTATAAAGATAATAGGACGCTACAAACGAACGTCGATAAATTTGTTCGGACTTTGAAGCGATAAGTAACCATTTTTCATCAGGACTGAAAGAGTAACTATCGATATTTAATAAAACCTCCTTATTGGTTGAATTGTTAAATAGTGTTTTTACTTTTTCGAGTGTTGTGAAATCATATAAATCAATCTGTTGCGAATTTGATTTTCGGTCGTAATTAAGTACTGTGTACTGATTTGTATTCTTCATTGCTGAAAGGTGAGTCATCCTCTGCGGATAAAATACGCCCTTTGCCCAAATGTCTTCCAATGTAATGGGTTTGTTTTGAGCAATTACTGAAATTGAAGAGATGAATAAAAATAACAAGGTAAAACAAAGTCTGTTTTTCATTTTAGTTTATATTAACGATTTAAACGGTCAATAATACTAATTTTTTCAATTCTATTCTAATTTTTTTAGTTATAAATGTAACATTGTCTGTGCTTTGTGTTGATATTTAATTATTTACAAACTGTTAAAGAAAGCAAAAAAATATTTTGATTTTTTTTGCATTTAGCTTTTGCAAAAAAAATGTATCTTTGTGACTTCTGAAGTAAATAATCGAAATACAAAAAATAATTTCAATATGAGAAAAAAAATTGTAGCAGGAAATTGGAAAATGAACAATGACCTGAAAAAGTCAACAGAATTAATTGCTGATTTATTAAAAAAATTACCTAAAACAGAAGCCGAGGTAATGGTGGCGCCTACTTTTGTAAATTTAATTCCGGCAATGGAAGCTGCAAAAGGAAGTGCTGTTGAAGTTATCGCTCAAAATATGCATTTTGCTGAAAATGGAGCTTATACAGGTGAAATTTCGGCTGAAATGTTAAAAAGTGTAGGCGTAAAAACGGTAATTTTAGGGCATTCTGAGCGTCGTGCTTACTTCAACGAAACTGACGAGTCACTTGCTAAAAAAGCAGACACAGCTTTGAAACACAACATCCGAATGGTATTTTGCATCGGAGAAGAGTTGGCTGACAGGAAAGCTAATAATCACTTCAAAGTAGTTGAAAATCAAATTAAAAACGGATTGTTCCACTTGCCTGCCGATGCTTGGAAAAACATCGTTTTGGCGTACGAGCCTGTTTGGGCAATCGGTACGGGAGAAACGGCTTCCCCTGAACAAGCTCAGGGAATGCACGCCTTTATCCGCAAAACACTTGCAGACAAATACGGAAAAGAAGTAGCTGACAGTGTTTCAATTCTTTATGGAGGAAGCGTAAAACCTGATAATGCCAAAGAAATTTTTGCAAAAGCAGATGTAGATGGCGGACTTATCGGTGGAGCATCACTCAAAGCCGATGACTTTATTGCAATTATTAACGGAATTTAATTTTTTTAAGGCAATAGGAATTAGGCAATAGGAGTTTTTAGAATTTAAGTTTTCAAGTGCCAAAATCCAAGTATTTAAAACTTGGCATTTGAAACTTGGATCTTAGAATCTTCAAAATTATTGCCTATTGCCTATTGCCTATTGCCTAACTATGCTACAAAACGATTTATTTTTAAAAGCCTTGAATGGCGAAACTGTGGAGCGTCCGCCGGTATGGATGATGCGTCAGGCGGGTAGGTACTTGCCGGAATTCAGAGCTTTACGTGATAAGTATGATTTCTTCACACGTTGCCGAGTACCTGAATTAGCCGCAGAAATCACTGTTCAACCTATTGATATTGTGGGAACTGATGCTGCTATTTTGTTTTCTGATATTTTGGTAGTTCCGCAAGCGATGAATATTGAAGTGGAAATGAAATCGGGGGTAGGTCCTTGGCTTCCAAATCCTGTTCGTTCTGCCAAAGATGTTGAAAATGTAATAGTTCCTGATATTCACGAGACTTTGGGTTATGTGATGGAAGGCATCAAGCTCACCAAACAAATGCTTGCCGGGCGTGTACCGCTTATCGGATTTGCAGGCTCTCCGTGGACGATTTTCTGCTATGTCGTAGAGGGAAAGGGCTCACGCGACTTCAACATTGCCAAGGAGTTATGTTTTACAGATTCACAAACAGCACATAAATTATTACAAAAAATTACGGATACAACCATTTTGTATCTGAAAGAAAAGGTTAAAGCAGGAGTAGATGCCGTGCAAATTTTTGACAGCTGGGGGGGAGTGCTTTCACCTGTTGATTATCAGGAGTTTTCTTGGAAATATATCAATCAAATTGTGGAAGCATTAGCACCACTTACCAAAGTAATTGTTTTCGGGAAAGGATGTTGGTTTGCACTCCCTGAAATGGCAAAATCCAAAGCGTCTGCACTTGGTGTGGACTGGACGTGTACACCGCAAAGAGCTCGCGAACTAACCGGAGGTAAAATTACTTTGCAGGGGAATTTTGACCCTTCACGATTGCTTTCTCCGCCTTCGGAAATCAAAAAAATGGTACATAAAATGATTGATGATTTTGGAAAAGATAGGTATGTAGTCAATTTGGGACATGGAATTTTGCCAAATATTCCCGTTGAAAACGCCAAAGCCTTTGTTGAGGCGGTGAAAAGTTATAAATCTTTTTAAATCAAATATATGAAAAAAGTTCTGCAGAAATTTTTGGATACCCTTCTTCGTGAAGCAACTCCCATAATGGGAAGCTTGAATAAAGGAGTAACCGATGCTGAGATAAGAACTTTTGAACAAGAAATGAATGTGAAGCTCCCAGAGGAAGTTAAAGAACTTTATAAAACTTTCAATGGGCAAAAAATGAAGGAGGAAAGTTCTGTTAGTTTTCTTAATAGTCAGTATTTTATCCCACTTGAAGAAGTAAAAAAGACACAAAACGAATGGCTTGAAAGGCTGAATTCCTCAGTTGAAAATTGGCAATCATTTGAATTTGATAAGGAAGAAGCAGAGGATTTTGGTTGGTACAAAAGAATTAAAAATCAGCTTTTTAATCCAAAGTGGATTCCTTTTTTAGCAGATGATGTGAGTTATGTTTTCATAGACCTTGACCCAGATGAAAAAGGGAAAGAAGGTCAGGTGGTGGAATTTGTATTGGACACGGAAAATGTGGAACATTCGTTTGTTGAACTAATGAATGACTCCTTGAAAGATTGGTTTAAGGATTTGATAGAAGAATTTGGAAATGAGGAACTTTCATACGATAAAGATATCAAAACTTTGACTTTTCAGAGTGAATGTGCTGATGAAATAATGAACAACATTTTTGCTCCAACTCCTGATTATGTGTCAGAAGGAGGTTCAAATGTGTACAGTTATGGCAAAGAAAACAGCAGTGATTTTGTATTTCCTGATCGCACTTGTGTGTATATGGATGAAATTTGTGAACACTTTAAGAAATACATAGGTGAGCCGGAAAGTGTTTTTCACGAAATTATGTCGGAATACGTACATATCGACGTACATTGGATTAAACCTACTGAAGAACGTCCATATCACGTACTTTTTACAACAGGAATGAGCGATTACCCGATGTATCTTCCTAAAGAATTAGAAAATCCGAACGAATTTAGCCACGCTGAATTAATGGTTTATCTTCCAAAGGATTGGAAAATAGATGAAAATAGTTTTGATGACGACAATTATTGGCCCATTTATTTTTTAAAAATGATTGCTCGTTTTCCGCATCAGTACAAAACGTGGATGGCAGAGGGGCATACAATACCCAATGGTCTTGAGGCTGAACCTATTGCCAATACTAATTTTGGTTGTATTTTGCTGATGCCTCCTTATTTGTCTGCTCCACAGGATTTTCTGAAATTGCAAACCAAAGATGAAACGACAATCAATTTCTATTGTATTTTGCCTCTTTATGTGGAGGAAATGGATTTGAAATTGGAAGAAGGTGTTGATGCTTTATTGGACTTATTCGATGAATACCAAATTAGTGAAGTTGTTGATATTGACAGGGAAAATGTAGCTGTTTAACAAAAATAAAAGCCAAAAATTTTATTTTTAGTAGAATTTTTGGCTCGTTTTTTATTGTTTTTTCAATATTTCGGAAAGAGTTCTCTTTGCCCTAAGTAAAGTTACTTTCACATTACTGTGTGACATATTGGTAATTTCGGCAATTTCCTTGTAAGATTTTTCTTGCAGATATCTGAGTTGTATCACAGTGCGATAAGGTTCTTTTAATTGTTTGATACACAGCAGTAATCTGTTCAGATTTTGTTCCATAATCAGGCTGTCCTCAGCGGTGGGTGATTCATCTACAATTGTTTTAGCCTCTTTTTCTTCCGAGGATGATGATTGTGTAAATTTCCGCTGTTGGCTTCTAATCATATCAATATGAACATTTTTGGAAATGGCAATGAGCCACGTTTTGAAAGAAAACTCCTCGCTGTACGTATCGATTTTGTCGAAAGCTTTGGCAAACGTCTGGATAACAACGTCTTCCACATCGTTTTCATCACCGATGCGTTTTTGCTGAAAGTTGTAAACATCTGTCCAAAAAACGTCAAGCAAGTAGCTGAAAGCCTTTTGGTTACCTTCTTTTGCTTCCTTAATTTTTTCGGATAATACGCTCTGATTGCTCAAAATATCCCGATTTTATTTCTTACAATCTTGCTCATCAGGCATTTTTCCGCAGAAACCGCAAGGCTCGCCCGTTTTATTCAAATGCGGATTTTGGCTGGCACAAGTTCCTGCGAATTTTCCTTCCTTTTTAGCCCAAATTTTGATAGCAATGCCCGCAAAACACAAAGCTAAAATTCCGATAGTTAATAATACTAATTTCATTTTAATTTAAATTATTTTTTTGAAAAACAAATAGTTGTAATAATTTCTTAAAAAAATTACTTCAAATCATAAAGCGAATTCACTGCTGCAACACGCTCGGTTGTGAATCCTTCTGCAAAATCCACGCCAATTAGTCGCCCGAGGTCTCTCGCCCGATAAGTAACGCTGTCCAAAAAGTTCTTATCGGAAATCGGGGTAGTTGGCTCGTTGCTGTTTGCATCGTAAAATTGGGTTTTGTAAGCCAGAACGGAAGCCAATTTTTTGTCCATAAATTCCGAGATATCTACCACAAAATCAGGCTCAATGTTCTTCCATTGGATGTAATGATAAACCACTTTGGGTCGCCACGCTTCTTGTTGCACTCCGTTTATTTCGGTTTCAATTTTCCGAAGTCCGCTTAAAAAACACGCGTCACTCACCAATTTACTCCCTTTGCCGTGGTCGATATGGCGGTCGTCAATAGCGTTACAAAGCACAATATCAGGACGATACTTCCGAATCATTTTAACGATTTCCAACTGATGAGCTTTATCATTAACAAAAAATCCGTCAGCAAATTTCAGATTTTTACGAACTTCAACTCCCAAGATTTTAGCTCCTTCTTCGGCTTCTTTTTTTCGGGTTTCGGCAGTGCCTCGCGTACCTAACTCGCCTTGTGTCAGGTCGATAATTCCTACTTTTTTGCCCAAAGAAGCTTCCTTTGCTACCGTTCCCGAGCAGCCCAATTCCACATCGTCAGGATGTGCCCCAAAGGCTAAAATATCTAATTTTAAACTCATATTATTTCTCAATCCAATCGATGATTTCTTTATCTTGTGGAGCAGTTTTTGGAGCAATTATCTTTTCCAATTTTCCATCTGTTCCGATGAGATATTTTTGAAAATTCCATTGTACTTCGGAATCCTCAACTCCATTTAATTTTTTGGAGGTCAGGAATTTATACAGAGGATGCGTATCATCTCCTTTTACAGAAATTTTCTCCATCATCGGGAAGCTTACACCGTAATTTATCTTGCAGAATTCGGCAATTTCGTTATTGTTTCCCGGTTCTTGCGATTTAAAATTATTTGCAGGAAACCCAATGATAATGAAGTTGTTATCCTTATATTTTTTATATAAAGCCTCCAAACCTTCGTATTGTGGAGTTAGCCCGCATTTGGAAGCCGTGTTCACAATCATCACCTTTTTTCCTTTCAGTTGCGAGAGAGCAAAATCGTCCCCATATATATCCTTCACAACAAATTGATATATAGTGTTTTCCGCTTTTTGTTGTGCATTTGAAAACCCAAATAGGCACAAAGCCAATATTGTAATTAATTTATTCATATTATTTTATTGATTTATAGTGAATTGATAATTTCTCTTGCTTTTTTTGTAACTTCCGATGCAGGATGTTGAGGCAACGTTTTTTCATCGAACAGTTGCAAGGCACTTTCTATTTTTTTGAGTCCTTCGGAATTTTGTTTTTTCTGAAATTCCTCACGTAAAATGTTTACTTTTTCATAAAACTGGATACCTTCCAACATTCGTTCAAAACGTATGGAACTTCTTCCCATCGGATAAGTCAAATAAGTATCGCCCGCTGCCCAAGCTCTGAAACGGCTGTCCAACAGAGGTTCTAACGTCCAGCTATTCAACGCCCAACGCAAATATCCGTCCAGATTATCTTTTGCTGCATACCACGCCAACCACTCGCTTTCGGCAGGTTTACTGAAAGTAAAAGTATTTGGGTAAGGCTCTGTACAGCAGGTATAATATGTGGTTACCTTGCCTTGTTTTTGCCTTTTTTCGAGGACTTTTTGTTCGTATTTTGTACTTAGCGGAACGCAATAATCATCAAGATAAGGTTCTAATTCCTGATGCCAATCTCCTGCCAAAGATATTTTAAAATTAGGGTCGGCATTTTTGATGATTTTCAGGGTTTTTTGCATCACTTCTTTGGGGCGTTCATCCATCGAAATGAAAGTTTTTTCAAACCAACCTTTTGCTTTCAGATGTTTGGCAAAAGCGGTGAGCATAGCTGTCCACATTTCCTCATATTGAGGTTCACCAGGCTGTGTTTTAACGCTTTGCAATTGATTGGTAGCTTGGTCGAAGTACTGGAAAGACAATTTCCAAGGAACCATTGAATAACAGTTGATTTGCTTGGTTATCCCCATTTGGTGCATAAATTCAACCCATTTGTCAAATACCGCAAAATCGAAATACCAAGAACCATCTAACTTCTTCATCCAAAGCACCATAGAATTGAAAGGGTCTTGTGTTTGTCCGCCCCAAGGTTCGTACATTATCGAAGCCGTGATAGACTTTCCACTGGCATCAGCATAAAGTTTCATTTCCTTTTTTAAATGTTCGAAATGAGCTTCAGACCAAGGAGTTACGTTGAAATAACGAGCAACTGCATACGGATTTTGCCATAAATCCAGATGATATTTCCAATTTTTGGGTTCAGGAAGTGTGCGTGCTAAAACTTGAACTTCAAAAGGTAATTTTTTTAGAATTTTCGTTTTGTTTTTTACAGTAATAAAGCCTTTATAGCTACCTTCTTTAGCGTTTTGAGGAATTTGAATTTTTATCCAAACTCCACGAGATGAGTGTTTTGCAATTTCCATTTTTTTTGCGTGATGGTCGAGTACATCGGCAACGAGGGTAGAATCAAAATCGGCAGATTTGCGATATCCACAACCTCCTTTACCGTCTTTATTGAGTTCATCAGTCATTACATAACGCACAAAAGCAGACTCAAAATGCTCTTTTCCGATTTTATTTTTGCCACTTTTCAAATCCGAAATTTCTACGGATATTTCAGCATCTTTATCTGCATTTGAAATCGCTATTTGAGCAGAAACACGTTCTCCTTTCCAAGCTTTTAGGCGTTTGGTTTGCTCCAAATTACTTGCAGGTTCTTCTTTTTTGTAACGAACATCCGTTGAGCCCCAACCAATGTTGATGCCTTTCACTGAAGCCCAATTTTGCGAATTGGTAGCCACCGGATTGGGTAATTCCACATATTTTTCGGTAGGAAAAGGTGCTTGACCGGTTTTCAAACCCGAACCCGTGATTCCTTCGGGAGTTTGGGCAAGTCCTGTTAATCCTGTTAAACTCAGTAGGATAAATGTGTTTAGTTTCATTTCTTCCAGATTTTTTAATCAACCGCAAATTTAAGTAAAAAAACAGAAGAAACAATAACTATTCAGGGATGATTTTCACTCGCATTGAACAAGAAAAGAAAAAGCCCATTTTGAAAAATGGGCTTTTTAGCTTAAAACTAACTAATTCGTTATGAAGAAAAATAACAACTGTTTCAAAATGAATACGAAAAGTAATCTTCATAATGGATTGCAAACGAAATATAAAAATTATATCACTTTTGCGATGACAAACAATATTACTAACAACACGGCAAAGGTATGTAAGTTTTTTAATTCTGCAAAATTAATTTAGATTTATTTTAAATAAAATATTTAATTTGTTGATTATAAGTATATTCCGCAAAATGAAATGTACCAAAATTCAAAATGAAATGTACATTTTTTCGGAATTTCAACACTACTGCAAATATATTCAAAAAACGCAAAAACACGGCTAAAATGCCGTGTTTTTTATTCCAATTCGTCTATAAATTTAATTAATCGTTCTTTGATGAGTTTGCGGTTACGTTGCCACTCAAAAGGCGTTACTCCTCTGTTATATGCGGGATAAGACTGTGAAGGCTTGTTATATCTAAACCGTTTACATAATGGAAAAATATAACGATACGTATCTACTTGAAACACTTAAACATCGCCCAGCAGAAACGCTAAATTATTACGCAAATACATTCCTTTACTATCCATTCGGGTAAAATTCATTTCGTGGCTAATTTCCCCCGTACGTTTGTTTTTGACAAAGGTTGTTTTGTGGTGTCCGTAATATTTAAAGTTCGCTGCCTTGTAAATCGTTCCGCAACCTAACCGCCCATCGGCAAAACTTTGTACGGCTACACAGTTCGGACAATCCTCACGTAACAGCTTCAACGATCGACTAATAAGTATCGTTTCGGCATTCTTACCCAGCTCATCATTTATCCACATTCTATTGAGTTCCAACATTTGAGCCTGCGGATTAGGGTGCGTAAAATGCCGTGCTTTCGGGTGCATCATATAGCCGTATACCGCCACGCCCAAACATTCATTTTCAGCCTCTTGCCCCTCTCGGAAAATGCCATAATTGAACAATCCGTGATTTGCTCCTAATTTCTTACTATAATGATTTTCAATGATTAAACTTTTTGCTTTTTCTTTGGAAATTCGCTTGATAACTAAATTCCCCATTCTGCTACTTTGTACAGTAATTCGTTTTATTTCATTCATTTTCAAATATTTTTCTCCATTGTCTATAAATCTCATCGACCAAATTCGCCATCATTACAGGCGGAACGCTCATTCCCAGTACATACTGCACAAATGAATACGCATCTGTACCAAAATGATAATCTAATGGAAACGACTGGCAACGAATTAGCTCGGTGTGGTTCATCTTGCGGGGTTCGCTGAAAAGCACCATTTTTGAACCGCTCGAAGCCGCCAATGTTGGCGGTGTTTTGTCGTCATAAATAAATTGTGCATTGAAGTTGCTATCTCGGTTTTCAATGCGTTTCAAAACGTCTGCATAGTTGCGGTCGCCGTGCTTTCGGTTGTTCCACACATTTCTATCGTGGTCGGTAAAACTTGCTGTGTTTTCGTTGGTTTTTATTGCTCCAAATGGAATAGTCGGCAAATCAAAATTCAGCTGTAAGTCGTTCACTTTCATTGCTAAATCTTTCCGAATAGCCACAAAAAACACCCGTTCACGTCGTTGCGGAACACCCATTTTTGAAGCGTCTAACAAATGGTAATTGACCTTGTAACCTGCTTGGTCAAACTCCCGTAAAATCCGCTCGGTATAGGCTTTCGCCTTGCCTTGTAAAATGCCTTTCACGTTTTCGGCAATTACGATTTTCGGCTGTAATTTTTCCGCAAGTGCAATAAAATCAAAGAAAAGCGTGTCAAGCACCTGCTTTTTCTGACCTTCTCTAAAAACTTTTTCTTTGCCCCAATCTGCCTCCCGATTTCCTGAAACAGAAAACGAACCGCAAGGCGGCGAACCGTCCAAAATATCAAGGTTGTAAAGTTCTTCGGGGTATTCGTTCCAACTGACAAAATCCTGCATCGCCTCGACAAATTGATATTTGGGCTGATGATTTTTGACGTACAAGTTTGCCATTCGTGGGTCGATTTCATTAAAGCCAATCACGTCAAAACCAGCCAATTTATAACCCATAGTCGAACCGCCTCCACAGGCAAAACAACTAAATACTTTGCCTTTATTTTTAGTAAAATTTGAGTCTGATAAGTTCCAGTTATAGTGATATTTCATAATTTTTTGTATATTTGCAATCCCCAACTTTTTTAAACAAAAAAAGCAAGAAGCATCAGAAGACATTTTGTCCTCCGTAGCTTCTTGCTCGTGTTTTTAATTAAAAGTTGGGGAACTTTTTAAAAAGCGGAGGACATTTTTTATCCTCCTAAAATCCTTTTTTTACTTGCATACTTATAGCTATGTATAAGCGGACAAGGGCGAATTATAAGGCTCGTTTCCCTACCATTTAAATCATTTTTAAAAGCCGTTTAAATCGTCCGAAAACGTTCAATCGCCATTGCAAAAATGCCAAAACCAAAATTATGATGCCTGCGACAAACATCGTAAAATAAAGCCAACGAAACGGGCTCGTTTTCACTTCTTTTGTTTTGCTAAACGATTTATTTTCAGTGATTTTTTGCGTATTTTCAGCCGTACGGACACTCGTGCTATTTACTTGTAACGTGTCTTTTTTAACGGAAGACATATATGTCTTCCCTACGGATTTTAACTTGACTTTTCCGCCTCGCACGATAATTTCCGAGTGGGTGCGACCCACAGCGTTGTTTTGTTTGCCCCTGCTCGTAGCAGGTCGGGAAAAATCACTAAATTTGCGGTCTCAATCTTAAATTTAGTTATATGGATTTTAATCTTTTCAACTCTTGGCTTATAAATACCTATGGCTTTGATGCTTTGGAAAATGACTTTTTTGAAAAAGCCCTTGCTAATGCTTACAGAGAATTTTCGTTATTAACAGATGCCAATGAATTTACTCCTGCCCTTTTTGCTGATTTTCTTCAAACATATACGTCTTATTTAAGGCTTCTATTACCACTGATACCACTTCCCCTTTCAAGTCAAGCAGTGAATATTGAGGGTATTTGTCTGAATGATTTTTCTCATTGCAAGAACGAACTACAACAGAAAATTCTTTTATTAGATGCTCAATTGTAAGGCTTTTATTTAGCCCTTTTATTTCCTCTTGCACTACTTCTCGTATCACCGGTGCGAGAAGTTTTTTTAAGATTTTTTTCATTGCTCTATTTTTTGAGTTCGTCAATCATTTGTTGGAGTTCACTGCCCAGTTGCTTTTTGTTGGAAAGAGCCTTGTTGTACAACGCTTTAACAATATCGGCACGGAAATTATCATAACGCATTACATTCTTTACTTGGTTCATAGCAAAACCATTTTCTCGGCAAACTTCCGTGATATCGCCTCTGCGTAAATGCTCTCGAATAAGGTCAATAAGCTCCATTCGTTGTTTTTGCTGTATTTGGCGTTGGCTTCGTTGCTCTATTTGAAGCGTTTTACTGCGTTGCTGTTTTTCAACCTCAATAAAATAACGACGTGCCAACTTGCCCTTTTCGTTTCGCTCCACCATCGAAAGCTCTTTTGCCATATCTATACTAATGGCGTATTCTTTTAATGGTCGTCCGCCTTCGGGGTTTTTTCCATTTTTGGAAAAAACTACATAGTCTTGATTTTCAATAAATCCGTATTGCTCAATACGCTCATTTATCCAAGCTCCAAATACTTTTCCTACTTCTAAAAATTCGTGCAATTCTCTTGCATTTACGGCTCTCTGTCCGTTTTGTTCTGTAATTGTGATTAATTCTTGCATAACTTATTGATTTTGATATTCTTTCTTTAATTCCTCCCGTTGCTTAATGATTTTGTAGAGTATCATTACGGCTTTTTCTGTTTTTCTATAAATCTGCATTCTTGCCGCATCTGTATTCACTCCCAACACATTAGCAAGTGTTTGATAATCCCCTGTTTGTCTTTTTTGTTCGCAAAAGCGAACAATCTCATTAAAATCTTGTACCTTTGTCTCCATTGTTTCTATGTTTTAACGTTGCAAAGACAGATAAAAAAATATCTAATAAACAAGAAAATGGATAAAAAAATATCTTACATAAAAGAAAGGATTTTAGAAATATCTGATTATAAATGTATTAGCAAAGAAAAATTTATTGAAAATTTTGGAATGACTTATGGAAATTTCAAAGGAAAACAGAAATTAACTTCTCTTAATTCGGATTTTTTAGATAAAATTTTATCTGAAATTCCTGAAATAAATGCTGAATGGTTGCTTACGGGCAATGGTTCAATGCTTAAAAATGAGCAAAACCAGCCATCGGCAGGACCAGTAAATGATAAGTACGTAGCTATGTTGGAGAAAAATAACGCTTCATTAGAAAAAATAAACGCACTGCAAGAGGAAAAAATCGCCAAATTAGAAGCTGAAATACAGGCGTTAAAGTCAGCTCAAAGTGTAGCAGTCAATCAATTCAACCAACCAAGCCAAGCAAAATCGCTCGTTCAGCCACAACGTTAATTATTGCCCAGCTTGTGGGTATAATAGTTCCAATTCAGGTAAGGCGTAACCAAATAAAATGTACAGTTTTCGGTGCAAACGCCTTGTTATATATCAATATAAAATATAAATATTTAAAAATCAATATTTTATGTGTTTTAACTATCAAAAATAATGTCGTTACACCCTGCGTTAAGGGGTTGTTTTAGCGGTTTCATAGGTTAAACGTGTCGTTACACCCTGTTTTAAGGGTTATTTTTTTCGTTTTTTTGTCCACCTAAACGTCCACCTAAACATCCACCTAATGCGTTTTTTTGTGTTTTTCGGGGTGGGGTGGTATCATTTTCGTGAGCCCACGCAAATGGTCTGTCGGCGGGTTTCAAAGCAGTGGTTTCAGCACATAAAAAAAGCCCCAAAGGGCTTGTTTTATAAGGGGTTTAGCTCTTTTGGGGCATATTGCCTTGTGTCAATTACGGTAGGGCTTCAATACGGGGCTTTTTGGCTTAAAAATCTTTCGGTAGAATTACGCATAATTACGGTAGTTGCACATTTCTTTTGTCGTTGAAAATCGGGCTTTTTTGGTTGTAACTTCTTTATTTTCAAGATTTTTACAGGCTTTTTTTGTTAGTGTGGTTTTGTACTTTTTATATTACTGCCCATATAAGTTGTTTATTTTCTTGGTGGATTTGAGGGTTATATGAGTTAAATGCGGCTCGTGAATATATTTTGACTTTCTTTTTGATTTTTAAACATTCTGTTTGAAAGAAAATTTAACTTTTGCTTACCTTTGCACAATGGAATTTTCGTCAAAACTTTTAGAAAATGCAGTTTATGAAATTGCACAATTGCCCGGTATTGGGAAGCGAACTGCATTACGTCTTGCATTACATCTGTTAAAACAACCTGAAGAACAATCTGTTAGAATGGCAAATGCGATACTAAATTTGCGTACAAACATTCAGTATTGTAATAATTGTCATAATATTTCAGATGTTGATATTTGTGAAATTTGTAGCAATCCCAGCAGAAATACAGGAGTTATTTGCGTAGTGGAGGACTTTCGTGATGTGATGGCTATTGAAAATACAGGGCAGTTTTTTGGTCAGTATCACGTTTTGGGAGGGAAGATTTCTCCCATTGATGGAGTAGGTCCTTCAAATTTGAATATCAGTTCTTTAGTGAAAAAAGTAGAGGAAGGCAATGTAAAAGAACTCATCTTTGCACTGAGCAATACGATGGAAGGAGATACGACAAACTTCTACATTTTCAGGCAAATAGAACGATACGATATCACTGTTTCAACCATAGCAAGAGGTATTTCGGTGGGTGGTGAATTGGAATATGCCGATGAAGTTACTTTGGGAAGAAGCATCACGCAAAGAGTCCCTTTTGAGCACTCTTTAAAAAGTT
This sequence comes from Capnocytophaga stomatis, assembly GCF_002302635.1. Taxonomy (NCBI): domain Bacteria; kingdom Pseudomonadati; phylum Bacteroidota; class Flavobacteriia; order Flavobacteriales; family Flavobacteriaceae; genus Capnocytophaga; species Capnocytophaga stomatis. The sequence goes on from NZ_CP022387.1 coordinate 2,155,121, forward strand.
GAAAATGAAAAAGTCAATTTCCAAAAATAAAAATTTTAGTATTATTTAATGCTCAAAAATATTTAATTTGAATTTTTTTTGTATCTTTGGGCATATTTTGTGTATATTTTTAAAAACCGATTGGTGTAAGAGCTAATCTCTAAATAACTACAATTAAGAAATGGCTAAATACGAATTAAGATTACCCAAAATGGGGGAAAGTGTTGCAGAGGCAACCGTTACGAATTGGTTAAAAAAAGTAGGAGAAACTATTGAGGCAGAGGAAGGAGTTGTTGAAGTTTCTACAGATAAGGTAGATACGGAGGTAATTTCGGAAGTCTCAGGAGTGCTTGTTGAGATTTGTATTCAAGTTGACCAAGTGGTAAAAGTTGGTGAAGTTATGGCTATTCTTGAAACAGAAGCGGTTCAAGATGCAAAGCAAGAAGCAAAAACTGAAACTACAGCAAAAGCAATAGAAAAAGAAATTGCTGAAATAAAGGAAACAACACTGCAAAATGCTGAATCTTCAAAAGTTCAGTGCTCAAATACAGAACGTTTCTATTCTCCTCTGGTAAAAAGTATCGCTAAAAGAGAAGGAATTTCGTTGCAGGAATTGGATAAAATTAAAGGAACCGGAGTAGATAATCGGGTTACAAAACAAGATATGCTTGATTATTTGGAAAACAGAGCAAGTGCTCCATCTGAATTGACACAAAAGGTGGTTCAAGTTCCTCTTCTTCAACCTGAAATTTCTGCCGAAAGAAAAGCCGAATTAATAGGAAAAGGCGATGAACTGATTGAAATGTCACGAATGGGCAAACTCATCGCGGAACATATGACACGTAGTAAGCATACTTCACCTCACGTTCAGAGTTTTATTGAGGTTGATATGACTCGAGTTTGGCATTGGCGTAACAAAGCAAAAAAAGCTTTTGAGGCACGTGAAGGAGAAAAATTCACGTTCACACCTATATTTATGGAAGCAGTTGCCAAGGCATTGCTCGCATTTCCGATGATGAACATATCAGTTGAAGGAACAACTATCATCAAAAAGAAAAGCATAAATATTGGTATGGCCACGGCTTTGCCTGACGGAAACCTTATCGTTCCTGTAATCAAAAATGCCGACCAGCTAAGCTTGAGAGGTATGGCGAAGATAGTCAATGACTTAGCATCGCGTGCCAGAGCGGGTCAATTGTCTCCTGATGATATAACAGACGGAACTTACACAGTTACAAATATCGGTTCATTCGGGACTTTGTTCGGCACTCCGATTATCAATCAGCCACAAGTAGGAATTTTGGCTGTTGGTGCAATCCAAAAAGTTCCAGCCGTTGTTGAAACTCCCGAAGGTGACGTGATAGGAATCCGTTACAAAATGATGCTGTCTCATAGCTATGACCATCGTGTTGTAAATGGTGCTTTAGGAGGAATGTTTGTACAGTTTGTGGCGAAATATCTTGAAAATTGGGATGTAAACAGAGAATTATAATCATTCTAAATTTCCGAGTTTATTGCACTTTTACACCTCAAGATACAATCATTATATTTAAAAAATAACGTATCTTTGCCCCCATAATTAAAAAAACGAGAAAACTATAGATTTATGGCGATAAAGATTACTGATGATTGTATAAATTGTGGTGCCTGCGAGCCTGAATGTCCTAATAATGCTATTTATGAAGGAGCAGATGATTGGCGTTATAGCGACGGAACGGCTTTGAAAGGAGAGATAGTTTTGCCCAATGGAAAGCAGTTGAACGCAGATGAAGTACAAGAGCCTGTTAGCGATGATTTTTATTTTATCGTAACTGACAAATGTACGGAGTGTATAGGATTTCACGAAGAGCCACAGTGTGCGGCTGTTTGTCCAGTGGATTGTTGCATTCCCGATGAAGACAATCAAGAAACAACGGAAGAACTTGAGGCAAAGAAAAAATTCTTGCATAACGAGGAATAAAAGTGGGAAACAAAATAAAAAAACCTCCAATTTTTGAAATTCAAAGGTTGGAGGTTTTGCTTGTTAATGAGTGATTATTTTTAGAAGTGTGATATCAAAAAAAATTGCTTTCCGAAAAATAAATTATATCTTTGTGATGCAAAATCAACTGATTTCGAAGCGAAATTAATAAAATAATTCTCGAACTAATGGTCAATAAACGTTTGTTAATAAAGAATTTGTTAGGGCATAGTGATGAAAATAGTTTCTATGACCGAAAGCGTTTTATTGACCTAAACAGCCGAGAAGGAAAAGCAAAGTTTTTGAAGATAATTTGTGCTTTGGCAAATTCTAATCCGTATAATAAAGCATTCATTATCATAGGAGTAGAAGATGAGTCACGTGAAATAGTGGGGGTGGATTTTTTTGATGATAGTCGCATTCAAAATTTGATTAATTCCTATTTACACAACGCCCCTTCAATCACTTACGAAAATATTATTTTCCCCGATTTGCCAAATGACAAAGTGGTAGGATTGGTGACTGTTACCTCATCACAGAAAATTTGCTCTCTTTCCAAAGGCATATGGAAATACTCAAAAGACACGATTTTTAAAAGAGAAGGAAGCAATAGCAAAATACAAAATGTTGATTTTGAGCTGAAAGACTCTAATTCTGAGATAGTTCAGCAAATTGAAAAAACATCAAGCAATAACATTCAACACACTTTAGACGGAGTAATTAATTTCATAAATCATCGCCATAAAGATTTAGAATCACATTATCAGGTTTTTAGAGAACAATTTGTACTTTGTTGGGCAGGGAAACCTAAACTTGTCAATGGGAAAAAGATGTATTCTAGAGTTGATATTGAGCTTATTAATGAGCAAGTTCGTCTGTTTTTTTCTAATCTTGATAAAGTTGAAATTCGCGTTGAAGAAAATACGTTTTCTATAATAGAATATATTCAGTTAGGTATTGAAAATCAGAAGGATTATCATCCTCTGGAGATTGTTCAAATTGATTTTTCAAATAACGGAACTTATAAAATAGAACAGGAACTCATTTTTTCGCCACCCATTTATGACGAGAAGAAAATATGCGATGTATGGAGTAAAAACCGAGCTATTTTAGAGAAGATAATTAATGATAACCCTCTGACGGAAGAGGAATTAAAAGAAATTCCAACGCTGCCTTCAATATGTTTGGAATGTTATTTGAACGGGCATTTGGAGGTGAAAGAATTTTTGGAAGAAGTACGACCGAAATTAAAAGAGATTGACAGAGAGGCATATAGCTCACTGAAAGAAACATTAAGAATATTACGAAAATTAAAATACAATCGTTGATGAAGAAACCAGCTGCTAACTCCCGACGAACTTTAGTTGTCGGAGATATTCACGGGGCTTACAAGGCTCTGGTTCAGGTACTTGAAAGAGTGAAAATAAGAAAAAATGACTTTTTCATATTTTTAGGAGACTATTCGGATGGTTGGAGCCAAACTCCTGAGGTACTTGACTTCTTGTTACAATTCAAAAGGCATTATAATTGCTTGTTTATCAGGGGAAATCACGATGCTCTTTGTCTTGAATTTTTGCAAGGAGCTTCAATGGAAAAGATGTGGTATTATCACGGAGGAGATGCTACGGAGAAAGCCTACCAAAATATTTCGGATGAAGTAAAGCAAAGGCATATCAAGTTTCTTTCGGATTTAGAAAATTATTATTTGGACAGTAAAAATCGGTTATTCGTTCACGCAGGATTTACCAATCTCAGAGGGGTTGATTTTGAGTACTTTCCTGAAATGTTCTATTGGGACAGAACTCTTTGGGAATTAGCGACATCGGTGAAAACTTCGCCCGAAGATAGCAAATACCCCAGTCGCTTGTTGCTATATTCGGAAACATTCATAGGGCATACGCCAACAACTCGCTCAGGAACTGATAAACCGATGACAGCCAATAATGTATGGAACGTGGATACAGGAGCTGCATTCAAAGGAAGAATTTCAATTATGGATATTGATACCAAAGAATATTGGCAAAGCGACCCTGTTTTTGAACTTTATCCAGATGAAAAGGGAAGAAATAAGTAATGATTTGCTAATTACTCAAAGTTTTTACCTGAAATCATCTTCTTGAAAATTAATCAAATATACTTTTTGAACGGCACGGGTTAGTGAGGTATAAAGCCAACGTAGGTAGCTTTCATCAATTCCGTTTGGGAGGTAAGGTTTCTCAATGAAAACAACGTCCCACTGTCCTCCTTGGCTTTTATGACAGGTGATAGCGTACGAAAATTTGACTTGTAAAGCATTGAAAAAAGGATTTTCTTTAACTTTTAAGTACTTTTTGTATGCGGAAGTTTCTTCTTCATAATCAAGTAAAACTTCTTCATAAAGGCGATTACTTTCCTGATAGGTAAGTGACGGATTTTCAGATTCAAGAGTATCTAAGAGAAGAACCGTGTCAAACGGAGGATGATTCGGGTAATCAACAAGTTGTACTTTGGCTTCAGCAAACCGAAATCCATATAATTCCCGAAAAGCATAGATTTGAAGAACCTCCAGAGTGTCGCCATTGGCAATGAAACTTACTTCAGGTGAATCCTTTAGCCAGTAATAATTATTTTTCACAACCATAAGCAAATCTCCTGCGGAAAGGTCGTTTTCGTTATCCAAAATTACCCTTCGGATTTGCTTGTTGTAAAGCACAGCTCTTTTATTCGAGCGGACAATAATTGCAGTCTGTTCCGAGCCATAATAGGAATATGAATTTTCTATAGCTTCCTGAATTTCAGTTCCTTCGGTTAGCCGAACAATATCTTTGAAGTTTTTGATATTGAATTTGAAATTTTTTTGGAAGGAAAAATTAAAAAGAAGCTCTCTGATTTTTGTGGCATTGTATAAAATTCCGGATTTCTTTTCTTGTCTAACAACCTCATTAAGCTCAATATGAGATACTTCCTTATTGTATCGAACCTCCAAATTTCGAATATCCAACGCAGGGCTGTAATCGGAGTTAACAGGCGGTAACTGAGCAGAATCTCCCATCAATAATAGTTTACAGCCTTTTCCGGAATAGACATACGTTATGAGATTATCCAAAAGAGAATTCTGTTCAAAGGAATGTTCGCTGCTATCCGCAATCATTGAGGCTTCATCTACAATAAATAAGGTATTTCTGAATTTATTGACTTTCAGCGTAAAAGAAAATTCGCCTCCATTTGTTTTCGGAAAATAAATGTGCTTATGAATGGTGAAAGCTTGTTGTTTTGCAAGATTGGACATTACCTTCGAGGCTCGCCCGGTAGGTGCAAGAAGAACGGCTTTATGCCCGATTGAAGGCAAGTTTTGTATCAAACAATTGATAATCGAAGTTTTTCCTGTTCCTGCAAATCCTTTGAGCAAAAATAGTTTTTCGGAAGAATTTTCACTTAATAAAAATTCACTAAGAAGTTGCAAAGCAATGTTTTGAGATGCCGTGGGAGTATGAGGAAAGACCTTTAAAAGTCCGTTGAAAAAGGTATTTTTATCCATTGATGAATCCATAGAGATGCCAAAAATATAATTTTTTTTGTCAAAAAGCTTTTTTGAATAAAAAAAAATTGTAGCTTTGCAGTAAACCAGTCAAGAAAAAAATATTTTTAAAAGATGAAAAAAATTTTACAAATTGCGCTTTGGGCTGTGGGCTTATTTTTTTGCTTTATGATTTATAAATCAGTCACCGGTCCTATTGAATTTAACAAAATTAAAACGGAACGTTACACGGCGGTAATCGGTAAGTTAAAAGATATTCGAGATGCTCAGGAGGCACATCGGGTTGTAACAGGAAAATATGCAAATAGTTTTGATGACTTAACTAAGTTTATTGAAACTGAAAAGTTTACAATCACGTCTCAGCGTGATACGAGCTGGACGGAATATGATAAAACATTTAAAATTGATGTTTTAAAACAAGGAGTTGTGGTTGATACTTTGGGACATATATCAGTTAAAGATTCTTTGTTCAAAAATTCTGATCGTTATAAAAATCTTAGATACGTTCCTTTTGCTGAAAATCCAAAAGAAGAATTCGTGATGAAGACTGCTTCTCTTGACAAAAATGGATATTCAGCTTCTGTTTTTGAAGTTTCTGTGCCTAAAGCTAAAGTACTTTGGGGGCTTGACAAAAATGAGGTAGAAAAAGAAGTTGCAAAAAATTCAGTAGAAGATGTTAAAGGTGCGGATATCAAAGTAGGTTCTTTGGAAGAACTAAGTACAAATGGTAACTGGCCTACGTCATACGATGCAAAGACAGCAAGAAAATAATATATTTAGAACTTATTTCAAGGAATTGTCCATTCAAATTAACTTGGATGGACTTTCTTTTTGTGTCTTCAATCCTGTGTTAAATTACGTTGAATCTATCTATAATTTCCCAATAAATTTCAACTACAAAAATAGGCAGGAAATTGAACGGGAGATTCATACCATATTGGATTCTGAGGAGGATTTACGTCAGGACTTCAATAATATAAAAGTGTTTCATAACACGCCAATATTTACTTTCATTCCGCAGGCTCTTTTTATGGGCAAGAAAGAAGCAATAGAATATTTGAAATACAGTATTGATGTTTCTTCGCTAAAAGAAAATTTTGTTGATTACGACAGAATTATTCCCATTGAAACGGTAAACGTTTTTGTTCCGGATATTTTTATAAATAATATTTTAATTGAGTATTACGGAACATTTGAATATCAGCATTTTGCCTCTTCATTACTACGGATGCTTCTGAAACATTACGCTTCACACGCTTACGAAATTATGTATGTGTATGCGGAGCAAAGTTCGTTTTACTTTGTAGTTTTCAGAGATAAAAAACTGTATTATTTCAATCGATTTGAATATCAAACGATGGACGATTTTCTCTATTTTATTCTTTTTTCGGTTGAGCAGCTGAACATAAATACGGAAAGAGTGCCGTTGTACTTCATAGGAGATATGAACATAAATTCCTTAATGAGTGACCGAATTAAGAAGTATATAAAGTATATTTACCTGATGAAGCACAACAAAAACTATTACTCTGAAGGAATGGACGAGGGCTTAATTCACAAAAATTTTGTACTTACACAATCTTTTTAAAGAATAAATCCGCAATTATTCTTCATTTTCGTCCTCTTTTTCAGGCATTGCTCTTTTTAGGATGGCTTCGGGGAGCGATTTTTTTGATTTCACGCCCATTATTTTCAATTTTTCGATACTTCTGACAATATTTCCTTTTCCTTCAACTAACTTATTCATTGCATTGCCATATTCTGACTTTGCTTCGTCCATTTTTTTACCTATTTTAATCAAATCAGCGATGAAACCTTCAAATTTATCGTACAAAGCTCCTGCTTGGCGTGAAATTTCATACGCATTTTCCTGCTGTTTTTGATTTGTCCACATCGAATCGATTGTGCGAAGTGTTGCCAATAAAGTGGTTGGAGTTACAATAACAATATTTTGAGCGAAGGCTTTTGTGTACAGTGAATCATCACTTTGCAGTGCGATGGCAAAAGCGGGTTCTATAGGAATAAACATCAATACAAAATCGGGGCTGTTGGTACATAAATCTTCATATTTTTTGCTCGAAAGCTGGTCAATATGTCTTTTAATTGAATTGATATGTTGCTTTAGGAAGATGGGTTTTTCCTCTTCTTCGGCATTTACAAAACGCTCATAATCAGTTAAAGAAACTTTTGAATCGATAATCATTTTTTTTCCGTCAGGCAAATGAATTATCACGTCGGGAATGACCCTTGAGCCGTCCTCTCGCACGAATGATTCCTGAACGGTGTATTCCCTTCCTTTCTCCAAATTTGATTTTTCCAGAACTTTTTCCAGAACCAATTCTCCCCAATTTCCTTGTATTTTGCTGTCGCCTTTGAGGGCTTTTGTCAAGTTTTCGGCTTCTTTGGTGATGCGTAAATTTTGATTTTGTAGGTCGATAAGTTGCTGTTTTAGAGCAGAATGTATGCTGATATTTTCTTTCTGGCTGTGTTCTACTTTTTGCTCAAAATCCTTAATTTTTTCTTGTAACGGACTTAAGATGTTTTTGAGATTTTCTTTATTCTGTTCTGTAAATTTGGACGATTTTTCCTCCAGAATTCTATTTGCCAAATTCTCAAATTCTTTCGAGAATTTTTCTTGTAGAAGTTCAGTTTCCTTGGCTTTTTCTTTCAATTTTGTTAATAAAAACTCTTTTTCCGATTCGTTTTTGGTCAAAAGTAGATTTAATTCATCTTTTTGGTCTCTAAAAACTTCTTTTTCTTGCTTTTCAGCTGCCAAAAGTTGCTGTAATTCTTCCAAAGAGCGTTTTTGTAGCTCCTCACGGCTTTTATTTGATGAAATTAAGTTCTCAGTTTTAATTTTATTTATGTAATTTCCTAAAAAAAAGCCAATCCCTAAGCAAATAACACTAATAACAAGATACACAAACATATTTTTAACCTTTTGAAAATTAATAAAAAATGGAAAGGCACAAAGGTATTAAAATAATGAAAAAGAACAATGAAATTTGCGTTTCGGGAAAATAATTTAGTTTTTTTCGCCGTGTGGCTATATTTTTATATATTTGCGGGATATAAAATTAATTTGTTAATATTTAGTACGAAAATTAGATATTTTATATTCTTTTTTAACAAAAATTAAATCATATTTCATACAAAATGCTTTTATTGGATATTTTAAAAGACGCTTTCAAAATATATCGTAATTCTTTTGTAATTACCATATTAGGGTCAATTTCTGTAATTTCAATTATTTTAGGAATCTATATGCTGATTTTTCCAATCCTTTTTGGAGTTTCGCAAGAATACCTAATGAAAAGCGTAATTGAAAATCCTCAGGTGGTTCAGGAGATAATTCTTACGCCACAATTTCAGATAAAGTTCAATTTGTTTATGTTGTTGATTCAGTGTATTATAGCTCCGATGTCAGCAGGATTTTATAAAGCTTTTGATATGAAAAAAAGGGGAGAAGAAGTAAGTTATAAAGTGCTTTTCTCATACTATAATTCTACCTTTACGACCCGAATTTTGGGCTTTGTCGTTGGGCTGATGGCTGTAAAATTGGTCATAGAATTTCTTCTGATGAAATTAGGTCTTGCTACTGTAAATTTCTCTGTATCAGTGATATTATCTTTATTGTTTACACTAACAATACCGATTATTATCTTTGAGAATCAATCACTTAAAGCTTCAATGAAACAAAGTTCAGCCAGCGTGGCTCCGCAAATGTTTACAACTTTGATTGTATTGTTTGTTGGTGTAGTTTTAGCATTTTCAGGAGTGTTGCTTTTTGGCTTCGGTCTTGCATTAACATTGCCTATTTTTTACGCTATAAATTATAGTTTGTATCGACACATAAATCAACGAATAAATAAATAATATAAAATAAATAAAAACGATGAGAAAAACTGTTTTTCCGTTACTTTTGTTAGCATCATTAACATTGAATAGTTGTGGTGAATTGCAACAAGTTATTAATTCAACTTATTCAAATACAGGGTTTAATGTAGCAGATGGATTAAAACAAGCCTTAGAATTTGGTGTGTCAAACGGAGTGGACATCCTCAGCAAAGATGGAGGATATTTTAAAGACCAAGCCGTTCGGATTTTACTCCCCGATGAGTTGAAAAAAGTGGATTCTGCTCTTCGAAGTATCGGATTAGGGTCGCTGGCTGACGAAGGTTTAAAAATACTAAACAAAGCTGCTGAAAATGCTGTAAATGAGGCAAAACCGATTTTTATTTCAGCCATAAAAAATATGACGTTTGATGATGCAATGGCGATTTTGAAAGGTGATTCGCAAGCTGCAACAACATACCTGAAAAACAATACGTTTTCCGCTTTGCAGGCTGCTTTTGCTCCCAAAATACAAGCTTCACTTAGCCAAGTAGGTGCTGATAAAATTTGGAGTGATATTATCAATCAATACAATCAAATTCCGTTTGTGAAAAAGGTAGAACCTAACTTAACTTCATATGTTACAACGCAGGCTATCAACGGATTATTTGTAAAAGTGGGAGATAAGGAAAAGGAAATCAGAACTAACATATCAGCAAGAACAACATCTTTATTAAAGTCTGTTTTTACTCTGCAAGATTAATCATCAATTCAAAACCATAAAATTGTTAAAAGAATGAGAATAAAACTAATAACATTATGTGCTATTGCTGTGTGTGGTAGCCTTAAAGCACAACAAACTATGAATAAACCTATTTTTGCAACTCCTTATCAATCAACTCCTTTTAGTGATTATAAGGTAGAAGATTTTAAGCCAGCCATTGAAAAAGCCATTTCTGAAAGCTTAAAAGGTATCGATAAGATTACCAATTCAAAAACAAAGCCTACTTTCAAAAACACGATTGAAGCTTTGGCTTTCAACGGAGAAAAGTTAGACCGACTCACAATGATGTTTTTTAACTTGAACAGTGCGGAGACCAGCAAAGAATTACAAAAAGAAGCACAAAGTATTTCCCCTATATTAAGCGATTACAGCAATGATATTCGATTGAATGCCAAGTTGTTTGCTCGAGTGAAAGAAGTGTATGACAATCGTGAGAAACTGAAATTATCTCCTGAAGAAATCACTCTATTGGACAAAACGTACAAAGGATTCACACGAAACGGAGCCAATTTGTCTGAAAATCAGAAACAACGTTTGAGAGAGATAGATAAAGAACTTTCGAGTTTAAGTCTTCGTTTTGGAGAAAATGTACTTGCTGAAACACAGGCTTTTGAACTACATATTACCGACGAGAAAGACTTAAAAGGACTTCCGAATTTTGCCATTGAAGCGGCGGCACAAACAGCATCAGACCGAAATAAAAAAGGTTGGGTATTCACTTTGGATTTTCCAAGTTACAGTGCTTTTGTGAAATATGCCGAAAACAGAGATTTACGCCGAAAAATGTTTGTTGCCTACGCAAGTCGTGGGTTTAACAAAAATGCAAACAATAACGAGCAAAATATTTTAGAAATTGTAAAATTGCGTGACGAACGTGCTAAGTTATTGGGATACAAGAATTATGCTTCTTTTGTTTTAGAAGAAAGAATGGCAGATACGCCCGAAATTGTAAACAATTTTCTGGATGACTTATTGAAAAAAGCTAAACCTGCAGCTCAACGAGAATTGGATGAACTGAAAGCATTCGCCCTAAAACGTGACGGAATTACTGATTTTCAGAAATGGGATTTTACTTTTTATAGCGAAAAATTAAAACAAGAAAAGTTCAATTTGGATGATGAAAAACTCAAACCTTATTTCAAATTGGAAAATGCTGTAAATGGGATGTTTCAAGTAGCAAATAAACTTTATGGTTTGAATTTCAAAAAGATAGATACTATTGAAAAATATCACGAAGAAGTAGATACGTATTTGGTTACAGATAAAAAAGGTGAATATGTATCGTTATTTTACACCGATTTTTTCCCCAGACCAGGCAAAAGGGCAGGAGCTTGGATGTCGTCATTCAAGAATCAGTATAAACGCAATGGCGAAAATTCGCGTCCACACATAACAATTGTTTGTAATTTCACACGTCCTACCAAAACTCAGCCCTCGTTACTGAGCTTTTACGAAGTTCGGACACTTTTTCACGAATTCGGACACGCTTTGCACGGCATTCTTGCCAATACAACTTACCCAAATTTGAGCGGAACCAGCGTTTCTCGTGATTTCGTTGAGTTGCCAAGCCAAGTTTTGGAAAATTGGTGTTATGAAAAAGAAGCTTTAGCATTGTTTGCCACGCATTATGAGACTAATGAATTGATACCTATCGAGTTAGTTAACAAGATTAAAGAATCTTCTTCTTTTATGGAAGGTTTACAAACGATGCGTCAGCTTAGTTTTGGAATCGTGGATATGGCTTGGCATACTGCCGACCCTAAGACGATTAAAAATGTAAAAGAATTTGAAGATAAGGCAGTTGCAGTTACTGAGCTTTATCCTATGATTGCTGAATCTTGCTTTTCAACAGGATTTTCTCACATTTTTCAGGGAGGATATGCAGCAGGATATTATAGTTACAAATGGTCGGAAGTGTTAGATGCTGATGCTTTTGAGGTGTTTTCTAAAAATGGTATTTTTGATAAGAATACAGCTAAAAGTTTTAAAGAGAATATATTAAGCAAAGGAGGAAGCGAAAAACCAATGGAACTTTACAAACGTTTCAGAGGAAAAGAACCTTCTCCGGATGCATTGCTAAAACGTGCCGGGCTTATGTAGTTAGCCTTTGAAGTGAAGCATTCTATCATTTGTAAAAATTTTAGTAAAAACCAGAAAATCTTAAAAATAAGATACAAAATGATTTCAGAATCAGCGGAAAATAAACGAATTAAGGAAAAAGACAGAAAAGAAAAGGAATGGCTCCGTTGGGGACCTTATCTCAGTGAACGCCAGTGGGGAACTGTACGTGAGGATTATAGTGCAAACGGAGATGCTTGGAATTACATTTCCCACGATGATGCTCGTAGCCGCACTTATCGTTGGGGCGAGGACGGATTAGCAGGAATTTGCGATAATTTTTGTAATATCTGTCTTTCCGTAGCCTTGTGGAACGGCAAGGACTCCATCTTGAAAGAACGACTTTATGGGCTGAGCAATAATCAGGGCAATCACGGGGAGGATGTTAAAGAATTGTACTATTATTTGGACAATACTCCTACGCATTCTTATATGAAGTATCTGTACAAGTACCCGCAAAATGCGTTTCCGTATGAGGCTTTGGAGAGAATTAATGCCGAGAGAGGTCTGCAAGATGCTGAATTTGAGCTTCCTGAAACAGGAGCTTTTGATGAAAATGCGTATTTTGATGTGCAGGTAGAGTATGCAAAATGTACTGAAAATGACATTTTTATGAAAATAACGGTGACAAATCAAGGGAAAGAAACCGCTCCTTTGACGCTGTTGCCCACGCTTTTGATGAGGAATTATTGGAGTTTCATTGATGTGGAGCAAAAGCCAAAAATCAGTTTGCGTAAGAATGAATGTGGTTATTTTACAGAGGTAGAAAATAAATCTGTTGGGACGTTTTTCCTATATTTCGACAAGGCTGATAAGCATCTTTTTACTGAAAATGAGACCAATGATGAAAAGATTCACCAACATACAAATGACCATCCTTTCAAAAAAGATTTATTTCACGAAGCAGTAATTTCCGGAGATTTCACTCTGGCAACTCAAAATCAGGAAGGTACAAAATTTTCACCAATGTACTGTTTTGAAATAGCTCCGAAAGAACAGAAAATTGTCTTTTTGCGACTCACAAACCAACAGCAGGAAAATCCATTTTTGGAAGCTGAAAAATTGTTTGAGCAACGTGAGCAAGAATGTGAAATCTTTTACAGAAATCTCCTTAATTCCTCCAACGAAGAATTGTATTTGATTCAAAAACAGGCTTTTTCAGGATTGCTATGGAACAAACAATATTATTATTACGATATTGAACAATGGTTGGAGGGCGACCCAAAACAACCAAAACCTCCCCACCAGCGTTGGAATGGACGAAATGCCGAATGGCTAACGTTACGCAATAATGACATTTTGCTTATGCCCGACAAATGGGAATATCCTTGGTATGCCTCTTGGGATTCTGCTTTCCATTGTGTTAGTATGGCAGCGATTGATGCACAATTTGCTAAGGAACAACTTTTATTGTTCAATAAGGAATGGTATATGCGTCCTAACGGGCAAATTCCTGCCTACGAGTGGAATTTCAGTGATGTTAATCCGCCGGTGCAGCCTTGGGCAACTCTTATGGTTTACAACATTGATAGAGAGAGAACTGGAAAGCCGGATATAAGTTTTCTCAAACGTATGTTCAATAAACTGACTGTGAACTTCACTTGGTGGGTAAATCGTTTGGATAGCACGGATAATAATGTTTTTGAAGGAGGATTTTTGGGGCTGGATAATATTGGTGTTTTTGACCGTAGCCAAGGTATTCCCGGAGTGAAACTTTTAGAGCAGGTAGATGGTACCGCGTGGATGGCTTTGTACTGCCTTTGTATGCTGAAAATCAGTTTGGAAATATCTAAAGAAGATGAAACGTATGAGGAAATGGCTATCAAGTTTTTCGGGCATTTCGTTCATATCGCCAAAGCCTTAAACCATATGAATCAGGAGAATAAAGGTATTTGGGACGAAGATGAAGGTTTCTTTTATGATAAAATTATTTTTGAAGATGGAGGTTCCAAACTTATCAAAGTTCGTTCTGTGGTAGGAATGTTGGCTTTGATGGCTGTGCTTCATATTGATGCGGAAACATTGGAAAAACTCCCAAGGTTAAAAAGAAGTTTTTCGTGGTTTGAGAGATACAGAATGAGCAAGTTAAGGCATCCGATTATTCAAACTTCCGAAAAAGATCAAAGCATTTTATTGTCGTTGGTGCCTAAAAACCGCATCCGAAGGTTAATGCGTGCCCTCATTGATGAAAAAGAGTTTTTAAGCACGTACGGCATTCGCTCACTTTCCAAAATATATGAAACTCCTTTTACGGTTCCGTTGGAAGGTAATGATTATCAGATTGCTTACGACCCAGCTGAGTCCACAAGTAATTTATTCGGAGGGAATAGCAATTGGAGAGGACCTATTTGGTTTCCAATAAATTATATTTTGATAGATGCTTTAAGGGAATTGCACACATTTTTTGAAGATACTCGTTTTGAGTTTCCAACAGGAAATGAAGATAATAAGCTGAGTTTTGACGAGATAGCAGATGAACTAAGCAAACGCTTGATAAATATTTTCCGTGAGAATTCAGATGGGAATCGTCCGGTAAATCGTTTGTATTCTGAATTGTATCAACGTCCTGAGTTTAAGAATTTGATTCTTTTCTATGAGTATTTTCACGGAGATAACGGCAGGGGAGTTGGAGCTTCTCACCAAACCGGTTGGACAGCTTTAGTTGCCAACTTAATTGATGAAACCTTCAGGCAACAGCCATCTTGCTAATTTGATTCGGTAGAAAAATAAACTATAATTTGAGAAAGTTTTATGGGAGCAAAATGCTTATTCATAAAACTTTTTCTTATTTGGTAAAATGACAGAAAAAGAAAAAGGGACTGTTTCACAACATTGTCCCTTTTCAATCACTAACTAAAAAAACTCAATCACTATGATTCTTAATTCTAAAAAATTTGGCAAAAAATAGAAAACTATAAAAGTTTATCTATTTTACTATTAAATCCCGATTTGTTACACTGTCATACTAAATATTTTTGTGTTCGGAATATTGCGTTGTAACCTTAAATCAAATGCCATACACACATTTCTTACGAAAGGTTTTCCTGCATCGGTTACTTCGATTTTTTTATCGGTAATGCGGATTAAACCATCGCTGACCATCTCACTTAATCGTTTTGTTACGATTTCTATTTCAGGAAAATACATTGAATTTTCTTCCCAAGATGTATTGAAATGACACATCAAATTCAAAATATGTCTGCGGATGATTAAATCTTCCTCATTCAAAATATGTCCTCTAAAAACAGGAATTTCATTACGTTCTATTCGAGCGTAATAATCATCCAAATCTTTTTCGTTCTGAGCAAAACCGTACCAACTATCGCCTATTGCCGACATTCCCAAGCCAATCATTACTTGCGTTTTGGAAGCCGTGTATCCCATAAAGTTTCGATGTAAGTTATTGTTTTCAAAAGATTTATACATCGAATCGGAAGGTAGGGAGAAATGATCCATACCAATTTCGGCATACCCTGCGTTAATCAAATGCTTCTTTCCTGTTTCGTACAGCAATCGTTTTTCGTCACCCGAAGGCAGGTTGCTTTCGTCAAATCCTCTTTGTCCGCTGCCTTTAATCCACGGCACGTGTGCATAACTGTAAAACGCAATACGGTCAGGACGAAGTTGATTAGTTTTATCAATAGTAAAAAGAACATCTTCAAGGGTTTGGAAAGGTAAACCGAAAACCAAATCGTGGCTAATTGATTGATACCCAATTTCCCTCGCCCATTGTGTCACTTTTTCTACATTTTCAAAGGGCTGAACACGATGAATCGCTTTCTGTACCTTTGGGGAATAATCCTGAACACCATAACTAACGCGGTCGAATCCCAAATCAAACAACGTTTGCAGATGTTCCTTCGTAGTGTTATTCGGATGTCCTTCAAAGCTAAAGGCTTTATTTTCTGCAATTTCAGCAGTTTCAAAAATCCCCTCAAGCAAGCGTTTCAATTCCTCAGGTTTGAAAAACGTAGGCGTTCCACCTCCTAAATGAACTTCTTTAATAAGTGGTCGCTCTTTCAAAATATCAAGATACAACTTCCACTCTTTCAGTACAGCGTCAACATACGGGGTTTCCACTTCGTGACGCTTGGTAATGCGTTTGTGACAACCGCAAAATGTACATAAACTCTCGCAAAAAGGGAGGTGTATATACAAACTGATGCCCTCAGAACGATTACTTTCCGCAAAAGACCTTTTGAGACTTTCTATCCATTTTTCATTAGAAAAAGAAAGATTATCCCAATATGGAACCGTTGGATAACTCGTATAACGTGGTCCCGCAACGTTGTATTTTTGTATGAGCGATATTGCCATTATTCTGTTTTAAACGGCTGTGCAAAGGTAGCCGACTTTTAGTTAATAAAAAATGATATATGTCAGTAAGTTGTTTTTTATGTTGATTTTTCTAATTTTTTTTAAGTTGATTTACCAATCTTCATCTGAAAAATAACAGGTTGCAAAGATAAAAATTTACTTCCATTGGTGAAAAATATTTGAGATTTTGAAGAAAGTTTTCTTTTTAACACTTAAAAACAATGGAAAAAACACAAAACACACTCTTTTTCACTGTTCTTGTTTTTGTATATTTTTAGAAAGAAAAATTCTGAAATTCTTCTTTGTTAAGAATAAATTAATCAGTTACTTTTTTTGATTTTTGATGTCAGTGTAAATTTTGAGGGTTTGTAAAGTTTCAAAACTTCTCAGTTTGTTTAACATAAATTGTGCGTGTGGATTATCAGAATTGTCAGGAGTAAGTTTGCGTTTCTTTTCGTCCTTCCAAGTGAAATATAAAGGCTTTTGACTTTCTACAGAAAGCACTCCGAGAGAATCTGCAATGAAGTTATAATCATTTACACCGAAGCGATAACTCAAAGATTCTGAAAACATATTATCTCCCGAGTACACATATTTTTGATTGGAAAGGCTCAAATGAAATAATGTAGGGAAGATATCTTTATGCGAAGCAATAATATTTTCATCAAAGAACAAAGGTTTATAAGCATCCGGAACGTAGAAAAGTATCGGAATACTTCGTCGGAGAAAAGCATTCTCATTGTCGTATTCAAAAACTTGTCGGATGTTATGGTCGCCGGTTATAGCAATAATCGTATTCTTTCCTAAAGGAGAATCTTTAATAAATCGGATGAATTTTGCTAATTGCGACGCTGCATATTGATGAGCATAAAAGTTGTCTGATGCCATTTGCTTGTCCACTCGGATAGTTTCTTCAAGAGCTTTTATGTCAATGGGATAAGGCTTGTAATGTAAAGGTACTTCATAAGGCGTATGAT
Source organism: Capnocytophaga stomatis (assembly GCF_002302635.1). Classification (NCBI taxonomy): domain Bacteria; kingdom Pseudomonadati; phylum Bacteroidota; class Flavobacteriia; order Flavobacteriales; family Flavobacteriaceae; genus Capnocytophaga; species Capnocytophaga stomatis. The sequence continues at coordinate 2,172,607 of NZ_CP022387.1, forward strand.
TGCTTACAGTTAATGAGAAAATGAAACGTGGCTTTTCAGAAGGAGTACGTAATCTTTCAGCAATATAATCAAAGAGATATCCGTCGTGCACACCCCAAGCAAAGGTTTCCGCATTAGGGATTTTATTAATTATATGAGAGCTTCCTTCGATAACATCAAAGTCTTGATGCTTAATGAAATTGTCCACATTCCTCCACGAAGGGTTCGCTCCGGTAATAAACATAGTTTCATATCCTTGCTCTTTAAAGGGCTTTGCAACAGATGATGAGAAGGAAACATCAAAATACGGCGACTGAGCTACAATTCCCTTCGGTGTGTTAATCATTAAGTTCTCTAATGAACCAATCGTTCCGTTGTGAGAAGATAAACAATTCTTAAAGTAATATAAATCAGACAACAAAGGGGCTAAATCACCTAATAAGTTCAATTTTTCGGAATGTAACTCAAAATAATGATTGCTCATACTTTCCATCAGAAAGAAAATAACGTTTGGAGGATTCTTTTTCAAGAAGTCATTTTCTTGAGTTCTCGCGTACATTTCAGAATCAAATAGGTTACTATCAGGTTGTTGATATGCTTCTTTTACTTGATTGAAACTGCTGAATCCGCTATTTTGTAAGGTTTTTTCAATATCAGGATTAATGTGATTTTCTTCAAGCTCAACGTAGGCAAACCGTAAAGCATACGCTGCATTATAGCAAAGTGAATTGATAAAAGTATTTGAACTTACGTTGGTATGGTCGCGTTGAAGCGTAAAAACTCCCAAACTTCCACGCATACCTATAACAAATGAAGGAAATATTAACAATAAACAAACACTTGCAGTTTTTGAAATTCGATTTGTATTCTGCTGAAAGCTCCTGTAAATGAATTTATGAAAAACTAAGAAACTTATAAAAACTACCGTAAAAATTAATAATATCATAAGTATGGGATAGTCTGTCCAAACCGAGTGAAGTACAGCAGACGTATCATCATTGAAAATACCAAAAAAGAGAATATTAATATGTGATTGGAAGAATTGATAAAAAAAGAAGTCAATAATTTGCAAACTTGTAAATATGAATAAAGCAAATAAAAGGTAGTATTTGCAGAAATTCAAATATATTTTTTCAAATTTTTGACTGAAAGATTTTTTGATAAATAAGGATATTAACCAAAAAAGAGCCAAAAGAAGAAATCCATAGCAAATTATGGATATATCAAATCGTCCGCCCATTAAAAAGGCTTGAACCAAATCTGTTTTATGAGAGGAAAGCTCCTCATAATTGCCATATACGTATAAAAATACAAAACGATTAATGAGAAAGAACAAAAAGAAATAAGTGAAATACTTAAGTCCACTTGATATAACTTTTCCAAATAACGAAAGATTCATTGTATAGTATTTATTGTTTATTAAATATTATTATTGTGAGTTATAAAAATAAAAAGTTGAATTTTATTTGCTTCAACGTTCTATCAAAAAATTTGTTACTGAAATAAAATACAAAATAAAGGTATATTTCGGAAAATTAAAAATGATAACATAATTAATTGTTCCTGATGAATACACCTATATTATATATACAAAAAATAAATCCGCAGGGTATGTATGCGGATTTTAAAAGGTTCGGTTTATAATTTCTTAAAGGTTGCAAGCTTAATCATATCGCTTAACATTTTTCCGGGACGAAAGAGAATATGACAACTCTTCACTTTGCTTGCATTCACTTCCTCTTCTTTTTCAGAAGGAAGCCCCGTTAGTCCCATTTGTAAGGTAAAGTACTCTCCCACACGTACGATGCGTCCTTCAGAGAGGTCTGCACTTACTTTTGTTAAGATTGTTTCGAGCACTGCCAAAATATCTCCTTTAGATACTGTGGAAACAGACGAAGCGTAATTGGCTAAGTCTTGCAGGGTTGTTTCTCCATCACCTATTGCGTGCGGATACCACTTTGCAGGTTCACTGCGTTTCTGTGGGTTTTGTTTCTGAATTGCTTTAAATTTTACCGGCATAACACACAAATGATTTAAAGGTTTATAAAATATGTTTTTTAAAGTTCATACGTGCGAGTTTTAAAATTGCGACGTCGAATTTTCTGAAATCCAACGTGTCATTTTGTAAATTGCGACGTCGAAATTTTTCACATCATTAAACGGAATTAATTTAATGATGCCTCAAAGGTAAAATAATTGTACGTATAAAACAAGTAATCAGTTATTTATTTTCAAAAAAAGCAAAAGAATAAAGTGGATTTATATTCTTTTGCTTTCGTTATTTTGTAAAGACTGTTTTCTGTTTTTCTGTCTATAAACAGAAAGATTTAAGCTGTGAAACTTTCTTATTGCCTATTATATAACAACTAATTTCTACTGTTGTTTTAATTAATAGAATAGGTTGTTCCTTCTTTTCCGTCCTTAAGATTTATGCCAAGAGTAGCAAGCTCATTACGGATTTTATCGGACAAAGCCCAGTCTTTATTCGCACGAGCTTCCATACGCATCTGTATTAGCATTTGGATTACACCGTCCAATTTATCGTTATTCTCAGCGGATTGTTGCTCGTCTTTCAGTCCTAATACGTCGAAAACAAAGGCGTTGAAAGTAGTTTCCAACTCACGAAGGTCGGCTTCGGTCAGCGTCTCTTTCCCGTCTTTTACGAGGTTAATAACACGAACGCCCTCAAAAAGTTGTGCAATGAGAATAGGGCTATTGAAATCATCATTCATCGCTTGATAACATTCGTCCTTCCAATTTTTTACATCGAACGAAGAGTTCTGAGCAGAAGGCAAGGACGAAAGTGTTTTTACCGCCTCCATAAGTCGGGTAAAGCCCTTTTCGGCGGCGAGCATTGCCTCGTTGGAAATGTCCAAAACACTTCGATAGTGAGCTTGCATAAAGCAGAATCGCACCACCGATGGTTTAAATGGTTTTTCGAAAAAGTCGTTTTCTCCCGAAACAAGCTGCATTGGCAATATGTAATTTCCTGTGGATTTGCTCATTCGTTGCCCATTCATTGTCAGCATATTGGCGTGCATCCAATAACGAACCGGACTTTCTCCGTTGGCGGCTTTTCCCTGAGCAATTTCGCACTCGTGATGTGGGAATTTCAAATCCAATCCGCCTCCGTGAATGTCAAAACGCTCACCTAAATACTTAGTGCTCATTGCGGTACACTCCAAATGCCAGCCCGGAAAACCATCTCCCCAAGGCGAAGCCCATCGCATAATATGAGCAGGCGAGGCTTTTTTCCAGAGGGCGAAGTCCTGCGGGTTGCGTTTTTCACTCTGTCCGTCCAAATCGCGTGTGTTAGCGAACAGTTCCTCTATATTTCTGCGTGAAAGCTCTCCGTAATTTAGTCCGCGTTGATTGTAGGCTTGCACGTCGAAGTACACCGAACCGTTACTTTCGTAGGCGAAACCGTCCTTGATGAGTTTTTCGGTTAGTTGTATTTGTTCGAGGATATGCCCCGTGGCAGTCGGCTCGATGGTCGGTGGCAATGTGTTGAACATTTCCAATACTTTATGGAAATCCACCGTATATTTTTGCACGATTTCCATTGGTTCTAACTTCTCCAATCGGGATTGTTTCACGAATCGGTCGTTATTTACGTCGCCATCATCAGTAAGATGTCCGGCATCGGTGATGTTTCGCACATAGCGAATCTTATATCCGATGTGTTTCAAGTATCTGAATATTAAGTCGAAAGACATAAAGGTTCGGCAGTTTCCCAAATGTACGTTACTGTAAACGGTAGGTCCGCAGACGTACATCCCGACGTGTCCTTCTTTTAAAGGTTTAAACTTTTCCTTTTCGCCCGTAAGTGAGTTGTATATTTTTAGTGCTTGCATTTTTTGTAAATTTACAAGTTGAATAATTTAAAATATTTAACAGATTATTAAAGTTTAAAAGCTGAAAAACTAAAAAAAGATATTTTGCTTTCTCAGTTTTTTCAGTTTCTGTGAATTTCTTTCTTTTCGGGAAAGAAGAAAATCAACCGCCAAAGATACGAAATATCTTTTTAGAGAAGAAAACAATTTTCTATAATATTGCCAAAAGATTTCAGTTTAGGAAAGATTTTTTTGCATAGTGTTTTTGAATATTTTTAGAGAAGTCCAAAGCTCAGGTTACTTTGTGTTAATGAAAATTAAAAAGGGGGAAAAAGTTTTTTAAGTAAGAAAATAAGGATTAGCTTTGCACTTGGTATTCAATTTATTTGATACAATTGATAAAATATTAATGTAAAAAATAGAGAAAATGAAAGAATTAAAAAGCCTATTGTTAGTTTTGGTTTCTGTTTTGGTTGTTTCTTGCGAAAAAGATGAACCAAATCAAGTTGTTGATGAAACAGGAAAAGTATTTTTAGAGTTTCAGAATGTTTATCAAGATGTTCCTTTTGAGCTACTTAGTGACTACACGACTCCTCCGCCAATGGATCAGAAAATTAATTGCTCGCGTTTTACATACATCGTTAGTGATATTTCGCTTGTGAATGACAAAGGAGAAGAAGTGAAATATCATCACACAAATCCTGATAAGGGAGCTTTCTTGCTGGTACAACATAAAAATGAAATGCCCAAAAAGATTGAGTTAAAAGGAATTCCGGCTGGGACTTATACCAAAATTAAATTAAGAGTAGGGCTTTCCAACGCAGCTTGGAAATTGGGAGAAAACCAACAAAAAGCATTTTGGAATGCATCAAAGGCAGCAGAAATGACTTGGGATAGCTGGGCAAAAGGCTACAAACATTTGAATTTTGAAGGAACTTGGGGAGAAGAAGGAAAAGCGTTTAGTGTGCAAATAGGAAACATTCCTTCCGAAAATAAGGAAAGGTCGGTTGAATTGACATTGCCTCTGCCCGAAAGTTTGATTCTCGAAAAAGGAAAAACAAAAGATATACGCTTTGAAGTGAATGCAAGTAACATATTTGGCGGTAAGAATAAAATATTGTTAACCTCTGAAAATGCAGTTGTTGGCAGTTCAAATGAAGATATGATTACCAAAATTATGGAAAATATTTCGACTGTGGTTTTTAAAGCCGCATCGGTTTACTAAAAGTAATAAAGAGCCCCATTTAAGGGGCTCTTTTTATTTTTAATATGTTCGTTTTTTACCAAAGTGTGTCATATTCTGTATTTTGTATTTTGAATTAAATTATATTGATTATAAATTAGGTTGAAAAAGTCTTTTTTAGTTGTCCAAACCATTAAAAGTATTTAACTTTGTGTGAAATTTTTAAATAACAATTAACAAATATAATGGCAGCACTATTTAAAACATCTATTGCTCGAAAGGTGGCGATGGCGTTATCGGCACTTTTCCTGATTGTCTTTTTGGTGATACACTTGGCGGTGAATTTTACTTCGGTTTTTAGTGCCGATTTGTTCAACGACTTATCACATTTTATGGGAACAAATCCGTTGGTTCAAGGTGTAATGCAACCCATTCTGATGTTGGGAGTTATCTTCCACTTCGTGATGGGTTTTGTTTTGGAACTCCAAAACCGAAAAGCACGCGGAGCTAATGCGTATGCCCGTTATAATGGAGCGGCAAACTCCACTTGGATGTCCCGAAATATGATTTACAGCGGGATGTTCATTCTTATCTTCTTAGGAATTCACTTGGTGGATTTCTGGGTTCACGAAATGACCGTGAAATACGTAGAAGGAGATATGAGCGGAATGATTGACGGAGAGTACCGTTATTATGCCGACTTGGTTGAAAAAATGTCCGAAACTTGGCGAGTAATTGCCTACTGTGCTGGTTTTGTGTTCCTTTTCCTCCACTTGATTCACGGATTTCAATCTTCTTTTCAGTCAATGGGATGGAAGGATGACAAACGCAAAAAATTCATCAGCAAGGTGGGTAATATCTATTCATTTGTGATTTGTGGCGGATTTGTTTTCGTTGCTTTGTTCCATTATTTTAATCATTTATTAGGGAAATAACTATGAAGAAATTAGATTCTAAAATTCCAGAAGGTCCTATCGCTGAGAAATGGACAAAACATAAAAATAAAATCAACTTGGTAAACCCTGCCAACAAGCGTAATATTGATATTATTGTAGTGGGAACGGGGCTTGCGGGAGGTTCTGCTGCGGCTACATTGGCTGAATTGGGCTATAACGTAAAGGCGTTCGCTTATCAAGATTCGCCACGTCGTGCTCACTCTATCGCTGCACAAGGAGGTATCAACGCTGCCAAAAACTATATGGGTGATGGCGATTCTAACTACCGACTTTTTTACGATACTGTAAAAGGAGGTGACTTCCGTGCCCGTGAAGCCAACGTATATCGCTTGGCAGAAGTATCAGGAAATATCATCGACCAATGTGTGGCTCAGGGAGTTCCGTTGGCTCGTGATTATGGAGGATTGTTGGACAACCGTTCGTTTGGAGGGACGCAAGTTTCCCGTACTTTCTATGCAAAGGGACAGACAGGACAACAGCTTTTGCTTGGAGCATATTCAGCAATGAACCGACAAATAGCTCGTGGAAAAATTGATATGTACAATCGTCACGAAATGTTGGATGTTGTGGTAGTTGACGGCAAGGCTCGTGGAATTATTGCTCGTGATTTGGTTACAGGTGAAGTAGAACGCCATTCAGCTCATGCTGTGGTAATTGCAACGGGAGGTTACGGAAACGTATATTTCCTTTCTACCAACGCAATGGGTTGTAACGGAACGGCAGCTTGGAAGACTCACAAAAGAGGAGCATTCTTCGCGAATCCTTGTTTTACGCAAATCCACCCAACTTGTATTCCACGTTCGGGAGATTATCAATCAAAATTGACATTGATGTCTGAATCGCTTCGTAACGACGGACGTATTTGGGTGCCTAAAAATATGGACGATGTGTATGCTATCCGTGAAGGACGTAAAAAACCAACTGAAATTGCAGAGCAAGACCGTGATTATTACTTGGAAAGACGTTATCCTGCTTTCGGAAACTTGGCTCCGCGTGATATCGCTTCACGTGCTGCCAAAGAGCGTTGCGATGCAGGTTACGGGGTAAATGCAACAGGTGAGGCTGTGTATTTGGACTTCTCTTCTGCCATTGAACGCTACGGAAGAGAACAATGTAAAATCCACGGAATTGAAAATCCTTCCAAAGAAGAAATTATAAAAAGAGGAGAAAAAATCATTGAAGCAAAATACGGAAACCTTTTCCAAATGTATGAAAAAATCGTTGATGAAAATCCGTATAAAACACCGATGATGATTTATCCGGCAACGCACTACACAATGGGCGGAATTTGGGTAGATTACAACTTAATGACTACAATACCAGGATGTTACTGTATCGGTGAGGCGAACTTCTCTGATCACGGAGCAAACCGATTAGGAGCTTCTGCTTTGATGCAAGGTTTGGCAGACGGATATTTCGTTCTTCCTTATACTATCGGAGATTATTTGGCGGCTGACATTCGTACAGGAAAAATCTCAACAGATTTGCCTGAATTCGTTGAAGCAGAGCGTGTTGTAAAAGAGCGTTTGGCATTCTTCATCAATAATAAAGGAACGAATTCGGTAGATTATTACCACAAAAAACTTGGAAAAGTGATGTGGGATAAAGTAGGAATGGCACGTAACGCACAAGGATTGAGAGAAGCTATTCAGGAAATTCGTGAAATTCGTGAAGACTTCTGGAAAAACGTTAAAGTTACGGGAGAACTTACAGGAATGAACACCGAGCTTGAAAAAGCAGGTCGTGTAGCCGATTTCTTGGAGCTTGGTGAACTTTTTGCCAAAGATGCTTTAGAAAGAAACGAATCGTGCGGAGGTCACTTCCGTGAAGAGTATCAAACTCCTGATGGTGAGGCACTTCGTGATGACGAGCACTATGCATATGTAGCTGCTTGGGAATATACAGGAAACCCTAACGAGGTGAAATGTACTTACAACCCAAGTGAGGAAATTATGCATAAAGAAGAATTAGAATTTAAAGATATAAAATTAGCACAACGTAGTTATAAATAAAGGCATTAGGCAATAGGGAAAAGGCAACAGTTTGGAGAATGGAAAGAATATCTTCATACAAAGAATTGATTGTTTGGCAAAAATCAGTAGAGTTGGTTTCAAAGGTTTATGAAATAACTCGCTTGTTTCCGGAGGAGGAAAAATACGGGCTTACCAGTCAAATTCGCCGAAGTGCGGTATCCATTCCTTCGAATATTGCCGAGGGGTACGGAAGAGGTTCTTCCAAGACTTATTTGCAATTTTTGTCCATTGCGCGAGGGTCTCTTTTCGAGCTTGAAACACAGTTCCATATTGCCAGAAAGTTAAACTTTATCTCTGTAAATGATGATATTGAGATTATTATTTCAGAAATAAGTAGAATGCTGAATGCTTTGATAAATAAAATTAAAAACTAATTGCGATAAGGGTTTTAAGGGCTATTTGCCTATTGCCCAATCCCTATTGCCTAAAAAGATAAAACGATGAATTTAACATTGAAGATATGGCGACAAAAGGATTCAAAAACCAAAGGTCGTATGGTAGAATATAAAGTAACCGATATTTCCGAGCATATGTCATTCTTGGAGATGATGGATATACTTAATGAAAGTTTGGTAGCCAAAGGAGAGGAGCCTGTGGCTTTTGACCACGATTGTCGTGAGGGAATCTGTGGTATGTGTTCACTTTTCATCAATGGAGAAGCTCACGGACCTGACCGTGGAATCACTACTTGTCAGTTGCATATGCGTATGTTCAACGATGGCGACACTATCACTATCGAACCTTGGAGAGCAACAGCTTTCCCTGTAATTAAAGATTTGATTGTGGACAGAACTGCTTTCGAGCGTATCCAACAAGCAGGTGGATATATTTCGGTAAATACTTCCGGAAATACGCAAGATGCTAATGCTATTCCAATCCCGAAATACGATGCCGACCGCTCAATGGATGCTGCTTCGTGCATTGGATGTGGGGCTTGTGTGGCTACGTGTAAAAACTCATCGGCGATGTTGTTCGTAGCTGCGAAAGTGTCTCAGTTTGCATTATTGCCACAAGGACGAGTAGAAGCCGCTGACCGTGTGATGAATATGGTTCATCAAATGGATTTGGAAGGTTTCGGGAACTGTACCAATACGGGAGCTTGTGAGGTGGAATGTCCGAAAGGTATTTCATTGGAAAATATTGCACGTATGAACCGTGAGTATTTGAAAGCAAGTTGCAGATAATTACTGAATTAGAGATTTTATATAACCGAAAGTTAAGATTTTAAAAATTTAAATATCTGACTTTCGGTTTTTTATTTTTAATTGTATGAAAAAAATTTTTTCTATAATCACATTATTGTTTACGGTGATTTCTCTGGCTCAAAACGGAAAGAATATTCAATTTTTAGTGGGTACTTACACGGATTCCGATAGTGAGGGAATTTATCTGTATAATTTTGATAAAGAATCGTTTAAGTTTGAAAAAATAACTTCTGTTTTTGTGAAAAATCCGTCTTATTTGACTTTGTCGCCTGATGAGAAGTTTCTTTTTTCGGTAAGCGAAAACGACCAAAATGACAGTGAAGTATTTTCTTTCTCTTTGGATAAGAAAAATGGTAAAATAGAACTCATTAGCAATCAGAATACATTTGGAGGAGCTCCGTGTTATGTTATGTATGATTCTGATAACAAGAATGTTATAACATCGAATTATACGGGAGGTAATATTTCCGTATTTCCCGTAACTGAAAATGGAAGTTTGAAAAAAATTTCTCAAAATATTCCTTTTGAAAAGCATTCTCATTTGCATTCGGCACAACTTTCGCCTGATAAAAAACGAATTTTAGCAGCGGACTTGGGTACAGATGAGATTTATTCTTTTCAAATGAAGAAGGGAAAATTACATCGCGTTCTTAACGAAGGAATAAAACTTCCGAAAGGAACGGGACCTCGACATTTTGCTTTTTCTTCGGATGGAAAATTTTTGTATGTTTTAGGGGAACTTTCTCGAAAAATATTCGTTTTTAGCTGTAAAAACAATAAATATGCTGAAATACAATCAATTGAGACAGATGATTTTCACGATGGAAAAGGAGCGGCCGATATTCATATTAATCCGAACGGAAAATTTTTGTATGCTTCCAATAGGTTGGTTAATGACGGAATTGCAATTTTTTCTATTCAAAAATCAGGGAAATTAGAAAAGATTGGTTATGAGCCAACTAAAAAGCACCCGAGAAATTTTGCGATAACTTCTGAAGGGAAGTATATGTTTGTAGCATCACGAGATGAAAATTCTGTTCAAGTATTTGAAATTCAGAAAAATGGATTGCTTGAATTAAAAACAGAATTGAGCATTCCTAAGCCTGTTTGCATTCAATTTTTGAAATAGAGATTTTGATGAAGCATATTTTTTATTTTATATAATCATTTTGTTAAAAAAATGATAATATTTGAATTTTTGCTTTGATGTGAATGTATTTTTTGAAATATTATTCCTAAAAAGCTGTATTCTTTCTTTAAACAATAATTATTTAACAATTACTTAACAATTCTTATTTGAAAAAATTGCAAATTTGCACCCTAAATAAACTAACTTTTATATTAATAGAAAAAATGAAAAACTGGGTTTTAAATTTAGCCTTAATTTTATTATCGTCAATGACTTACGCACAGGGAATTGTAACAGGAACAGTCATTGATGGAGAACTTAACACGCCTCTTCCAGGTGCAAACGTGGTGATAAGAGGAACTACTAAAGGAGTTTCTTCCGATATGGATGGGAAATTTTCTTTACAAGTAGAATCAAATTCAGGAACTTTGGAAATTTCTTACATAGGATTTGTTACTCAAAGAGTAAATTACACATTATCAGGAGGAAAAGCCAATGTAAGAGTTGTTCTGCAACCTGATGCTCAAGATTTGGGAGAGGTTGTAGTTACAGGGAGTTCTTTGTTGGATATTGCAAAAGAGAGAAAAACGCCCGTAGCTGTTTCCACTGTTAAGGCAGCAGAAATTGTTGAGAGATTGGGAAATAAAGAGTTTCCTGAAATTTTGAATAGAACACCATCTGTTTATGCTACTAAAGGTGGGGGAGGTTTTGGAGACTCTAAAATTAATATTCGTGGTTTTGCTAACGAGAACATTGCTGTAATGGTTAATGGTATGCCTGTAAATGATATGGAAAATGGTCGTGTTTACTGGAGCAACTGGGCTGGACTTTCAGATGTGACTTCTGCAATGCAGGTACAACGTGGTTTAGGAGCTTCGAAGTTAGCGATTGCATCAGTTGGTGGTACGATTAACGTAGTTACTCGAGCTTCTGATATGACGGAGGGAGGAGCTGCTTATGCGGGTTATGGAAATAATGGTGGAAACCACGAGTACAAAGGTCTTGTGGCATATAATACAGGAAAAAGTGAAAGTGGTTGGTCTTCATCTATTTTATTTAGTCGTAGTTCGGGAGAAAAATATGCTGATGCAACGAAATTTGAAGGATACAATTACTTTTTTGCATTAGGATATGCACCTTCTAAGAAGCACAGTTTGCAGTTTATGATAACTGGAGCACCTCAGTGGCATAATCAGCGTTCATCATCGGTATCTATTGCAGATGCGATAAAATACGGAGGGTCACTTGAAAAACCGAACCGTAAACATAATTCAGATTGGGGATATTTGAACGGAGAACAATATTCAAATCGCCGTAATGCTTATCATAAGCCAGTTATGATGCTTAATTGGGATTGGAATATTACTGAGCAATCTACTTTAAGTACTGTAGCTTATGCTTCTTTCGGACGTGGTTTTGGAACTGGTGATTTGGGCTCTGTAAACAGAAAAAGACTAAATTCTTTTAGAGATGCAAATACAGGTTTGTATGATTTCGAAGCGTTAATTAAAGAAAATAAGGCTTCAGATGCAGATAAAGGAGTACTAGTTCGTAGAGCAAGTGTGAATTCGCACGACTGGTATGGTGTTTTAACGAATTTCAATCATAAAATTAATGAAAATTTTACAGTAAATATGGGACTTGATGGGAGGTATTATTACGGATATCACTATCAAATACTTACAGATTTGTGGGGAGCATCTTCTTACGGTGATAAGTCTAATGGAAATCTAACGGAAACTAACTATGTGACTTATGTAGGTAAAGATAAACCTAATTATAATCCTTTCGGAGGAAAAATAGATCCAATAGAAAATCGTATAAGATATAGTAATGATGGAGAGGTTCGTTGGATGGGGCTTTTCGCTCAGTTAGAGTATTCCGATGATAATTTCTCTGCTTTCGTACAAGGCTCTTCTTCCTTACAAGGATTTCAGCGTATTGATGAGTTTTTAAAGCCTGGTACAGAGGCAGTCAAAAACAAACCAGAAACTGCAATGTACAGAAAGACAGGTTTTAAAGATCTTTTAGGATATAATATAAAGGCAGGGGCAAATTATAACATTAATGAACAGCATAATATTTTTGCTAATGTTGGATACTATTCAAAACAACCTTTTTTTAATGCAGTTTATCCAAATAATCAAAACTTCTTAAATCCAAACTTAACCAACGAAAAGATTTTTGGAATTGAAGCTGGATATGGTTTTAGATCAAGCATTGCCAACTTAAATGTGAATGTTTATAGAACTTCTTGGAAAGATCGCTTCGTAAGAAAAAGTAATGATGTGAAAAATGCTGCAGGTGAAACAATTCGTGCTTATGCCAATGTATTGGGAGTTACCGAAATTCACCAAGGATTAGAGATTGAAGGAAGCATCAGAGCTACAGACTACCTAACTTTCAAAGGATCTCTTTCTTTAGGGAACTGGTTTTATGAAGGAAATGCTCAAGGAAGTTTATTCAATGAAAGTAATGAGTTAATAAACAGCCAAGGTGAAGTTGTTCCTACTGGAGGAGCAGAGTCAATCACATTATTCTTAGATAAAGTAAAAGTAGGTGATTCTGCACAGCAAACAGCTTCTTTGGGGGCTACTGTTACACCTATTGAAGGATTAAGATTTAATGTAGATTGGAGATATGTAAATAATTTATATGCTAATTTGAATGTAGCAGATTTTACAACTCAGGAAGCGGCTGACAGAGGTGCTTTGAGATTACCAAGCTTTAATTTATTTGATTTGAATGCTTCATATAAGTTACCTTTAACGGATAAGCAATCCATTACATTTTCAGTGAATGTAGATAACGTGTTAGACACATACTACATCGCAGAATCTTACGACAATAAGCACGCTAAAACGTTGGCAGACTTCAAAGATGATGCTACTAAAGGTACAGCTCAAAAGCAATTTGATGATTATCAAAACAATAATCTTTATAAAGGAGTCGATACTTCTAACAGAGTTTATTTTGGTTTCGGACGAACTTGGAGCTTCGGTTTGAGATATACTTTCTAAAGAAAAATTAAGAATTGTAAAAAGCCACTTTTTAAAAGTGGCTTTTTTTTATTATTAAAGTGATGAATATTTAAAATAAGCAGTTTGATTATGAGTGTTTTGTGAGATGTCCTCTGTCTTTCTTTTTATGAAATATTTTTATATTACAGAGGTATTTCGTCTGTAAAAAGTTATGAATAACTAAAATATTAACCATTCTTTAACACGAATATCTTAATAAAAGTTGAAAATTTGTAACGGGAAAGATATAATGAATTAAGAGAGATGAGAAACGGACTACTACACTCATTAGTGCTATTTTTAATAGTCACTGAAATAGCTTATGCTCAAAATTTTATAAAAGGAAAAGTAATCGACGCAGAAACGAAACAACCATTATCGGGAGCCAGTGTGGTTCTGAAAGGAAATATTATGGGAGTTTCGACAGATGAAGAGGGAGAATTTCTACTGGAAGTACCCTCTAAGGCGGGAACACTTGAGGTGTCATACTTGGGGTTTGTTTCTCAGGAAACGCAATTCCGAATTCTGAGAAAATCGCAACCAACAGTAATAGAATTAGAACCAGACGCTCATTTACTGGCTAATGCTATTGTGAATAACAGTCTGTTGGATATGGCACAGGAAAGAAAAACGCCTATTGCAGTTTCAACAATCTTCTCTTCTGAAATTGCAGGAAAATCAGGTAATCAGGAGTTTCCGGAAATTCTAAACAGAATTCCATCGGTGTACGCTATAAAATCAGGAGGAGGTTTCGGAGATTCCAAAGTTAATATTCGTGGGTTTGCAAGCGAAAATATTGCCGTAATGGTAAACGGAATACCTATGAATGATATGGAAAATGACAGAGTTTATTGGAGTAATTGGACGGGAATCACTGATGTAACCTCAGTTTTGCAATTGCAAAGAGGATTGGGAGCTTCCAAATTAGCCATAGCTTCTGTGGGCGGAACTCTCAATATTGTTACACGTTCATCTGATTTGAATGAAGGAGGAGCGATACTGAGTTCTGTAGGAAATGATTACGCGGTGAAAACTTCTGCGATATACAACACAGGAAAAAACGAAAAAGGCTTCTCGGCTTCTCTTCTTATGGGAAGAACCTCTGGAAATAAGTATGTTAGAGGTACTGATTTTGAGAGCTATAATTACTACTTAGCTTTTGGGTACACACCTTCGGAAAAACATAATTTTCAGCTGATGATGACGGGTTCTCCTCAGTGGCATAACCAACGGCTTTCGTATGTGAAAATATCAGATGCTTTAAAATATGGAGCTAACGGAAATCCTGACAGAAGATACAATCCTGATTTAGGAATTTTCAGAGGTGAGGATTATAATGTGTACAGAAATGTATATCATAAGCCGGTGATAATGTTCAATTGGGATTGGAACGCTTCAGAAAGAACAACAATTAATGCTACTGCATATACTTCTTTTGGAAGAGGCTCAGGAACATTGAATTATGGTTCTGTTATGGGAAGGGATTTGGAATCTTTCAGAAATGTTACGACAGGATTATATGATTTTGATGCTCTTGCCAAAGCAAACCAAGAAGCGAATTCTGACAGAGATATTCTTATTCGCACGGCACGGATAAATTCACACGATTTGTACGGAATTTTGGCAAATTTCAATCATAAACTTTCTGACAGACTGATATTTAACGTAGGGATTGATGGTCGATATTACAAAGGATACCATTATGCAATGTTAAATGACTTGTTCGGAGCTACTTTCTACAGAGACGATTCAAATAAAAATTTGAAACTGAATAATTATGTTTCCACAACAAACTCTAATTATCCTACTTACAATCCTCTTTTTTCCAAAATAGATGATATTTCAAATACTATTTTTTATAACAACGTAGGACAAATATTTTGGTCGGGAGCTTTTGGTCAGTTGGAATATTCTAAGGATAATTTGTCTGCCTTTGTTCAGGGAGCTGTCTCAAACAAAGGTTATAAACGGACGGATAACTTTCTGGCTGAAGGCACATTAATTGAAGGAACAAACATTTCTTTGCCTCAAAAAACAGATTACGAAACATTTTTAGGATATAATATTAAGGTAGGAATTAATCATAACATAGGTAATCACAACATATTTACTAATGTGGGATATTATGAGAAACAGCCAAATTTCAATGCAGTTTACAGAGGAAATATCAATCATCCTGCTTCGGATAATGTCAATGAAAAGGTGTTGGGAATCGAATTGGGCTACGGACTGAAGTTGAAAAATCTTAATGCTAAGGTAAATGTTTACAGAACAAGTTGGAATGACAGATACACAAGAAAAAATAATCTTATAGATACCGACTCAAATAAAACACGTTACTATGCCGAGATTTCAAACTTGGACGAACTTCATCAGGGCGTAGAACTGGAATTGCTCTACAGATACAACAAATATTTGAAGCTCATCGGAATGTTTTCCTATGGCAATTGGTACTATGAAGGAAACGCAGAAGCACAAACGTACAGAACGGCAGACAGAAAACCTTACATCCTTAACGGAGCTAAATCAAACAGATTACCTCTTTTGTTAGATAAAGTAAAAGTAGGAGGTGCTGCACAAATGACAACCAATCTCGGTGCGATGGTTACTCCGCTAAGAAATTTGAATGTGAATCTTAACTGGCATTATGTAAATCGGTTGTATTCAGATTTTGATATTTATGCATTTAGCGACAATGACACTGCTTCAAAGGGAGCTTTAAAACTTCCAAGCTACAATTTGTTTGACTTTTCAGCGTCTTACAAATTACCGTTATTCAAAAAACACACGATGACTTTTGGGTTGAATATATACAATGTGCTTGATACTTACTATATTTCCGATTCACAGGATAATATTCATACAACCACAAATAGCGAAACTTACAAAGGAATAGACACACGAAATCGGGTGCATTTCGGTTTCGGACGCACTTGGAATTTTTCAATGAAATATTCATTTTAACCAAAATAGAAAGTCCGTTTATTATTAATTTTAAACGGATTTTTTTATTATTTTGGTTTTGCTATTCGCCTCTTTACGTTTTTTTATGTTAAAATTAACGTTATAATTTTGTTATAATATAAATTTTTATACATTTGCCCCCGCATACAATTAACTCAACATACTAAAACAGCATAAAAATACTATGAAAAACTTGTGTAATTCACATAAAATCAGTACATTTGTACGTGCCTTAGCACAGCACAGCACAGCACAGCACAGCACAGCACAGCACAGCACAGCACAGCACAGCACAGCACAGCACAGCACAGCACAGCACATAAACAGCTAAATAATAACATAATATATAAATGGTGTAAATCCGCTTGATGGAGAGGAATCTCTATCAAGTGGATTTTTTTTGTTATTCTTTCAAAGAAATAGCTTGTAGAGCAGAGATGTTAAAATTAAGTATCTAACAAAAATATATAAAATAATGGCAGAATCAAAAAACAACATTATTACACACGGATTGAGTGGAAAGGTAGGCGATTTGTTGGTGTTCAGTCAGCGTAATGGAAAAACAATTGTTTCTCAAAAACCAACCAAGAAAACTATCACTTCTGAAAAAGTAAAGGAACAAATGGCAAAATTTCAACAAGCAACCATTTATGCAAAAACGGCATTAAAAAATCCTGCGGTTAAGGAGGAATACCAATCAGAAGCCGACAAAAAGTAAGGAGTAACCGCCTATAACGTAGCGGTTGCCGATATGCTCCAAGCTCCGAAAATTGAACAGATTGACCTTTCGGGCTATACGGGTCAGGTAGGCGATACCATCAAAGTTAGAGCCTATGATGATTTTAAGGTAGTATCGGTTACGATACATATTTATAATTCCGATAGTTCGTTGGTAGAGGAGGGCAATGCCGTAGATAATGGTTTGGATTGGGTATATACCGCTACACAAGCTAACACCGACCTTTCTGGAGATAAAATTGTAGTTCGTGCTACGGATATGCCGGCTAACATTACTGAAAGTGTTAAAAATATATAAAAGAAGAATAAAGTGCATAGCTTAGGTACACCTTGGGTAGAGCTTGGGTGGACACTGGGTTTTTAAAAAATAATAAATGATAATTTTATAACAAATAATTAACAATTATAAATGTCGTTTGCTCTGCTATTGCCCCTTTGAAGGGGCAGCTCGTAGAGCGGGGATGTAAAAGATAAAACCAGATAATAAAAAAAGGCGTAACCCGAAAAGCCTGTAACAGAATGAAAAAAAATGTATTTAAAATGAGAAATTTATTAGTTTTTATAGGGCTAATATGTTTTAACATATCGCTATACAGCCAAGAAGAAACTAAAAAAAACGAAAAGTTTGCACGGCATTTTAGTTATGTGAGTTTTTTTAAAGACGGAAAATGGGAGGAGCCTATAAAACGTAATAGTACTTTCGTTTTCAATATCAATGATAATGGAGATGTTTTGTTGTATCTCCCAAATGGAGATAAAAAATATTTTAGGAGCATTAGCAGTGTAACAGAGCATAAAATTGATAAGGGTATAAAGGTTCAAGCAGTGGAAATTTTAGATGAAGATGGAGATGAACTTCTTTTGTTTCTATACGAAAACGGGGTTTTAGTATTAGCATATAACAAAGATTCTATGATTCGATTTCATCCTTAAAAGTATGGTATGCGTTCCGAAAAAATAAAAAAGGCGAAGCCTGAAAAGCTTGTAACAGAGTAAAGATTTACTAATTTAATTTTACAGAAAGATGAAAAGAATAGTATTAATTATGAGCTTAGTGGTTTCATTGGGGGCTACTGCTTATGTAGGATTTCGAGAAACCGTCAAAGATGAATGTTGTGCAAAATGCGTAGGAGCTAAAAATTGCAAAGCCTGTAAAAACTGCAAATATTGCAAACATTGTAATAACGGAGGTTCGTGTGGTGTATGTAGGTAATTTAAATTTTATGAAAAATGAAAAAGATAATTTTATTAGTAATCACAACCATTAGCTTAATAGGTTGTACCCAAGCGAAAAAAGAAGAAAAAAAGAACGATTTGCAAGAAGCCAATTTAAAAGGCAAAGTAAAATCAGTTAGAGGGACAAGCTATAATGCTTTTGAAAAATTTGGAGAAATTCAAAAAGGAGGAATTAAATCATTTATAGATAGTTACATCTATAACGAACAAGGAAATAAGATAGAGGAAAATAGTTATAATTCCGATGGAAGTCTCAATATAAAATGGACTTATAAATATGATACTAATGGAAATCGGATAGAGGGAAATAGTTATAATTCCGATGGAAGTCTCAATATAAAAATAACTTATAAATACGATACTAAAGGAAATCAGATAGAGAGAAATGTGTATAATTCCGATGGAAGTCTTAATGTAAAAATAACTTGTAAATCCGATACTAAAGGAAATCAGATAGAGGAAAATGGGTATGATTTCGATGGTAATTTTCTGGGTAAGTATACATATAAATACGATGATAAAGGAAATCAGATAGAGAAAAATAAGTATAAATCCGATGGAAGTTTTTATATAGAAATGACTTGTAAATACGATGCCAATGGAAATCAGATAGAGCAAAATGTGTATAATTTTGATGGCAGTCTTTATTGGAAACTTACTTATAAATACGATGCTAATGGAAATCAGATAGAGACAAACAAGCATAATTCCGATGGCGGTCTTGATTGGAAATCTACTTGTAAATGCGAATTTGACCCATATGGCAATTGGATAAAACTCGTAAAATATGTAGATGATAAACTTAAATATATTACCGAACGCGAAATACAATATTATGAATAAGATGAAAAAGATAATTTTATTATTGGTTACAGTCATTAGCTTAATAGGTTGTAATCAAGAGAAGAAAGTAGGGAAAAAGAACGATTTACAAGAAGCTAATTTAAAAGGCAAAGTAAAATCGGTTAGAGAGACCCCTTATTATGCTGTTGAAAAATTTGGAGAAATTCAAAAAGGAGAAATTAAATCAGTTATAGGCATAGATAATTACATCTATAACGAGCAAGGAAATCGGATAGAGAAAAATGTGTATAATTCTGGTGGAAGACTGATTCTAAAATGGATTTATAAATATGGTGATATAGGAAATATAGTAGAGGAAAGCAGATATAATTCTGATGGTCATCTTGGAAGGAAAGAAGCTTATAAATACGATGATAAAGGAAATCTAATAGAGAAAAATGAATACAATTCCGATGGAAGACTTATTATAAAATGGACTTATAAATACGATGCTAATGGCAATCAGATAGAGAAAAATAAGTATAAATCAGATGGTAGCCTTAGTGAAAAATGGTCTTACAAATACGATACTAATGGCAATCAGGTAGAACAAAATGAGTATAATTCTGATGGTCATCTTAGAGAGAAAGAAACTTATAAATACAATGGTAATGGCAATCAGATAGAGAAAAATAAGTATGATTCTGATGGAAGTCTTGATAAAAAATTGACTTATAAATACGATGCCAATGGCAATCAGATAGAGAAAAATGAGTATAAATCGGATGGCAGTATTTTTTTTCAATTGACTTATAGATATGATGCTAATGGAAATCTTATAGAGGGAAATGGGCATAATTCCAATAGAAGTCTGATTGTAAAATGGGCTTATAAATACGAATATGACAAGTATGGTAATTGGGTAAAACGAATAGCGTATGCAATAGATAAACCTGAAAGCATTACCGAACGTGAAATAGAATATTATGAATAGTATAAACGGCAATTTTATGAATTTCTCAGAAAATACTTTTGTTGCTTTTATTGATATTAGTGTTTTTTAGCTAACATAATACCAAAAATAGAAATCTTTGACTTTGATATTTTGTGCTTTTGAGATGTTTTTGAAATAGGTGTTGTAAATTTCATCAAAAATCTTTACTTTATACTTTGTTGATATTTAGATTCTTAAAAATAAAACGCAATTTTTTTTGCAAAAAACTTTGTAAAAAGTTTGGAGTTTTAGGAAAAAGTATTACTTTTGCACCCGCTTTGAAAGGCTTACGGTGTATAGCTAATAGCAATTAGCCAATAGCTAAAAGCAAAAAATAAAAAAACTTTCAAAAAGTTTTGGTGGTTTAAAAAAAAGTATTACTTTTGCACCCGCAAATGCAACGAGCTTCTGAAGGGGAGGTGCGTTGCTAAAATGAATAAGACGCATAGTTCATTGATATATTGTTGACAGCACAAAAAAGATTTAAAGAATTAATCCTAGAGTCAATTACTTTATTTGGTTATAATATTAAAGATTTTAACGATGAAGAGTTTGATCCTGGCTCAGGATGAACGCTAGCGGCAGGCCTAACACATGCAAGTCGAGGGGTAGAGTGCTTCGGCACTTGAGACCGGCGTACGGGTGCGTAACGCGTGTACAATCTACCTTTTGCTAAGGGATAGCCCGAAGAAATTTGGATTAATACCTTATAGTATTATTGGATGGCATCATTTAATAATTAAAGCTACGGTGGCAAAAGATGAGTACGCGTCCCATTAGCTAGTTGGAGTGGTAACGGCACACCAAGGCTACGATGGGTAGGGGTTCTGAGAGGGATGTCCCCCACACTGGTACTGAGACACGGACCAGACTCCTACGGGAGGCAGCAGTGAGGAATATTGGACAATGGTCGGAAGACTGATCCAGCCATGCCGCGTGCAGGATGACGGCCTTATGGGTTGTAAACTGCTTTTGTATGGGAAGAATAAGATTTACGTGTAGATTGATGACGGTACCATACGAATAAGCATCGGCTAACTCCGTGCCAGCAGCCGCGGTAATACGGAGGATGCGAGCGTTATCCGGAATCATTGGGTTTAAAGGGTCCGTAGGCGGGCTTATAAGTCAGAGGTGAAAGCACTGAGCTCAACTGAGTAACTGCCTTTGAAACTGTAGGTCTTGAATGGTTGTGAAGTAGCTGGAATGTGTAGTGTAGCGGTGAAATGCATAGATATTACACAGAACACCGATTGCGAAGGCATGTTACTAACAACTTATTGACGCTGATGGACGAAAGCGTGGGGAGCGAACAGGATTAGATACCCTGGTAGTCCACGCTGTAAACGATGGATACTAGCTGTTTGGTAGTAATATTGAGTGGCTAAGCGAAAGTGATAAGTATCCCACCTGGGGAGTACGCACGCAAGTGTGAAACTCAAAGGAATTGACGGGGGCCCGCACAAGCGGTGGAGCATGTGGTTTAATTCGATGATACGCGAGGAACCTTACCAAGGTTTAAATGGGAAACGACGTATCTAGAGATAGATATTTCTTCGGACGTTTTTCAAGGTGCTGCATGGTTGTCGTCAGCTCGTGCCGTGAGGTGTCAGGTTAAGTCCTATAACGAGCGCAACCCCTGCTGTTAGTTGCTAGCGAGTGAAGTCGAGCACTCTAACGGGACTGCCGGTGCAAACCGTGAGGAAGGTGGGGATGACGTCAAATCATCACGGCCCTTACATCTTGGGCTACACACGTGCTACAATGGCCGGTACAGAGAGCAGCCACTGCGTGAGCAGGAGCGAATCTATAAAGCCGGTCACAGTTCGGATCGGAGTCTGCAACTCGACTCCGTGAAGCTGGAATCGCTAGTAATCGGATATCAGCCATGATCCGGTGAATACGTTCCCGGGCCTTGTACACACCGCCCGTCAAGCCATGGAAGCTGGGGGTACCTGAAGTCGGTTGCCGCAAGGAGCTGCCTAGGGTAAAACTAGTGACTGGGGCTAAGTCGTAACAAGGTAGCCGTACCGGAAGGTGCGGCTGGAACACCTCCTTTCTAGAGACGATCCAAATGGAGAGTTGTTAGGGATTTTCTTTAAATCTTGTGCAGTCGATAAAAAAAGATGCAGTCTCATAGCTCAGCTGGTTAGAGCGCTACACTGATAATGTAGAGGTCGGCAGTTCGAGTCTGCCTGGGACTACAAAGGCTGATAGCTATTAGCTAAATGCTAAAAAGTTCATAGAAATAGAATGAAAGGAAATTTTAGAGGTTGTTGCTTTTAAGATAGGTAAGAGTTTTGGGATTGATATAAACTATTCCCTATTGCCTAACCCCTAATACCTGTATAAAAAGGGGAATTAGCTCAGCTGGCTAGAGCGCCTGCCTTGCACGCAGGAGGTCAAGGGTTCGACTCCCTTATTCTCCACAGGGAAAAGGATAAAGGATAAAGTAAAAAGGATAAAAAACTTCAAACTTTTAACTTTACACTTTAAACTTTCGAAAGGTTCATTGACATATTGGGATAAAAAACACGAGAGATCAAATAAGATTGATTAAATCGAGAAAAAAATAAAAGAATCAAAGAGAACGAGGTATGCTTTACTTGAAGTAAAGCAACTACAAGCGCAATAAGTTATGTAAGGGCGTATGGGGGATGCCTAGGCTCTCAGAGGCGAAGAAGGACGTGATAAGCTGCGAAAAGCTGCGGGGATTGGCACATACGAATAGATCCGCAGATATCCGAATGGGGCAACCCACTAGTTTGAAGGACTAGTATCCTTATAAAGGAGGCGAACCCGCTGAACTGAAACATCTAAGTAGGCGGAGGAGAAGAAAACAAAAGTGATTCCGAGAGTAGTGGCGAGCGAAATTGGAACAGCCCAAACCCATGTTGTTACGGCAATATGGGGGTTGTAGGACCCGATGTTGGTTGTTAAATGGAACCGGAAGTGTTTGGAAAGATACGCCATAGAGTGTGATAGTCACGTATGGGTAACGTTTAATAAATCATAGGGAAATCCTGAGTAGGGCGGGGCACGTGGAACCCTGTCTGAATCTGCCGGGACCATCCGGTAAGGCTAAATACTCCTGAGAGACCGATAGTGAACCAGTACCGTGAGGGAAAGGTGAAAAGAACCGTGAATAACGGAGTGAAATAGACCCTGAAACCATACGCTTACAAGCGGTCGGAGCCCTTTTGGGTGACGGCGTGCCTTTTGCATAATGAGCCTACGAGTTACTTTTACCAGCGAGGATAAGTATTTCAGATACGAATTCGTAGCGAAAGCGAGTCTTAATAGGGCGATATAGTTGGTAGTAGTAGACGCGAAACCTGGTGATCTACCCATGGGCAGGTTGAAGCGCTGGTAACACAGCGTGGAGGACCGAACCGGTTGTCGTTGAAAAGACTTCGGATGACCTGTGGGTAGGGGTGAAAGGCCAATCAAACTGGGAAATAGCTCGTACTCCCCGAAATGTATTTAGGTACAGCGTCGTATATAGTTTATTAGAGGTAGAGCTACTGATTGGATGCGGGGGTTTCACCGCCTACCAATTCCTGACAAACTCCGAATGCTAATAAATGTTTTGCGGCAGTGAGGGCATGGGTGCTAAGGTCCATGTCCGAGAGGGAAAGAACCCGGACCATCAGCTAAGGTCCCCAAATATATGCTAAGTTGACCAAACGCGGTCTGACTGCACTGACAGCTAGGATGTTGGCTTGGAAGCAGCCATACATTTAAAGAGTGCGTAACAGCTCACTAGTCGAGCGGTCGGGCATGGATAATACTCGGGCATAAGCATATTACCGAAGCTATGGACTTAATAAATTAAGTGGTAGGGGAGCATTCTAATGGCGTTGAAGGTGAACTGTGAGGTTTGCTGGAGCGATTAGAAAAGAAAATGTAGGCATAAGTAACGATAAGGCAGGCGAGAAACCTGCCCGCCGAAAGATCAAGGTTTCCTCAGCTATGCTAATCAGCTGAGGGTTAGTCGGGGCCTAACGCGAATCCGAATTGGAGTAGTGGATGGACCACAGGTTAATATTCCTGTACTTTCATAACGATAGAAGTGACGGAATGAGGTAAGCTCTGCGTACTGACGGAATAGTACGTTGAAGGTGCTGTTATGGCATTGATAGTACACTAAGGCTTCGGCTGCGGTGATAATGAGCAGATAACGTTTCCAAGAAAAGCGAGTTATGAAACCCGTACCGTAAACCGACACAGGTGATTGGGATGAGAATTCTAAGGCGCTCGAGAGATTCATGGCTAAGGAACTAGGCAAAATAGACCTGTAACTTCGGGAGAAAGGTCGCCTCCCTCCGGGGAGGCCGCAGTGAAAAGGTCCAGGCGACTGTTTATCAAAAACACAGGACTCTGCTAAATTGAAAGATGACGTATAGGGTCTGACACCTGCCCGGTGCTGGAAGGTTAAGAGGAGATGTTAGTTTCGGCGAAGCATTGAATTGAAGCCCCAGTAAACGGCGGCCGTAACTATAACGGTCCTAAGGTAGCGAAATTCCTTGTCGGGTAAGTTCCGACCTGCACGAATGGTGTAACGATCTGGACACTGTCTCAGCCATGAGCTCGGTGAAATTGTAGTATCGGTGAAGATGCCGATTACCCGCAGTGGGACGAAAAGACCCTGTGCACCTTTACTATATCTTCGTATTGGTCTTGGATAAGTGATGCGTAGGATAGGTGGGAGACTTAGAAGCGGCTATTCCGGTAGTTGTGGAGTCGTTGTTGAAATACCACCCTTTGCTTATCTGAGGTCTAACTCCGCATAGAGTGGAGGACAATTCGTGGAGGGTAGTTTGACTGGGGTGGTCGCCTCCAAAAGCGTAACGGAGGCTTCTAAAGGTTCCCTCAGCACGCTTGGTAACCGTGCGTAGAGTGCAATGGTATAAGGGAGCTTGACTGAGAGACTAACAAGTCGATCAGGTACGAAAGTAGAGCATAGTGATCCGGTGGTTCCGTATGGAAGGGCCATCGCTCAAAGGATAAAAGGTACGCCGGGGATAACAGGCTGATCTCCCCCAAGAGCTCACATCGACGGGGGGGTTTGGCACCTCGATGTCGGCTCGTCACATCCTGGGGCTGGAGAAGGTCCCAAGGGTTGGGCTGTTCGCCCATTAAAGTGGCACGCGAGCTGGGTTCAGAACGTCGTGAGACAGTTCGGTCTCTATCTACTGTGGGCGTTAGAAATTTGCGTGGTGCTGACTCTAGTACGAGAGGACCGAGTTGGACCAACCTCTGGTGTATCAGTTGTTCCGCCAGGAGCATGGCTGAGTAGCTACGTTGGGAAGGGATAAGTGCTGAAAGCATATAAGTACGAAACCCGCCACAAGATGAGATTTCTTTTAAGGGTCGTGGGAGATGACCACGTTGATAGGTTACAGGTGTAACGGCAGTAATGTCATAGCCGAGTAATACTAATAACCCGTAGACTTATTGCGTCGCAGATTCTTTTGTGCTGATAGCTTATGGCAGTTGGCGGATAATTAGAACGTGTTTTTTATCCTAGTATGTTAACATATTATAGTGGAAGTATGGCTAATGCCTGTTGCCTAATGGCTCTTCCCTAAAGACTTAAGGTGGTTATAGCGAAAGGTCTCACCTCTTACCATTCCGAACAGAGCAGTTAAACCTTTTAGCGCAGATGGTACTACGCAAGTGGGAGAGTATGTCGCCGCCTTCTTTAAGTTAAAACTCCAATCAGAGATGATTGGAGTTTTTTTGTTTTTTAAGGGGGGTAGAGTGTTTCTGCGGCCGCACACTACCTTCTTTTAGAAACTTCAAGAGGAATCTTGAGGTTTTTTGTTTTTTTGAGGGTTAAGATTACTAACAAAAGAAAGGTTGGGGATAGTTTAGAGGTCGAGATTGCTTTTTATAAAATTATTATAAAAGGAATTTAGAGAGAACATTTGGTTGAAAAATAATAGTTTGACAATAACTAAGATTATTTTTCTTAAGAGATAAATTTGTATTCTTAATTTCTTAAATTTATATTTGCCTTTTAAAATTAAAAAAAGATGGTAAACAACGAGCAAGTAAAAGATTTAGTGAATCGCCTGGGTGCGTTAAGGAGGTATCTTTGACGTAGATGCCAAGCGTATCGAAATCACAAATGAAGAAGAAAAAACATTCGCTTCCGACTTTTGGAACAACGCCAAAGAGGCTGAGAAAATCATAAAGGAACTCCGCAGCAAAAAAAAATGGGTAGAGGATTATGAAGAAGCCGAAAAATTGGTTTCGGATTTGGAGGTGTTGATGGAATTTTTAAAAGAAGAAGCTGCTACGCCCGACGAGGTGGACGAGCAGTACCAAAAAGCGTTGCAACACATTGAAAATATTGAATTTAGAAATATGCTGTCCGAGGAAGGAGACAGTATGAGTGCTGTGTTGCAGATTACGGCAGGTGCAGGAGGAACTGAAAGTTGTGATTGGGCTTCAATGCTTTTACGAATGTACACAATGTGGTGTAACAACCAGAAATACAGCGTGAAAACACTCAACTTTCAAGAGGGTGATGTGGCGGGTGTTAAAACCGTAACCATTGAAATTGAGGGCGAGTACGCTTTCGGTTATCTTAAAGGGGAAAACGGCGTGCATCGTTTGGTACGTATTTCGCCTTTTGACAGCAACGCCAAACGCCATACGTCGTTCGTTTCGGTGTACGTGTATCCGCTTGCCGATGACACCATTGAAATTGAGATAAATCCGTCTGACATCACTTTTGAAACGATGCGTTCCAGCGGTGCGGGAGGGCAGAATGTAAACAAGGTAGAAACAGCGGTGCGTCTTCGCCACCATCCAACGGGAATTATCATTGAAAACTCAGAAACACGGAGTCAGCTTGATAATAAAAATAAAGCATTACAGCTTTTAAAATCACAACTTTATGAAATTGAATTGAAGAAGCGTCAAGCAAAACGTGATGAAATTGAAGCAGGAAAAATGAAAATTGAGTGGGGCTCACAAATCCGTAATTACGTAATGCATCCGTATAAATTAGTAAAGGATGTTCGTACTGGATATGAATCCACTGATGTGGATAGCGTAATGAATGGTGAAATTGACCAATTCCTGAAAGCCTATTTAATGCTTATGGGACAATCGGAAACTGAAAATTAAACCTAACAAATGAAAGAAGCTGCAATAACATTTATTTTTCTATTATTTTTTGGACAGCTTTTTGCTCAAAATGAAGAAGTTGTACGTGGGCGTGTGATGAACGACACAATTCCTTTGGCAGGCGTTCACGTGCAAAACCTTCATACCGAATTGTTTTCCACCACTGATGAAAAAGGATATTTCTCAATAAAGGCAGTTGCAGGAAATACTTTGCAATTGACTCACGTTAGTATGCAAACGGTTTTCAGAAATATTGTGAAAGCAGATTTTCAGTTTGCCGGAATAGTGATACAAATGAAGGAGCAAGTTAATGAGTTAGAGGAAGTTCAAGTGACAAAATATAGAAATATTACGGCTCAAGAACTTGGAATTTTGCAACATACACCCATAAAAAGAACATACGCAGAGAAAAAAGTTTATAGTAATACCAGAGTTTTTAGTGGAGGATTAGATGTTGGTGCTCTCATAAATGCCATAACAGGGAGAACGAAGAAAATAAAAAAAGATTTGGAAAATGAGCGAAATATGGCGGTTGCAACCTATATTTCTGAAAATATGAGTGATTTTTTAAAAAAAGAACTCAAAATTTCTCAAGAAGAAGTTGATGCTCTGGCGTATTATGTAATGGAAAGACCTCAATTTCACGAAGTAATCAGAGCGAAAGACAATAAAACACTGGAATTTATGCTTATAGATGCTTGGCTGGAATTGCAAAAAATTCTGAAAGAAGAACTAAAAAGTGAGAGCAAGTAATTGGATAGCATTTGTATTTTTTCTGTTTGTAGGAAAAACGTTGGTCGCTCAGGAAGCTGTGATTATCAAGGGAAAAGTGGTTGATGAAAAACAAGCTCTGCAGGGCGTCCACATACAAAATTTGGAGAGAAATCGTTTTTCCACAACAGATGCTAATGGGGAATTTTCTATTGAAGTTTTTGAAGGTAATACGCTGAAAATTACTCACGTAGGTAAGGAAACGGTTCATCGTGTTGTTACTCAGTATGATTTAGAAGCTGGTCAATTGTTTTTTGTTAAAATGAAAGATGAAGTGATTGAGATAGAGGAAGTTGAAGTTTATAAAAATCCGGATATAAACGTACAATCGCTCGGGATTTTACAACATAAACCCAAAATCCGAACTTATAACGAAAAGCGAGTGTATAGCGAAACACGCGTTCTTCCAAACGGAATTTTACCTCTGCTTGTTGGGTCGTTTACGGTGAATTTAGAAGGTCTTGTAAATGCAATTACCGGAAAAAGTAAAAAGATAAAACAGCTGGTAGTCAATGATGAAAATATAAAAGTGAAGAATTACATCGTTGAAAATATGTCCACCTTTCTTCAGAAAACCATTCGGCTCACAACCGAAGAAATAGAATTGTTAGCCTATTATGTAATGGAAAGACCTCAGTTTCACGATATAATAAAGGCAAAAGATGATAAAACATTGGAATTTATGCTTGCAGATGCTTGGGTGGAATTGCAGCAGAATACCAAAAAAGAATCGGAAAATCAAAAGTAAATAAATCAGTAAATTACAAACTGAACATAAAAAATATAACTTTAACAACAGAATTCTTCCTAAAAATATTAAATCTTTTACTAAGGAAATTGATATAAATTTTTTATCTTTGCTTGATTGAAAAACGATAAGTAAAATAAAATATCTTCTAATTTATATAGTCCTATGTTAGAGAAAAGTATTGAAACAGCAAAAACGTGGCTTTCTGACACTTTCGATGCAGAAACACGAGCCAAAGTGCAAGAACTCCTTGACAAAAATCTTGACGAACTTAAAGAATCCTTTTACAAAAATCTTGAATTCGGAACCGGCGGAATGCGTGGTATTATGGGAATCGGGACAAACCGAATCAACAAATACACGTTGGGAAAAAACACGCAAGGATTGAGTAATTACCTCAAAAAGTCATTTCCGAATGAGCAACCCAAAGTAGCCATCGCTCACGATTGCCGAAATAATTCCAAAACATTGGCGAAAGTGGTTGCTGATGTATTTTCTGCCAACGGAATAAAAGTATTTTTATTTTCGGATTTGCGTCCGACTCCGGAGCTTTCATTTGCAGTACGTTATTTAGGTTGCCAATGCGGAATCGTGCTTACGGCATCACACAATCCGCCTGAATATAACGGATACAAAGTGTATTGGGAAGACGGCGGGCAGCTTGTTCCTCCGCAAGATGGAGAAATTATGAAAGCTATTGAAGAGGTTGATTTTAAGGATATTAAATTCAATACTGATGAAAAATTAATTGAGTGGATTGATGCCGAGTTAGATAATGCTTTTGCGGAGGCATCTATCAAAAACGGAAGTTTCAACGCTCCGGGTAAAGAAAACTTGAAAGTGGTG